>JABSQA010000028.1:3540-30665 GCA_013213825.1 Henriciella sp.
CATTGCCGAGCACCCTGGCAAAGTCCGCCACCAATGGTCGCCAGAATGCGAGCATTCAAAAGCCCGTCTGACCGAGATTTTGCAGGAGCAGCGCCTTGATGTGAAATCCATAGAATTGGAGGGCGCGATTTCCGAAGGCCTGCTGGAGGCGAGCGCAGCGCATAATGTCTCAATGCTCGTCATGGGCGCCTATGGTCATGCCAGAATTGGCCAAATGTTATTCGGTGGAACGACCAGCAAAATGTTGCATAGTGAGGCGTCGCCAGCATTGGCCCTTTGCCACTAAGCCCACACAGGCGCATTCGCAGCCTCTCTAATCGACAAGCCTCCGCGTTGCGTTATGGTCGCCCGCATGACGCGGAGTTTTGGTCCAGGTATACTCGTCGCTGCCGCCTTTATTGGGCCGGGCACCGTCACGGCGTGTACCTTGGCCGGCAGTAATTTTGGCTATGCGCTGATCTGGGCGTTGGTCTTCGCCACTGTCGCGACAATCCTTTTGCAGGACATGGCCGCACGATTGGGCGCGGGCGCGCAGCTCGGGCTGGGCGAAGCCCTGATGCAGGGAACGTCCTCAGACTGGCAGAGATGGCTCATTGGCGGCTTAGTGTTTGCCGCGCTACTTATCGGTAATTGCGCTTATGAAGGCGGCAATCTCAGCGGCGGCGCCCTCGGCTTGGACGCGTTGATGAAAGACCAATCCCCTGGGCAGTCTTGGTTGGTCGCAGGCTTGGCTCTGATCGCGGCGGCCGCGGTGCTCGTCGGGCGGTATGCGCTGCTTGAGAAGCTCCTCATCGCTTTGGTCATGGTGATGAGCGCCGCTTTTGTCGTCAGCGTGTTTTTGGTCGGGATCGATTGGGGTGAATGGCTGAACGGCTTGGTCCCGCGCATTCCGGATGGCGGAACCCTGATGGCGGTTGCGCTGATCGGCACAACGATTGTGCCTTACAATCTGTTTCTGCATGCCGCTGCGGCGAAGCGAAAATGGTCGGGCGGCGAAGACCCCAAACAGGCTCGCACGGACTCTGCGCTCTCCATTGGTCTTGGCGGGCTGATTTCTATTCTCATCATGTCGACCGCAGCGAGCGCTCTGTTCAGGTCAGGGCTGGAGATTAATAGCGCAGCCGATATGGCACTTGCGATTGAGCCCGCGTTTGGAGATGCCGCACGTTATGTGGTCGGCATTGGCTTATTCGCGGCAGGGCTGACCTCAGCCATCACAGCGCCTATGGCGACGGCTTATGCCTTAAGCGAAATCCTAGGCGGAGACGAAAAGCGCAAATCTCAACTGTTCCGCGGCACCGCATTGCTGGTTGTGCTGGTCGGCGCTGCGATCAGCCTATCCGGTATTCGACCCGTTTCGCTGATCTTAATCGCGCAATATGCCAATGGCTTGCTCTTGCCGATTATCGCTGTGTTCTTGCTCTACATTATGAACCGCCGGGATTTGCTGGGCGCTCAGACGAATTCTTTTGCCGCAAACATAGCAGGCGGTATGATCGTGCTAATCACAGTAGGATTGGGACTGCGCTTAATCTTACGCGCAGCGGGCGTGATGGCATGAGCAAACGGATCGACCTCAATGCAGATCTCGGCGAAGGCTGTGCCTTTGACGCCGAGCTCATGGCTGTGGTTACCAGCTGCAATATTGCCTGTGGGGGACATGCCGGGGACGCTGACTCAATGCGGACGGCGCTGAGACTCGCACTTGAAAATGGTGTGGCGGCTGGTGCGCATCCTTCATTTCCGGATCGCGAAAATTTCGGCCGCACGGCGTCAGACTTGTCCGGCGCGGCATTAGAAGACGCGCTCACGGAACAAGTCTCTAACCTCAAGGCATTGGCGCAAGAGATGGGCGTATCGCTCACGCATTTGAAGCCGCATGGCGCGCTCTACAATATGGCCGCGAAAGACGCACAATTAGCGCAGAGCATTGTCAGTGTATTGGCGGAGCAATTGCCCGAGGCTGCATTATTCGGGCCGCCGGAGTCTGAGTTACAAATTGCCGCCAATGCGCGGGAAATCCCCTTTGTCGCGGAAGGGTTTGCAGACCGGGCCTATGAAGCAGATGGACGGTTGCGCGATCGCAAACTTGATGGGGCCGTCATCCACGCGCCGGAAGACCAGACCCGTCAGGCCCTCAAGATCGCAACCACGCAATTGGTTGAAACGTATGATGGTGGGGCTCTGGCGCTTCCTGTGGCGACGATTTGTGTCCATGGCGATACGCCTGCTGCGCTGGACGCGGCCATAGCCATTAAGGCGGTGTTGGAAGACCATGGGATCGCTCTATGTCCGACAAATTGAGCCCCAATCGCGTCGCCGATGATGTCTTTGAAATTCGTGTGGACAGCTCGCGACAGGCGCAGTGGATTGCGCGGACATTACGTAAGGCGGAATTGGCTGAAGATGTTGTCGCAGGGCTTGAGACGGTATGCGTAAAGTTTGCGCCGGCGAGTGCGCAGCAAGTATCCGATTGGTTGCAGGGGATAGACTTTGCCGTTGATGAGACATTGCCCGACACGCCAATCATCACACTCGATATTCACTATGGCGGCGAAAAGGGGCCTGACTTCGAATGGGTCTGTGAGGCTTTAAATCTATCAGCTGAGGCTTTCATCGAGATGCATACCGGGCAAACTCATACTGTTGAGATGATGGGGTTTACACCCGGATTTGCCTATGTCTCTGGCCTGCCTGAGGATGTCAAAATTCCTAGATTGAGCGATCCAAGACTACGCGTTGCCGCTGGTTCGGTTGGTGTCAGCGGCGCCTTTACCGGCATCTATGCGCTGGCAGGGCCTGGCGGTTGGCCACTGATTGGGCGCTTATCAAAGCCGCTCACCGGTCCAATCTCAGGCGCCCCGATTTTCTTTCAATCGGGGCAGCGTCTCAAGTTTAAGGCGGCATAGATGCTGCGCATTCGAAAAGCTGGATTACAGACAACCCTGCAAGGACAAGCGCGAATAGGGCAGCGCTTCGTTGGTATGCCCTATGCTGGACCGGCGGATCCTCTGTCTATGGCGCTGGCCAATCGGCTGGTTGGCAATCCTGCAGACGCGACCTGTCTGGAAATCACTTATGGTGGGTTTGAAGCGGAGATTGAGATTGCGTGTTCCATGGCCTTAGCGGGCGCGCCTTCGGACTTGGCCGTTTCTGGGCAGGCACACTCTTTCCACAAGACGCTACATTTGCAACCTGGCGATACGCTGACCCTCGCGCCACCGGTCCAAGGTGTGCGCGCTTATCTCGCCATTCATTCCGCGTTTGAAGCGGCGGTGCAATTTGGATCAACATCCACCTACTTAACAGCAGAGATTGGCGGCTTAGAGGGACGGGCGCTGCGGGCTGACGATACTATCCGCGCGAGAGGCTCTACCACGTTCGGCGATACGCTCGAAACACCGGAGGCTTTGCGTCCCGTTTTCACCCATCAATTCGCGCTCAGAGCCACTCGGTCTTCGGAAACGGATCTGCTCACCGCCGATTCTGAGCGAGCTTTATTCTCTGAAATGTTCACCATCGGGCGTCAGGCGACGCGGATGGGGCTGGCGCTAACGGGGCACACGCTCACCGTAGAGAGCGATGGCATGATGAAGAGCGCTCCGGTCTTTCCAGGAACCATACAATGTCCGCCGTCGGGACTTCCAATTGTCCTCTCTTGCGATGCTCAGACCACGGGCGGATACCCTCGCATTGCCAGCATTGCGCGTTGCGTTCGACACCTTCTTGGACTAATGCGCCCAGGCGATCAGGTGCGACTGCTGCACCGCGCACCGGAGGCGGCGCTGGAAGATGACCAGCGAAAGCAAAACTTCTTTTCCGACTGGCTGGAGGACGGGTTTTAGCGGTTTGCTGACTTACGAACGCGGTGAATTGAACGGCGCTTCCGCGCGCCGCCGCATGAGCGGGACTTGCATGCCTTTGTCCGGGTCTGAATCGCCGCTCTCATAACGGTTGACCAGACGATAGGCGAGCCAGAACCCAACGATCCCGAACAGGACGCCGCCAATGGACTGGCCAATCAGAACGCCAGGCGCGCCGCCCATGGCCGCACCAACCGCAATGAACGGCACCACGCCGATCGTGTTCTTTCCCCAGTTCAAAAAGGTCGAGAAGAGCGGGCGTCGCAAATTGTTGAACGCCGCGTTTGAGACGAACAAAGTCCCATTAAAGAGGAAAAGCGGTGCGACCACGAGCGCGAACCAGAAAATGATATTCGCCCCTTCTTCGCTCAGTTTGAAACTGTCTGAAATGAAGCCATGCGTCAGCATCAAAACGGCCCACATCGCGGCGACATAGATTGCCGTGAATTGCACCGCCTTGATCAAAGTGCCTCTCACACGAGAGAATTGCTTGGCGCCAAAATTTTGACCGATTATCGGTCCGACCGCGCCAGAGAGGGCAAAGATCACACAAAACGCCAAAGGCGTAAGGCGGCCCGCGACCGCCATGGCGGCGACGGCGCTGTCGCCAAAGTCCGAGATTGCACGGGTCACGAAGCCATTACCGATCGGCGTTGCAACATTGGTCAGCATGGCAGGCGCCGCAATGGCGACAATCGGGGCGAGGTCGCGCTTAAACCGGGCAGCGTCAATCTTTGCAAAGCCACCATAGTGTTTGAAAATCGGGTAGAGCGCTGTGGCCAGGGTCGCGAACCGGGCAGCCACGGAGGCATAGGCGGCGCCATCCAAACCAAGGCCAAATCCAAAGATCAGGATTGGGTCTAGAATCGCGTTTACGGCGCCAGCGGTCAGGGTGACGGTCATCGCCCGCCGGGCGTCGCCGCGGGCTCGGAGAATACCCGTTGCCATCATGCCAATCGCAGCAATCGGCATGGCGGTGACGACAATCCGGAAATAGCGCACAGCCAAGTCGAGCGTCGTACCTTTTGCGCCTATGATGCCAAGCAGATTGGGCGCAAAGATCCAGCATGTTGCGGCAAGGATAATGCTCACCAGACCGCCAAAGACCATCACACTGGAGGCGATTTTGCGGGCCTCCAATGGCTCGCCTTGCCCAAGCCTTTGCGCCACCAAGGCGCTGGTCGCAATGGTCAGGCCAATCGACACCGAAAAGGTCAAAAACAGAACGGTTCCGGCAAAGCCAACAGCGGCGGCCAGCTCCGCTTCTCCGAGCATTGAAATGAAAAGAAGGTCGGCAAAATCGACCAGGAAAATCGAGACCAGTCCAATACTGGCTGATGATGCCATGATGATAATATGGCGCAGCAGATTGCCTTCTAAAAAGATCGCCTGCTTGTTTGCCATGCTCGGGTCCTTTGCCTTGCGTGCCCCAAAGTCAGCCTCGCGCTGCGCTCGAAACCCTGCTTCTATAGAGGCACATATAGGAGGAGACCCCGGGATGAGCCAGGTGCAAGGTCATTGCGATCCACAATTTGCCTAAGTGAAAGAAGAATTTGAGCGCAATTTTGCTGAACGCGGCGAAGTTGGCGCGTCTGTTTGCTTAAGCGTGGACGGCGAAACCAAAGTCGATTTGTGGGGCGGTATGGCTAATCCGGACACGGGTGAGGCCTGGCAAGAAGACACCGTCTCTATCGTTTTTTCATGTACCAAAGCGGCGACGGCGCTGTGCGCGCATATCTTGATCGATCGCGGTTTGCTCGACCCGGCTGCGCCCGTTTCAACCTATTGGCCAGGCTTCGCTAAAAACGGAAAAGAAGCCACCACGGTTCAAATGATGCTCAACCATGAAAGTGCCGTCCCGACCAATCGCGATCCCATCCGCGAGGGCGGTTATCTCGATTGGGACTATATGATTTCGCGCATGGAGGATGAAGAAGCCTGGTGGGAACCAGGTACGCGCAATGGCTATCACATGGTCAATTTTGGTTGGACGGTTGGCGAATTGGTGCGCCGGGTTTCCGGGAAATCACTCGGGCAATTCTTTGCGGATGAAGTTGCTGCGCCAACCGGTGCAGATTTCTGGATTGGCGTGCCCGATGATTTCTCCAAACCCATCGCCCCAATCCGATTGTATGTACCCAAAGAGGGCGACGTTCCGACGGCCTTCACCATGAAACTCTTCACAGAGCCAGACTCGCTGCAAGCCAAGTCCTTCTTGAACAATGGCGGCTGGGACATGAATGATCCCGAGGCGCACAAGGCAGAAATTGGCGGCGCTGGCGGTATTTCCAATGCACGCGGGCAAGTGGCTTGGTACACACCGCTGGCCACGAATGATGGCTCATTGGTCTCGGCCGATCGTTTGGCTGCCATGTCGCGCGTCACCACAGCCACGGGGATAGATGCGACGCTCTTGGCGCCAACGCGATTTGCCTCTGGCTTTATGAAGTCGATGGACAACCGCGCTTATCCGCAAGGCGATCAAATGAGTGCGATCATTGGAGAGACCGCATTCGGTCATGTGGCGCAGGTGGATCGATCGGGTTTGCCGATCCTGAATGCGGTCTGGCGTTCAGCTATACGATGAATCAAATGGGATCTGGTCTCTTGCTCAATGCGCGGGGGCAGAGCGTCGTCGATGCGGCCTATCAGTCGCTTGGCTATCGCACCAATGCGCCGGGGGCTTGGGTAAGGTAGGCATGGCTTGCCGTTGAGGACGTCGACATCCGCGACAGGCGATTTTGTCTTGAAGTCTATCCCAATCTGATCAACTTGGTTTCGGACAAGTATCGAAGCAGAGAGGGTGCCACTATGTGTGATGAAACGACTGAGCGTGAGCTGGATGCGTGGTTGGAGCGCAAGAAAATGACGCGTCGCGGGTTTTCGCTCGGGGCAACCGCTGCCGTCACCGCTTCAGGCCTCGCACTCGCAGGCTGCGCCACAGCAACGGACGCACCAAGCGAGGGGATCACCGAAGCCGAAGTCCGCGTACCGACCCCGGCGGGCGAGGCGGACGGAATATTCATCCACCCCGCTTCTGGCGCGCATGCCGCTGTCATTATGTGGCCTGACATTCATGGCGTCCGTCCGGCTTTCTTTGATATGGCCCGCCGCCTGGCTGGTTCTGGCTATGCGGTTCTCGCGATGAACCCTTATTATCGCACGCACACCGGGCGCCTTTTTCAGGATGGCGAGACCATCCGGGATCCGGGTGGCCGCGAAAAGGTTGGCCCGCACTATAGCGCCTTGTCGCCTGAAACCGTCAGGGTCGACACGACGGCCTATGTGGCCTGGCTCGATCAACAAGATGCAGTGGACACAGATCGCGGGATTGGCGCGATTGGGTTTTGCATGACCGGTTCTTGGACGCTCCGCGCGGCCGCCGCAGCACCCGGTCGGGTTCGGGCACCCGCATCCTTCCATGGCGGAGGGTTGGTCTCCGATGACGAGAATAGCCCGCATCGTCTAGCTCAAAAGATTGATGGCGGTGTCCTGATTGCGATTGCCGAGAATGATCACGAACGCGATCCAGAGGCGCAAGGGGCATTGATCGCCGCGTTCGAAACCGCAGGCGTGCCGGCGGAAATCGAAGTCTATGCCGATGCGATGCATGGCTGGGTTCCAACCGATTCAAGGGCGCATAATCCAGAACAGTCCGAACGCGCCTGGGGCCGTATGTTGGCTCTGTTCGAGCGTGAGCTGTCTTAGCCGCGAGCGATTAAGTCTGCGCCCTTGGCGGCAATCATAATGGTGGGTGTGTTTGTGTTGCCAGACGTAATGGTCGGCATCACGGACGCATCGATCACGCGAAGGGCGTCGATCCCTCGAACTTGCAGCTTGTCATTGACCACGGCATTGGGATCGCTCTTGGGTCCCATTTTTGCCGTTCCGACGGGATGGAAAATGGTCGTCCCAATGTCCCCTGCGGCGCGCGCTAAATCATCGTCTGGATAGTCTGGGCCGGGTAGATACTCGTCGGGCTCAAACGGGGCGAGCACGGCTTGCTGCATCAATTGTCGGGTCACACGAATAGCATCCGCGGCAACCTGGCGATCTTCTTCCGTATCGAGATAATTGGGATCAATCACGGGCGCGGCTTCAATGCTGGGTCCGCTAATGCGGATGTGCCCGCGCGAGCTGGGGCGTAAGTTGCATGCGGCCACTGTGATCGCCGGGAAGCGATGCAATGGATCCCCGAATTTATCCAGCGAAAGCGGCTGCACATGAAACTGAATGTTGGCCCGCTCATGCGCGGTAGAGGAGCGCGTGAAAATGCCAAGCTGCGAGGGCGCCATGGTCAATGGCCCACGCCGCCGGAACAAATAGTCGAGGCCCATTTTGGCTTTGCCAAACAGGGAATAATAGGTCTGATTTAACGTCACCGTATTCGAGACTTTGTAAATCGCGCGTTGTTGCAAATGGTCTTGCAGATTCGCGCCGACCCCTGGCAAATCGTGTACGGGTTGAACACCCGCGGCCTTTAATGCCTCAGCTGGTCCGATCCCGGACCGCTGCAAGATCTGGACGCTGCCAATCGACCCGGCACTTAAGATCGTTTCTGCCTCTGCCTTAACCTGAAAGCGTTGCCCGCTCAGGTGAAACACCAATCCCGTTGCACGCGCGCCCTCGAGCGAAACCGACTCGATGAGGGCGCCGGTTTCAATCCGCAAGTTTGGACGATTGGAGGCGGGTTTCAGAAACCCCCGCGCGGCCGACCATCGGCGGCCCGCTTTTTGATTGACGTGAAAATAGCCCGCCCCCTCATTGTCTCCAGTATTGAAATCGGGCGTGCTAGGAATACCCATTTCGACCGCGGCGGCCCGTACCGCGTCGAGAATGTCCCAATGAACTCGCGGGGCTTCGACGCGCCAATCCCCGCCAGTGCCATGATCGGCACTCTCGCCGAGAAAGTGATCCTCCAGATCGCGAAAGACAGGCTGGACATCTTCCCAGCCCCATCCTGAAAGACCGAGGTCGCGCCAGGCATCATAATCAGCGGCCTGGCCCCGCATCGTAATCATTGCATTGATCGCAGCGGAGCCGCCCAGCACTTTGCCGCGCGGATAGTTCAACGCCCGGCCATTCAATCCGGCTTGTGATACGGTTTCGAACATCCAGTCCGAGCGCGGGTTTCCAATCGCAAACAGATACCCGACCGGAATGTGAAACCAAATCCAATTGTCGCGCCCACCCGCTTCAAGCAAGAGTACCCGGTTGCTCGGATTGGCAGAGAGGCGATTGGCAATCACGCAACCCGCTGACCCCGCACCCGCAATGACATAATCATATGTGCCAGCGAAGGGGGTAGGGGCGTCGGGCATTAGCCAGGTTCGACTTCGGTAAACCGGCCACCTTCTGATGCGAGGCGTTTTAGAGTTGCGCATGGCGCGAAACGCTCATCATCATCGCCAAGTTTTTCCATGGTCGCGAGAACCGCTTCTGCGCCGACCATATCGCCGTACAGCATGGGGCCGCCTTTGTCGGCCGGCCAGCCATAGCCGTTCAACCAAACAATATCGATGTCCGAAGCGCGCTGGGCCTTTTTCTCTTCCAGGATTTTCAAGCCTTC
Source organism: Henriciella sp. (assembly GCA_013213825.1). GTDB lineage: Bacteria > Pseudomonadota > Alphaproteobacteria > Caulobacterales > Hyphomonadaceae > Henriciella. The sequence continues at coordinate 12,973 of JABSQA010000028.1, forward strand.
ATTGATCATTGGGTAGATGCACGTGGCGATGATCTCATCTTGATCTGGCGCGCCGCCGGGTTCGACGCCGGTAATCTCGGTGATGATTTTCGCGGTGACCTCGGATGGGATTGGGCGGCGGTCCTCGTCATAATCGTAATAGCCCGCGCCGGTCTTCTGACCGCGGCGATCGAGCTCACAAAGCGCGTCGCGAATTGGGTTTGCTGTTTTGGCGCCTTTTTTCCAGCCAATGTCTAAGCCCGCAAGATCTGACATTTGGTACGGCCCCATACGGAACCCGAACGCGTTCAGCGCGGCGTCGACATCCCAAGGCATCGCACCTTTGCCAACCAGTTTCTGCGCTTGGGCCTGGCGCGCGAACAGGATGCGATTGCCGACAAACCCTGGACATACCCCCACCAGGGTCGCGACTTTATTGATCGTTTTGGCCAGATCCATGCTGGTGGCGATGACATCGTCGGCGGTATGATCCGCCCGTACGATTTCCAGCAGTTTCATAACATTCGCGGGCGAGAAGAAGTGGAGACCAATTACGTCTTCAGGCCGCTTGGTCACGCTGGCAATTTCATCAATGTCTAAGGCCGATGTATTGGTCGCCAGAATTGCCCCTGGCTTCGCAATCCGATCAAGGTCCGTGAAGATCTGTTTTTTCAAATCCATATCTTCAAACACGGCTTCGATGATGAGGTCACAATCTGCGAAATCATCCATGGTTAGCGTGCCGGTCAGGCGACCCATCCGCTCGTCGACTTCTTCAACGGGGAACCGCCCTTTATCCGCGCTTCGCTGATAATGCCCGCGGACCACGCCCAGGCCACGGTCGAGTGCCTCTTGCTGCCGCTCCAGGATCGTTACAGGAATACCCGCCGTCGCGAAATTCATCGAAATGCCGCCGCCCATGGTGCCAGCACCGATCACACCGACTTTTGCAATCGGGCGGCGGGGTGTTGTTTCTGGAATACCAGGAACGACCCAAGCGTCGCGTCCGGCTTGGGCGATATAGTCAGAAACTTGTTGTGGGGTCATGGCAATTGCGGGCATAGCGTCATCTCTTCACATCTGAATGATCTTTAGCCCCAGTTTAGGCCGAGATGCTGGTAAATTAAAAGCGCTTGCGAGACCTGCCGTCGCGGCGCTTGGTGTTGGTTTTGCAGTGCCTGGTCTAGGGTTCGCCTGCTGTGCCGAGCGGTTTGATTGTCCATAACAGGAACCCATCTTCGCGATACTTATGCCACGTCGAGTAGCGCCACTTGTCAGGATGGGAGACCAAGCCATGCCGGACGGGGTTGCCGTGCATATAGCCAATATGACGTTCAAGATCGACCAAGTCGCGGACCTGATAGTCCCAATAGCGTTGTTGCCAGATTGGGCCTTTTTGCTTTTTCGCGTCCACGATGCCTTGGTCTACGACCCGCCGACTGAACCCAGATCGCAAATGCGAAATCCGCTGATCATAGTCGAGATCATCTTCCGGCAGTGTCCATATCAGGTGCATATGGTTGGGGAGAATGACCACCGCCAAAGCGTCGAACGGGTACAGGCCTTCTACATCGCGGGAGCTTTCGGCCAGCAAACCCGAATGCCGGGTCAGAAGCTGGCTATTTTCATCCGCCAGATTCAGGGTGAAATACCAGGTCCGGCCTGGCTGAAATCGAGACTCGTGAGGACGCATACGGTTTATACAAGCAAGCTATGGACCGATTGTTCAAGTTGCAGATTATTCATTTGGTATCAAGGTTTAACGGCGCGCCTATTCGCCATCGCACCAAGTTGGTTTGACGCTTTCTGTTGGCCACGGCTTAGACAAACCCTCTTTGGCCAATAGCCAGCCTATATGGCTGCCATCGAGATAGACATGCGCGCGGGTGCGGCCAAAGCGGTCGGTTCCTTCGGGTTTGAAAGTCAGGGTCTGACCTTCGTCGAATAGCGCTTTGGCGCGCACTTCCACTTGCTGGCCTAATCGATCTTCGGCGGCGCAAGCGGCGCTATTGCCAGATTCCGGGCTATCCCAGCCGATCAGTCGTAAGCGAATGCGTTCCGTGCCACGATCCGTCAGACGCTGCAGCTCAAACGTATCGCCATCGACCGCGACGACATCTCTCGCTGGCGCGCTGACGCATCTCGCACCTGGGGCGGCGCAAAGATTTTCGGGTTGGGGGGGTGTAGCCCCGCTACCGCAGGCAGCGATGAGGACGGCGATCGGTAGAGCAAAAAGCGGACGCATGCCGCGACCTAGGCGGATGCAGGGCGTTCGGTCAAGCGTGCCCAGCTGTCGCGTTCAATGCGCGGTTACAAAGTGTCTTTTAGCTTTTTAGGACGCGACACGCTGCGCAAAATCATCATTGTTTGCGCCGTCATCGTGAACTTCATGGTGACGTCGTCAGGCCGCTCTTGATCGCGCACGGCGCAGCTGCCACCGGTGCCAGAGCGATTGACGCGGCAGTCGGTTTCATCGCTCGCTATGCCGAAATGGGTTTGCATCGCGCCAATCTCGGCGGCAACATCGATCCCAGGTTTGTTCAAAGACTGGGTCAGAAAGACCAGCATGCTATCTGCGCGTCCAAGGGTAATTGACGATAGTCCGTCTGGTCCACCATAAGATCCGCGAACAAATTCGATTGTACCATATTCCCAATCCTCAAATTCTTCGATTGGGCCAGCTTGGTATCCGGCGGTGATTAAGGTGTTGAACGCATCTTCCGGCGTGGTTGCCAGGTTGACCCCTTCAATCGTCACGGTTTCGAAGCTCGCTGCATCCCGGATCAATGGAGCAGCGTTTGCTGTATGGGCGAGCGAGAGACTCAAGCCAGCCAATGCGGTTATTGCCAGAATACGGGCCATCTCTTCCTCCATATGATTGCCTTTACGAAAGGGTAGCGGAAAAGTGGGGCGAGTTTTTGTCGATGGTATGATTAGGCAAAAGGAAAACCCCAGCCGGGTCTCGGCTGGGGTCCGTGAGCCGGATGGCTCTTGAATCCTTGGCTGCGTTCAACTCTGCGTAAGAGGTTTCCCTCATGCAGGCAGCCTCAAGACTGTGCTATTGGGTACCCAGAGGCTGCTCCATGAAACCCTTAACACAAACGGATCCAATCACCGTTCCTGGTTTCTCACTTGACATTGGATCACCTCCTTTCAGCTGTTGAACGACTATGTCCGGACCTGAAATCTTTTTGCCGGACGATTCGAATTAAGCATGAGTCATGCCTAATGAAAGGTGAATGTTGGCCAGAAGACATAAAAAATTGATCTTTGCGCAAAAAAACACCCACTGAGCGAACTCAGTGGGTGTTCCCAGAGCGCGCGAGAAGGGCGCGCTGGTCGGGGGACTCTAATCGGCGAGGGCGCCGATCACCAGGCCGATAATGGCGCCGGTTGCGATAGAGGCGAGAATAGCATCGCCGCTATCATAGTCATGGACCCAGTGATAACCGTGCGGAGGATCATAAAGGCCCCAATAATCATAGTCTCCTATGATGATCGTATTGGTGTGGTACCCATAATGACCACCGATCCGGTAACGCGGGATATAGCGGCTGTCATAGACAAAGCTAAAGGTCGGGCGCGAGTAATAATAGAACGGACGGTGTCCACCCCAATAATAGGCGCGCGGCGAATAATGCCGGAAATTGTGCCGACGATAATGATGGCGATAGTGATAGCCATTATTGTGGCGGCGATAATACCGGTTGAAATTGCGGTGATGGCGATAGTGCCGATCATGCCGATAATCGCGGTGACGGTAATGGCGATCGGCATGCCGATTGCGATTATTATGATAGCGATCATGATTGCGCGAGCGTATGTCTCGACGCGCTTGGCTGTAGCCGCGATCGTATGAGTTACGACGGATTTGTCGATTCTCGCGGCGATTATCCGCCCGGCGATCCGCGCGTCTCTCGGCACGACGGTCTTGACGTTGTTCAAACCGGCGATCGTCGCGGCGTTCGGCACGACGGTCCTGACGTTGTTCGAACCGGCGATCATCGCGCCGCTCAGCACGTCGTTCTTGGCGTTGCTCAAACCTGCGATCATCACGACGCTCAGCGCGGCGTTCCTGACGTTGTTCAAACCTACGATCGTCACGACGCTCGGCACGCCGTTCCTGGCGCTGTTCGAAGCGACGGTCTTGTCGTTGTTCGGCACGTCGCTCTTGTCGCCGTTCGGTCCGTCTTTCTTGACGTTGCTCGAATTGACGATTGTCGCGTCGTTCTGTTCTTCGCTCAGTTCGTCTTTCCTGGCGCCGCGTCTCGTTGCGATCTCGGCTCATGCTGCGTTCACCGCGAATGGTATCGCGCGGCGCACGCACATTGCTGCGCCCGTCACGGCGATCAATCCTGGCTTGGCGATTGCGTTCAGACCGGGCCTGGTCGCGCCCATTTTGAATGCGGTCTTGTGATGAAAATTGTGGTCGTCGATCGCGGTCGCGATCAGCGAAAGCCACAGGCGCGAGTGTCCCAGCCATCAATGCAATGGCCGCAACGCTTGCGGATAATTTTGAGAGGATGGACATGGGTCGCCTCCCTTTCTGTGTTTCGGCGCCCCTCTGGCACCCGCAGTTTCGGCTGTTCGTGACAAGCCTTGTATCCCACCCTAAAAGGGCCGCCTGAATTGACCCTGAACGGAGCTTTCATGTCCGATCGCGATCACGTCTTTGTGACCGAAACCATCCGAGTGCCCGAATGGGAACTCTCGGAACGGTTTATCCGTGCCTCCGGGCCGGGCGGGCAGAATGTCAATAAAGTCTCTACGGCGGTCCAGCTGCGGTGGAATGTGGAGTCCAGTTCCATTCCAGCACCGGTCAAAGCGCGATTCCGTCGCCGTTATGGGGCGCGTTTAACCCAAAATGGCGACATTCTGATCGAGGCGAAGGATCATCGCAGCCAGGGGCTGAACCGGGAAGCCGCACGTAAACGCCTTGCCGAGATGATCCGCGGGGTTGCCGAACCGCCGCGTAAACGGGTCAAAACCAAGCCAACGCGCGCGTCGATCCGGCGACGCTTAACGACTAAAAAGCAGCGCGGGGCCGTGAAGGCCCTGCGCGGCAAAGTCTCTGACGAAGATTAAGTTTGTGGTTCTATTCAGGGCGAGCAATCGTGCCGGCGCGATAGGCGATAATACAGTCGACTGCGTCGCGCTTCACATGGCTATCCGTCTGAAGGATAGATCGTCCTTCGCCGGTAAACCGGTTATCATCGCATGTATCATCATTGGCATATTCGCCTGAATTGTCGCCAAAATCGAGAAACAAGGTGAGCTCGCCTGAGGCATACAATGAGCGGCAGTCCGAGGCATCGCGCAGCACATGATTGCGCTGATAGGTCCAATCGTCTCCATCCTCAGAAAAACGGGCATCATCACAGGCGCCGTCTAGCGCGTAATCGCCCGCGTCTTCGCCAAAATCGATATCATCAATCGAAGCTCTGACGTTCTCTGCGGCGCCTTCGATGGCGGCTGTTTGCTCCTCTTGCACCAGTTCGGCGATCGCCAAAGTGTTGCGGATATTGGTGCGGATATTACCCATGCTCTGGCCATCGTCGAGGATGAGATAGCGCGAGAGATAGAGGTTTTCGTCCCGTTCGGTTGCTTTAATCGCGGCCCAGCGCGTGTTGATGTCGTTCGCGTCCGCTGGCGTAAAACTGCCAGAAAAGATAACTGTTGCTTCCAATCCGAGGCAGCTGACCTCGTCCTGACAGGCTTTGCCTTGCAGCGCGTAGAGCAATTCTTCATTGGTCTCTTCGTCTTCATAGACGGCGAGGACGCCAATGCTCTCATCGAGGTCGCGGCGAACCGTGTGACCCAGTGATTCTGCCACAAATCGAATGTCTGTTTGATTGAGTGACGTCACCAATTCGCTATCGCGGCTATCATCTTGCGCTGTTGCTGTCAGAGTGATTCCCAGTGCTAATGCGCTGATTGTAAACAGTTTCATTTTTATCCCCAAGGTCAAATTTGCGCACCGATCCGCGCATCCCTGATTCCGCTAACCTGACCTTGATCGATCATGATGGCAATGTTCGGGCAGCGATTTGTCGACATGAATGCTGGCCGAACGTGGCGCTCAGGCTGGGTTGAAACGGTCTGTGTAGAGCTGCAATCATGATAAATCGTATCATGCAACCTCGAGCAGCCGCGCTTGCCCTTGCGGCGCCTCTGCTCTTCGCCGCTCCAGCGCTGGCTGACCATGGCAAGTCGAACAAACGCGTCTCGGGCAGCATCACGGTGCAAACCGGCAATGGCGCTTTGCATTTCGGCTATCGTGACCGCGGTTACGGCCATGTCGGCTACTCGAATGGTCGGTATTATGGCTATTCAGATCGGCGCACCAATCGTCAGATTAAGCGCCGCGCGATACGTGCGTGTCGACAGGCGATTAAAAGCGAGGCCTATCATCTCGGCTTCCGTGATGTCGATTTTGATGATGGTCGCTATGCCGAGCAGATTGGGCCACGCGGGTTCCGCGTCACCTTTAACGAGGTCGAGTTTGAAGGCCGTCGCCGCGACTTTGAACGCCCTGTGACCTGTATCGTCCGACGTGGTGATCAAGTGCGCGAGATTTACGGCATCCCACAGCGTGGTCAGCGGTATCGCAATCGTGGCCATCATGGCGGCTATTATAAGTAATCGCCAATACTTTCAGAATGAAAGGACGGACGGGCTTCCCCTTGGGGAGGCCCGTTTTGCATTGGTGGGCACCTTGCTCTTCGCATTGGCACCATTAAAACCCGTCACCAGTGCGACATGTCAGAGGACGGATCAAAATGCAGGACGTAATCGAAGCGCTTGAGGCGCGACGCGAGAAAGCCCGGCTCGGGGGCGGCAAAGCCCGCATTGAACGCCAGCACGAAAAAGGCAAACTCACCGCGCGCGAGCGTGTGGCTCTGCTGCTGGACGAGGAGAGTTTCGAAGAAACCGATATGTTCGTCGAACATCGCAGCCATGATTTCGGCATGGAAAAACAGCGCATCCCTGGCGATGGCGTGGTCACTGGGTCCGGCACCATTAATGGGCGTTTGGTCTATGTGTTTTCAAAAGACTTCACAGTGTTCGGGGGCTCCTTGTCGCTGGCCCAATCCGAGAAAATCGTCAAAGTCCAGAAAGCCGCCGCAAAAGTCGGTGCGCCCGTGATCGGTATTTTCGATGCCGGCGGCGCTCGCATTCAAGAAGGCGTCGATAGCCTGGCGGGCTATGCGGATATCTTTATGGAGAATGTCCTCTCGTCAGGGGTCATTCCGCAAATCTCAGTGATTATGGGGCCATGTGCCGGGGGAGACGTGTATTCACCGGCGCTCACCGATTTCATCTTTATGGTCAAAGACACCTCTTACATGTACGTGACTGGCCCGGACGTCGTCAAAACGGTGACCAATGAAGAAGTGACCCACGAGACCCTTGGCGGCGCCAGTGTGCACGCGGCCAAATCGGGCGTGGTCGATGGTGCGTTTGAGAATGATATTGAAGCGCTGACGCAAATGCGTCGCTTGATTGATTTCCTACCCGGCTCCAATCGCGAAGAACCGCCGGTGCGGCCGACTTATGATACGATTGAGCGGGTCGATAATAGCCTCGACACCCTGATCCCGGACAATCCGAACCAGCCTTATGATATGAAGGAATTGATCGAGAAGACCGTCGACGAAGGCGACTTTTTCGAAATCAGTCCCGCCTTTGGCGCCAATATCATTTGCGGCTTTGGCCGGATGGAAGGCTCGACCGTCGGTTTCGTCGCCAATCAGCCGATGACTCTGGCCGGCGTGCTCGACATTGATGCTTCGCGCAAAGGCGCGCGATTTGTCCGTTTCTGTGATTGTTTCAACATTCCGATCGTCACCTTTGTCGACGTGCCTGGCTTCATGCCTGGCACCAAGCAAGAATATGGCGGTCTGATCAAACACGGCGCCAAATTGCTCTTCGCTTATGCTGAAGCGACCGTGCCGAAAGTCACCGTGATTACCCGCAAAGCCTATGGCGGCGCTTATGATGTGATGAGTTCCAAACATCTGCGCGGCGATGTGAACTATGCTTGGCCGACCGCTGAGATTGCTGTGATGGGCGCGAAAGGCGCAGTAGAGATTATCTTGCGCAAAGATATTGGCGATGAGGCGAAAATCGCCGAGCACACCAAGAATTACGAAGACAATTTCGCCAATCCCTATGTCGCGGCCCGCAAAGGCTATATTGACGATATCATCATGCCCCACTCAACCCGCCGGCGCGTGGCCAAAGCCTTGCGCCAGCTGCAAGGCAAAGAGTTGAGCAATCCATGGAAGAAGCACGATAATATTCCGCTTTAAATGGATGGTTTGATCTTGGAACGAGGCTCATCCTGAGCGAAGTCGAAGGATGAAGCGGCACGTTCTGGAAGTACCGCGCTAATCCTTCGACTTCGCTCAGGATGAGCGCCCCAGAGGCTACGCGCGAAAGGTCCAATTGATCGATGCGGTGAGCTCGCTCTAAACAGAGCGCATGCGTTCGCTCACCGCCCACCACCGTCTCGCCGTCTATGGCACACTCGCGCCAGGGCGGAGCAATCATGATCAGCTTGAAGCCCTCCAAGGCACGTGGCGGCAGGGTTTCGTGCATGGCCACTTAGTCGCCTCAGGCTGGGGCGCTGCGGAAGGCTATCCGGGTATTCGTCTCGACCCCGAAGCGCCGCGCGTGGACGTCCAGGTTTTGGAGTCGCCCGATCTGCCAGAGCATTGGCCGCGCCTCGATGAATTTGAAGGCGAGGAATATGAGCGCGTGATTGTCACCGTCGTTTGCGATGGCTTGATGATTGAAGCGTGTATCTATGCGTTACGTCCGGAGCCAACAGCATGACCCATCTCGCCGCATTCAATGCCAGTCTCGAAGCCGTCGCAGAGCGTTGCGACGATGTCGTGCCGCCGGTCTATGCGGCGCTGTTCCAACGCTTTCCTGAATTCGAGCCGCTCTTCGTCCTCGACACCGATCTCGGCGCGCGGGGGCATATGCTGAATGAGGCGCTGACCATGGCCGAAGGCTTGCTGAAAGATGATCCTGTGGCGGTCAGCTTTGTTTCAGCCGAGCGGATGAATCATGAAGGCTATGGCATTGGTGATGATGTGTTTGAAGGCTTCTATCAAGTCATGGCCGATGTCTTTGAAATCCTTGCGGCAGACGCTTGGTCTCCGGCGATGAGTGCCGCTTGGGCGGAAGTCTCTCGCGCCGCGTCGAATGCAAAATTGTAACCGGCCTGCATCCAAACCGTCCTTTGATTGCATCTATGTCTGTGAGCCCGCAAAAAGGGTGCAACGATAAGGATACAAAGCGATGGAAGAGATTTTCGTCCCGATTTCAATTTTTGCGGCTGGTGTCGCAATTGTCTGGCTGTTCAGCCATTATAATTACAAAAAGCGGCTGACGGCGCATGAGACGCTGCGGCTGACCTTAGAGAAAGGCCAAGAAGTTTCGCCGGAACTGATCGAGCGGATGTCGTTCCTGAACGACCCGGTCAAATCAGATCTGCGCCGTGGCGTCTTGCTGATCGCCTTTGGGGTCGCCTTTATCATTCTTGGCGCGATCATGCCGCATGATGAACCTGAAGCGATGCGCGGGATTATTGGGGTTTCCTCATTCCCGGTCGTGCTCGGATTGGCCTATCTCGGCCTGTGGAAATTCAGCCACGACTAAGCAAGATCGGCGATTTTGGGATGAAACCAGATATCGATCTCGCCCGCGATGCAGCCTCTGGCCAAGAGGCTGCGTTCGAGGCCTTGGTCCGGCGCCATCAAGGCGCTGTGCGGGGTGTGGCGCGACGTCTGGCCCGGCATGCGGCTGAGGCGGACGATATTGCCCAAGCGGCGTTTCTGACGGCCTGGCGGAAGACCGGGTCCTATCGTGGTGGGTCATTTAAGGCTTGGATTTGCACCATTGCTTATCGCGAGTTCTTGCAAGCCAAGCGGAAACGCAAAACCGAAGTCGAGTTTGATGAAGGCGCTCATATCGTGGCCTTTGACAGCTCCGCGGCCCGATTGCCCGAACAGCTCGACCTAGAGCGCGCCTTGAAGACGCTGCCTGAAAACCAACGCATTTGCGTGGTCCTATGTGTGGCGTCGGGGCTCAGCCATGGCGAAGCCGCGACGGCAACCGGGTTCCCGCTCGGCACGGTGAAATCACACGTGAATCGCGGCGTGGCCGCGCTACGAAAACAGCTTGCCGCAGAAGACGTGGCGTGATGGAGTAGAGAAGATGCAAAGCGAAGAGAAATATGACGACCTGACGGCTCTGTTCGAAGCGCAAGATGCGGCGCTTGAGAGCGAAGCTTTTGTGGATCGCGTGATGCAGCCCATCCGCAAACGGTCGCGTTGGCGCGGCCCGCTTCTATTTGGCGCTGGCGGTGTTGGCGTCGGCGCAGCTGTGTCGCAAATAGGCGGCTTGTTTGACATTGTCAGTGTGCGAGCCGCCTCGCTCACCCATTCGCTCGACGAGGTCCGCCCCGGCACATTTGATGTCGCCAGCCTTGATCCGCTTTGGATTGGCGCCGTGGTGGTGATGTTGACGAGCTGCGTGGCGATTGTTGCGACTGAGCGAAACTAAGCCGCGGACCAACGCGCACAGATAGATGTCGGCAGCAACCGCGTGTCATTGAGATGCGGCAGGGCCATTTCACCCATTTCAATACGCCCGCCCAAATCCTCTAAATGACCCGCAAGGGCTTGCGCCAAAGCAATATGCGACAAGCGCACCGCATAGGCCGTCAGGATCACAAAAAGAGGCTCATCGGATAAGAGCGCCCGAACATTGGCAAGCAGGTCCGGCAGGTCTTCTTCAAAGCGCCAAGTTTCATTCTTCGTGCCGCGTCCGAATTTTGGCGGATCCAGGACGATCGCATCATAGCGATTGCCGCGGCGGATTTCCCGGGCGGTGAACTTCATGGCATCATCTGCGATCCAGCGGATCGGGGCATTGGCGAGGTCGCTCATCGCCGCGTGATCTTTGCCATAGCCATTCGACTTCGGGCTGGCATCAAGATGAGTGACCTCCGCACCGGCCTGCGCGGCTGCGAGGCTCATCATCCCCGTATAGCCAAACAGGTTCAACAGTCTGACTTTGCGTCCGGCGCTGCGAATGCGCGTTTGGGCAAAATCCCAGTGCACGCTGTGTTCTTGGAACAGACCGAGATGCCGAAACGGTGTGCGTCGGGCTTGAAACTGGATCCCGCGCCAAGACATCTGCCAGCTTTCAGGAGCTGATCGGTCGATCAATTCCCATTGGCCGCGATCATCATCGCCTGCTTTAGCGTTAAACCGTGCATCCGCCTGCCAAGCCTCGACCGGTGTGGCGGGGGGCCAAAATGCTTGCGGGTCAGGCCGAATGACGGTCTGGGTGCCAAACCGCTCAAGCTTATGCCCGTCACCACTATCGAGAAGAGCGTATTGATCCTCCGCCCATTGGTCGGCGAGGAAGAGGGTCGAGGTCATATCCATCAAGCGAATCCCCTTTGGCGCCAGCCCTCATAAAGCATGATGGCTGTGGCTTGGGCCAAGTTTAAGCTGTCGGCGCCGCCCCGCATGGGAATAAGGCACAGCGTGTCACATTGGGCTTCGATCTTGGCGGGCAAACCGGCTTGCTCATTGCCCATAAGGATCAAGCTGGGCTGTTCGAAATCGACGCCCGTATGTGCGGTTTGCCCGTTCACACTGGCCGCAATCATGTTCAAGCTGGCCGATCTCCGCCAAGTATCAAATGCAGCGAAATCAGCACGCGCGAGGCCCACGTCAAATAGCGACCCCATGGACGCGCGGACGGCTTCGACACTGTACGGGTCGCAGCAATTCTCGATCAAGATGACCCCGGCCGCGCCGGCGCAATCGGCGGTCCGCAAAATGGTGCCGAGATTGCCAGGGTCGCGGCATTCATAGAGTCCGATCCACAAACCGGGATGGTCTGCGGGTAGCTCATCCAGGGACAGATCGCGCTGTTTGATCGCGGCGATCACAGCTTGCGGATTATCCTTTCGCGCAATCGAGCCAGCGAGGCGATCCGGCACTTGGATCAGTCGCGCGCCTTGTCGGCCCGCGCGCGTCGCGAGATCTTGGACGAAATCTCGCTCGGCCCCGGAATTCGATGCTATCAGGGTCTCAACCTGCCAACCCTGGGCCAATGCTTGCTCGATCAGGCGCGCGCCTTCTGCGAGGAACAAGCCTGTCTCATTGCGGCCTTTTTTACGCTCCAGGCTGCGCAACTGTTTGACCAGTGGATTGCTTGCCGAGGTGATGTGATCAAAATTAGCTTTCATTGCCGCCCTGTAACATGCACTTGCCTGATTCCAAGGGATAAGGCAGACCTGAGAGGGTTAATGCAGTCTTTACTACGGGGGATTGCAACATGAGTGCCTATGACATCCTGACCGCCGGCCTCAGTGGCGTGGGTCTGGTATTGTTGGGCCTCGTGACCGTACAAGGCTCATCGGACTACCATTTAAACGCCGCTCAAATGCAGGAAAGCCTGCAGCAATCGGCCAGCACCGCGTTGGCAGAGTCGGGGCAGACCTGGGCGACTGTAACCCTGAAAGGGCAGCGCGCTTTATTGGTGGGGGCACCACCGTCGATTGAGGCCGCCGAAATCGCCAAGCAAGCGGTGTTTACCTCTGCCGGGCCGGGCGGCGCTCTGCGCGGCGGGATCTGGTCGGTCGAAACCGATTTCGAGGAGATTCGCGATTTACCGACCGCGTCACCTTATGTTTGGCGTGCGATCAAAACGCCTGAAGGCGGGTTGATTTTGGTCGGTGGCGTGCCGGATTTTCAAACCAAAGGCGTGTTGACTGAGCATGTCCGGGGTTTAACCGACGCAGTGATCGATGATCGAACGCAATTGACCTTAGGCGCACCAGACGGCGACTGGGTGGGCACTGCAATGTTTGGTTTGGATCAGCTTCAATTGCTCGACAGTGGCGAGGCGCGCCTAACAGATCATGAATTGCGCCTGAGTGGTATTGCGATGCAAGATGAGGCGCGGATTCAGGCAACAGCTGCGGTCTCCAATCTCGCTGCGCCGTGGACCGGGATCGCGAATGTCGACGGACCAAGCCATTGGAAAGCCGAACACATTGACGGAACTTTGGTCCTATCCGGCAGCTGCGAAACCTCTGAGGACCGGGCCGAGATTGCATCGATCGCGGAAGCCTATTTTGACGGCCCCGTCATTGATGAAATGACAGTGGAAGTCACAGAGTATGAGCCTTGGATCGAAGGGGTTCGTTTGGGCCTGCCGCATTTCTCGAATTTCCAGTCCGGTGAGATGGAGTTTGTGCCCGAGTCAGAAGGATTTAGCTTTGAGGGCGAGGCCACCAGCTCCACCTTGCTATTCTTGCGGGAGGATATGGCGCAATTAGACGGGGCGTATGCCGTGGAGATTGCGGCCGAGACGGTGACCGTCGAATTGGAGGAAATCTCCGGCATCGATCTTGGCCAAGATCCGCTGCAAGCGTGCCAGACCTCATTTGATCTGATTATGGATGCGAATGCGGTCGTGTTCCAATCTGCAAGTGCGGCAATATCTCGAGACAGCGGTGAGACGCTCGACAAGATTATGGCGGTTTCTGCCTTGTGCGCAGAATCTCTGGTGTTCGAAGTCGGCGGGCATACTGACAATGTTGGTTCTCGTGACAGCAATATCGCGTTAAGCGAAGCACGCGCGCAAGCGGTGGCGGACTATATGGAAAATACAGGATTTGATACGACACGTTTGGTTGTCGCCGGTTATGGACCGGATCAGCCAAAAGCGGACAATGCGACGCCGGAGGGGCGCGCGGTCAATCGTCGGATTGAGTTCAAGGTTGAGGAACGGAGCGAGTAGATGCAGTGGTTGATTGCCAATATGTGGATGGCCTTGGCTGCGGCCACCGTTCTCGGTCTGCTATTCGGCTTCTCGTTCCGGGGGATTCTGGCGGGAAGCAAAATCCGCGAAGCCGAAGTTGAGCGAGAAATCGCGAAAACTGAATTGACCCAATCCAAGGCTGAAGTTGAGGCGCTTTATGCGGCGCAGCGCAAGTATAAGGAATCGGTGGACCAGGGCCCGAGCAGCATTCCCGCGGCCGAGCTTCAAGAGCGCGAAGGGCGTATTGCGGTCTTAAGTGACGAGCTGGCATCGGCACGGTCAGAGCTTGAGCAGCTGAAATCGGAAAACGCCTCTGATGGTAATATGCTTGAAACGGCTGGTGCTGCTGTTGCGGGTGCCGTCGCTGGCGCGGTTCTGTCAGGCGATGATCAAACCGAACTCACGGCCTTGCGGGATCGCAATGCGTGGTTGGAAGAACGGGTTGGCGCGCTTGAAACAGAAATAAGTGCTGCAGCGGTCGCACCGGCGGAACCAATTGAAGCCCCAGTGTCGACAGCAACCGATCCAACGCACGAAAAAACCCGCTGGCAAGCTGCGTATTTGCGCACGCGCGTGGATGCCTTGGAGGCGAAACTGCTGTCCCATCCGACGCCGACTGGGGACACTGAAGCCTCTGAAACGGTACCAGAGGCCATTGTCGCGGCGACGCCCGCAGAGGTCGTCGCAAATCCAGCCGATGAGAAAGTGCGTTGGCAGGCGGCGTATTTGCGTACGCGGGTTGATGCGCTTGAGGCAAAATTACTCGCGCTAGCAGCGGCGACCCCAGACGACGCAGAGACGGCGCCCACGCCTGAACCAGAACCCGAGCCAACGCCTCAGGCGAACACGCAGGCTGTCGACGAGGAATTGGCACAGCTGCGTTGGCGCAATCGCTATTTAGAAGGCCGTTTGGCCTATTTTGAGCAATCTCCGGAAGAGGCGGTTGAAATGGTTGAAGAGACCGTCGACGTGGAGCCGGTCGAAACGCCCGACCCGGAGCCCGCGTCGGAGCCTGAGCCTGAGTTTGTGGACGAGGACACGGCGAACGAAGCTGAAGAAACGATAGCGGAACCAGAACCCGCGCCCGAACTTGAGTCCGAACCTGAAGTAGAAATCGTTGCCGCGACCGAAGAAACACAAGAGGTCCACCCATCGGAAGCCATGCTGGCGGAACTGGATGGCAAACAGCCTTTGCAAATCGACCGTCCCAGCGATGGTGGCGACGATCTCACCAAAATCACGGGAATCGGCCCTCGCATTGCCGAGGTTCTCAACGGGCTGGGCATTTATACGTTTGCGCAAATCGCAGATTGGAAACCAGAAAACGCCACGTGGATCGAGAACCACCTCTCTTTCAAAGGCCGCGTGAGCCGCGAAAATTGGGTCCAACAATCAAAAGACCTGTTGGTCGAGGCCTGAACCTGAGCGCCCAACTCGCTTCATCGGACATTCACGTGACCCGTGGCAGAAAATGTGTAAGCGTTTGTAGAGCGTGGAGTTTTGCTCCCGTTTTCAATCGGGTGTAAGGTTAAGGGACACTAGGAGGCATTGATATGAGCAATCAGCTAATAACTGACGAAATGGTCGAGACGGGCGAACGCGTGGATGCACCGCGCGACTTTTTGGAGAAAGCCCAGCGCAATCCCATGTCCCGCCCTCAAATTCTGTCCGGACTTGCCGCTGGAACCGTCGTGCCAATGATCGTTGGTTGCACCACGAATCCAGTCACCGGCGCGAGCCAGCTGATCTTGCCAGGGTTTGATACCGCCTCCTTGGCAAACATGTCGAAAGCTGCCTGGACCGATATGAAATCGCAAACACCTCAAACGGGGGATTCCCGGCTGCGCAGCCGCGTCCTATCAACTTGGGATCGCACAGCGCGCGGTCGATCTGACGCACTCACAGATATTTACAACCAGCCTTCCACTTACACGCCAGATGAGTGGGAGATTGCAGTCTTTGACACAGATGTGGTGAATGCTTTCGTCATGCCAGGACAGCAAGTCGGGGTGTATCGCGGGATCACAGAGCTGACCGAGAATGATGACCAGTTGGCAACCGTCCTTGGGCACGAGGCGGGCCATATTGATGGACAACATTCGGCCGAACGCACATCTTTGGCGATGGCGAGCCAAGTTGCGCTGGTCGCTAGCTCAATAGCGATCGCGCAATCGGATGAGCTAAAGCAATATGGAAATGCAATTGTGGGCTTAGGTGGCGCCGCGCTGCAATTTGGAGTCTTGCTGCCATATAGCCGCCGTCACGAATTAGAGGCAGACCGGCTCGGCCTCGATTACATGCACAAAGCTGGCTATGACGTGACCCAAGCCCCTCGCCTATGGGAGCTGATGGATCAGCGAAGTGCCGGCAATCGACCACCAGAATTTATGTCAACGCACCCAGATCCTGGTAACCGACGCCAAGAATTGATCAATTATATCAATGCGCGAGGATATGCGTTTATTTAGTCATCTATGCGCCTGCAGAAAAAAGCCCACGGGAAATCACCCGCGGGCTTTTTTTTGAGTTGGACTTAAATGGCTGGACGACAGCGTACGCCCTCGAGGGCAATTTCCGCACCATCGCCGCGCCGCATGGCGAAACAATCATCCCCGCGCATGTACAGGTCGAACATGGTTGGAAGCGCAGGACTCTGAGTTTCAAATGTGGTCGGCTTTGGTGGCAAAACAGCAATTGACGGTGTGACCGTCGGATCGCCCGCGCCGAGTTCGATCGTGGCGCGGTCCATAGATTGGGCGAGCGCCGCGCGCAGCGCCGTCATAGTGTCTATATCCTTGTCCTGTAGGACGGCCGGTGTCACGGACGGTGCATGCTGACAAGCGGCGAGCGTCAATGCGGTGAAGAAATATAGAAGACCGCGTCTTACCATGGCATTGTCATATCACGGTTGGTCGCGATGAAGTCATCCTGTTCTGTCAAAGCTGTCGTGGCCACCTCGGTCTGACCAAGCTTGCTGAACGTCACTTCTGGCGAAACTTTCGGCGTGATCGCAGGACATGTCCCATTAGCGCGGTAATCAAGCGCGGCCGCGAACAGCCCCTCAGTGGGGTCGCCGAGTTCCGTGTTAAAATCATCCGAGACAACGCAACCCGAGACCCGTTCGCCAAACGTGAAGGAGGAGTTGTTTGGCACAAAGCCATCTGAATAGTCGCCGAAGCCCTTATCATTCACGCCTCTGAACTGGATCGTGTAATAGGTCTCGCCACAATTATCTGTTGGATAGAAGCCGTAGGGCTTTCCGCACGTCACTGCTCCGATCAGGACGATTTCGACATCAATGCCGCGCAAGCCATTGATGACGGCTTCGCTGGCGCTGCAGGTACCGGCCGTGGACAGGATGAAGACGCGATTGAGATCAAGATTGTCCAATGGCGTGCCATTGGCGAGTGAGAAGCCCAGCCCGGTATTGTAGAACGGGATCGGACCATTGACTTCGCCCGTAACGGGGTTTCGATTGCCCGCATTATCGTTGAACTGCAACAGTTCGAACGTCCGACCATTGGTCCGAGATGGCCCCGCAATCATATAGCCGAGCTGACCAGCCACAGCGAGCAATCCGCCACCATTATAGCGCAAGTCCAGGACCAGATCATCGACACCTTCATTGCTCATCTGCGTGATCGCATTGGCAATGTCGGCCTCAGACGAGAAGGGACTGAACGTGTTGAATAGGATGTATCCAACTTTCCCCGTCGGCGTGTCGACGACATTGGTCCGATTGACGGGCTGTTGGGCAACATCGGCAGATGTTATCGTGAACGTCCGTGAGGTTGCCGCGCCCGGGTCTTGTACTTCAAATGTATGCGTTTCCCCAGCTGTCGCAGGGAATAGACCGT
>JABSQA010000029.1 GCA_013213825.1 Henriciella sp.
CGGCTCGATTCTTCGTCATGAACCGCCTGATTGATGTCAGCGTCTCTGTCCTGCGTGACATAAGTATCATCAAACAGGTTGGCGAGATCGATTAAGGCGCTTGCCATCAACACGGAAGCTTCGACAAGATCGGGATGTTCTGATGCCACGAGAGTATCTCAGGTTGTGAGGATAGATGATATTTATTTGCAGTATAAAGTATAATCACAATTATTTACTTATTGAAACAAATATAGTCATTGGTGTGACTGGGCATCGAAAATTTTGGCGTGATTGTTGTCGTATATTCGTGTTCTGAGCTTCGGGGTGGCGCTAGCTGGGCTGCTCGGCTTCCGCGGCGATGGTTTTGACTTCCAAAGATTTCCTGCGCAAAACAAACGCTATGAGCTGGGAATCTGAAGTTAAACAAATCAAGCAACGCCGCGAGGCGGCCCTCAAACAAGGTGGCGAGGACTCGATTGGGCGGCAGCATGCCAAAGGGCGCCTCACCATTCGCGAACGAATTGATGCGCTCATCGATCCCGGCAGCTTCGACGAAATCGGCAAAGCTGCTGGCGGTGCGGAATATGGTGCGAATGGCGAGCTCATCGACTTTACACCAGCAAATTTCGTTTTGGGATTTGCGACCTTAGACGGGCGGCGGATCCTGGTGGGTGGCGAAGACTTTACGATTAAGGGCGGGTCTCCATCCCCGGCTGGGCTGCGCAAATCCGTCTACACAGAGGACCTTGCTTTACAGGCTCGCGTGCCACTTATGCAGTAGCATGAGGGCGCTGGGGGAAGTGTTGGCGGCTCTGGTGGGCCGAGTTTGCCCGGTCCCGTTTTTGCCCCAGCACGGTCTAAATCCGTGGCGCAAACTCTGGCGGCGATCCCAGTCGCAACAGCCGGTCTCGGCGCCGTGGCGGGATTGCCAGCCGCCCGACTGGTCTCGTCGCATTTTTCCGTGATGTCGAAATCAACTGCGCAAGTACTGGTTGCGGGACCGGCCGTGGTCGAGCGGGCTATGGGCGAAAAACTGACCAAGGATGAGCTCGGCGGCGCCCAGATCCACACGCGCAATGGGACCGTGGACAATGGCGCAGATGATGAGCGAATGGCGCTCGCCCAAATCAAGAGCTTTCTGTCCTACATGCCCAATTCCGTCTGGGAGCTTGCGCCCGTGCGGGCTTGTCATGATCCCGTGGACCGGATGGATGAGGAGCTGATCAGCATTGTCCCGCGAGAGCGACGCCGCGCTTTTGATATGCGCAGGGTGCTTTCCATGGTGCTTGATCGCGACAGCTTTTTTGAAATGGGGGCGGGTTATGGGCGCAGTCAAATCACCGGCCTCGCCCGCTTAAATGGCCAACCCGTTGGCATCTGGGCGAATGATGGGCGCCATCTCGCGGGTTCCATGACGGCCGATGGGGCACGTAAGGCTGAACGCTTCATCAAGCTCTGCGAGACGTTTTCACTGCCCATTGTCGCCTTTGTCGATGAACCGGGCTTTATGATCGGCTCGAAGGCCGAGAAAGAGGCCACGATTCGTGCAGGCGCGCGGACTGTGCTGACGGCTTCGATGACGACCGTGCCCTGGGCATCAGTGATGGTGCGACGCAGTTTTGGTGTCGCTCAAGCGGCGCATTATGGCCCTGAAGCTTACGTGCTGGCCTGGCCATCTGCGGAAAGTGGCCCGCTGCCGGTTGAGGGTGGCGTCGCAGTCGCTTTCCATCGCGAAATCGCAGCCGCTGAAGATCCCGACGCCAAACGCAAAGAACTTGAAGAGATGCTTGCTGCGCGCCAATCGCCATTCCCGCGGGCCGAAGCGCTTTCGGTGCATGAGCTGATCGACCCGCGCGAAACGCGACCGATGCTGTGTCGATGGATTGACCGGGTGCAGCCCATTCTGCCGAACCTGCTTGGCCCGAGCGCGTTTCCGTACACCCCTTAATGCAAATCAGGACCTCACATGGCGACTATTGAGATTGAACTTGAGACCGGCGGCACCGTCTGGAAAACACTGGTCAAACCCGGCGACCAAGTGAGCGAAGGGCAAGAATTGTTCATCCTCGAAGTGATGAAAATGGAAGTGCCGTACACCGCGCCGGCGTCGGGTACGCTTTCAGAGCTGTTGATCGCTGAAACAGATGTCGTGGAAGAAGGTCAAAAGGCTGCAATCTTGGAAACAGGCTAAGCGGGCAGAGCGGCGATGCGTCACCATTTTAACGAGATGCTGGTTTCGCCAAGCTTCATAACTTCACCGCAAACATTACACGTCACCACGGGTAACAATTCATGCGAACAGGTTGCGTGTTGGAAGATCACGGGTGGGCCTTCGGGGGTTCGGTAATGTCGGTCTCCCCAGGCTTGCAGCATTGCCAAAATGGGGAAAAAGTCAGCGCCTTTCTCGGTCAGGCGATACGCCCCGGAATGTCCTTCATGTGGATGCACTAAACCGATTTCCTGCAGCCATTTTAGCCGCGCGCTCAACATATTGGTGGCCATCGTCGTGTCGTCCAAGATCTGGTCGAACTGAGACAGCCCCGTCATCATCGCCCGCAAGATTAAGACAGACCAGCGGTCGCCTAAAACCTCGGCCGACTCGGTGAAAAGCAGCGTGATATCTTTATCATGTAGCTTCACCTTGCTTTGGCGACGACGTGAATAGCTCGGGCGAACCAATCCGATGCCGGGGCCGGGGGTCCAGCTTACAGTCTCTGTCGAGAAGGCTTCCCCGCAATGTGCGCATGAAGGGACTGGCGTGGCGGCATGTCCGCACGGCGTGTGAATGAGTTCTACTTTGCCCAACCTGCCCGCCTCACTCCATGCGCTCTCCCAGCGCAGCAGCATCAAGACGACCCAAAACAAATCGAGCCCCTTGGCGGTGAGACGATACGCGCCTGTTCCCGAAGATTTCTCGGAGGAGGGTTTGTCGAGAATACCAGCGTCACGCAGATTCTGTAGCCGGTTCGATAAAACGGCTTTCGGTAAGCATGTGAACTTATTGATTTCGCTGAAGCGGCCTTTCTGCATCCAAATGGATTGCAGGATGAGCAGGCTGGGCACATCGCCGACATCATTCAGGGCGCGCCAAATCGAGCAGGTTCGAACCAGTTTCTGTTCAGACGTGATGGCGTCGATGCTGAGCATTATGGGGCCGGCGGCTCGGCCCCAGTGCGTGCAGGTTTGGGCGGCAAGGGGATGAGTTTAGATGTCCGGCGCGCATAGTCTTGATAGGCCGGATCCTCACCCCAACGTTTCTTTGCAATTCGGTCGAGCATGGGAATGCCGCTCACGCGTGTCAGCAAGAATGCGACAAAGACGGGCGAGATCAAAGCGGCCCATGCCCCACCTTCCAAATAAGGGATCGCGATGACGGCAATCCCCGTCCAGAGCAAGATTTCTCCGAAATAATTCGGATGTTGCGACCAGGCCCATAGGCCGGTGGTTATGAATTTACCTTGATTGTCCGGATTGGCTTTGAACCGGTTTTTCTGATTGTCGGCCACGACTTCGCAGATAAAGCCGACAGCCCACATGACTGCGCCTAGGATGAAGAAGGCATCGATCGGCCGCGGCTCCGCGCTGGTCAGGATCACCATTGCGCAGGCGGTCGTCATGACGACCCATAGGCCTTGTGTCGTCCAAGCGCCAAGGAATCGAACAAAATGAGGTTTGATCGTGCGAAAGCGGACGTCTTCGCCTGCGCGGCTGATGCGCGAGAACAGCATGACACCTAGACGGACGCACCAAACCGCGACCATGCCAGCGACGATGAGGCTGGTTAGCGCGGGGGCTCCGGTCAGAACGAGGGCGCATGCCACGACGCTCAAATAGGTAATGGCGCCGGTCAGATCATAATAATGCTCGGTTTGGGCAAACCAGGATGGAATGAAGGCGATCCAGTTAATCGCAAATGCCAGGAGGGCGCAGACAAATGTCACGGGCAAGCCGTTCCAAGTCGGGCCATCCATTCCAATGACCCAGCCTAGGGACAGGCCGATGACCAGGACGAAAATATAGACGAGTATCGCTTTCATAATGGCCTCAATTAGGTGCCAACCACAAAGGAGCAATTGGTTGTGCCGGAGCCGCCAACATTAAACATGGCCATGGTCTTGGCGCCTTCGACTTGCATGTCTTCGGCCGCGCCTGTCACTTGTTTGGAGAGATCGAGCAGCATGCGCACACCGGTCGCGCCGACGGGATGCCCAAGGCCGATCAAGCCGCCTGATGGATTGACAGGGATCGATCCGCCCATCTGGATGCGCTCGTCTTCAACCGCTTTCCAGGCTTCACCTGGAGCGGTGATCCCGAAATGCTCGATCGCAGCATATTCGGACATGGTGAAACAGTCATGTGTTTCAATCGCGTCGAGCTGCGACACGTCTTTAATGCCGGCACGTCGATAAGCGTCGTGAATCGCCTTGCGCGTCCATGGCAGGACAAAGTCTTCGGTCGCACTGTCAGACAGTTTGGTGGCCAACCGCATTGGCGCCGTGGTGTGACCCCAGCCTTGAATGCGCGGTAGGGAATCCAATGAGCGACCTGTCGCTTTGCAATATTTCAGAGCGGCGTCTTCTGACGCTAAAAAGACGCAAGCGGCGCCATCCGTAATCTGGCTGCAATCATGCCGACGCATCCAGCCTTCAACGACCGGGTTGATCTCATCATTGGCGGCGAAATGCTCATCGCCAAGTTGCCACTTCCGCGTCTGCGCATTCGGGTTTCGTTTGGCATTGGAAAAGTTCTTTTTGGCAATCTCAGCAAGGTGCTCATGCTTGAGCCCGTAGCGTTTGTCATACTCGTCAGCGAGGTCAGAGAATTGCGCTGGCCAAATATATTGTACGTCAGTGGCTTCCTGGCCGACCCAGACAGCAGCGCCGAGATAGTCAGCCGCATCTTGTCCGGAAACGTTGCGCATATACTCAATACCCGTCACGCAGGCGAGGTCGTATCGTTCGCTCTCAATATCGGCCATTGCGGCTAAGACTGCGAGTGATCCAGACGCGCACGCCCCTTCATGGCGTGACACGGGAATACCCGCCAGTTCTGGAAGCACGTGACCGTAAAGCCCGCCTAACATGCCTTGGCCAGTAAACAGCTCGCCCACAAAGTTGCCGACATGGCCAACATCCACGTCGGCGGGATCAACGCCGGTGGTGTCAAATGCCTGATGCATGACTTCGCGGAGCAGGTCGAAAATGGTCAAATCTTCGCGGGAAAAATTGCGCGAGAAGTCTGTTTGCGCGCCGCCCAAGATGAAAACGGGTTTGGCCATTAGCGTTCCTCCAATTCCTGGGCTTCAGCCCAAATCGCATGCGTTCCGCTGCAAATCCGGTGCGGTAGAATGATCTGGCAAATCGGACCGGCTTCGATATTTTTCGCATCAAGAATGACGCATTCAGATCGGTTCAAATTCATATCTGTAATGAAAGAGATAAGATAGCCGTCATCTTCGTCCACCGCGTTTTTGCGCGGAATGAAAGGCGTCTCGGAGCCATACCGTCCCTCGCCGAACATATATTTTTGGACCGTCCGGGTTTCGAGATCATGCTTGACCAGGCCGCTAAACAAGAACCAGCCTTTCTCCCCCAGCGCGCTATAAACATAGCGGTTCCGTTTGCCATTGTAGCGCGGGTTGATCGTGCCAAACTCGACAAATTCTTCGTCGCACAATCTTTCCTCATGGGTCTCACCGGTCTTCAAATTGAAGCGCCAGCGATGCAGATGCGGTTGCAGCCCGTGCAGATCGAGATTGGCGGTCAGACCTTTGTACGGGTCCGGCATAATGTCATTTGGCGGCGGCAGCGGGCATTTCTGAAAATACCCATCCATGATCACTTCATCGCCTTCTTCATAGCAATTGGTGAAGTGAAGGACATAGGTCCGTTCCGCTTCAAACCACTGCACGTCTTTATTTTCGCCAAAGCGCGGGATGACCCCAAAGCGGGATTTGCGCTCTTGGTCATATAGCGGAACATAAAAGCCCTGATCGACCAATTCTTTCGGCCAGTAGAGTGGGAAGTCATTCAAGACCGAATAGTTCTCGGATATCGCCATATCATGCGGCAGCCGGGGTCCCGGCAGATCAATCGGTGTATAGTGTTTCAACTTATTGTCCGCGCCAACCACGCCATAATGCATATAGGGCGCGTGCGTGGAGTAGTTGAAAAACATCAACTCGCCCGTCGTGTGATCAACTTTTGGATGGGCGGAGATGCCATCAATCGGCACCCAACCCTCAATTCCGAGCGTTTCAAGATCATCCGGTGACAAGCGATAGCCTTCGCCGCACTGCCAGAACGTGGATAAGATCGATCCAGCATGGAACAAGACGTCTTGAGAAGAGCCGTCTTTCACATGCCCGTGCGCGCCCCAGCCTTTGCGTTTGCCGTTTTTAGGATTGCCAAGAAAGCCAATCCATAGCGGCTCGCCCGCTTCTTGCTCAGCTTCGAAAGCTCGCGTGCGAATGAAGCGGTTCTTATAGGTGGCCTTCCCATCTTTCAGCTTCATCATGTGCAGCATGCCGTCACCATCAAAGGGATGATACTTGCCGATATTATCGTGTGCCGGATTCTCCGTGTTGCGGACATAGATGCCGTCAATATCAGTCGGAATTTGACCAATCACTTGCATATCATCGGCATCATATTCTTCGAAAACCGGCGTCCAGGCGCCGTTGAGATAAGGGTGGTCGGTTTTGGTCAGACCCGAACGCACTTTATTGACCAGAGTTGCCATAGTTTTCCCTGCTTGGTTCATTTATGCAAGCTAATACGAAGCTCGCTCGAGAAACGCAAGAACAAATATATTGGTGTTTCATCTCTTAAAACGGAGCGTTTGGAAGGTTTTAAGGGCGTATGTTCAATCTCTAGATAATTGCATAATTGAACTTGACGTGTCTGAATAGTCACGCAAACAAAAAGGCGACGGCCCTATAGCCGTCGCCTCCGATATTTCATTGAGCTCGCGTTTTACTCAGCAGCAACCGCCGGCCAAGGCTGGATCTTCGCAGGGGGTGGGCTAGGCCGGAACTCAGTTTCCGTCAGAGCCGATAGGGCTCTCTCGCGATCTTCAGTGGTAAAGCTGCCCGTGGTCAGGCAGAACTCAACCATATTGCCATTGGGGTCACTGGTATAAACCGAGTGGCACCAATTATGGTCAATCTCGAGCGCGTCCAAACCCGCCGCCGTCCAGCGGTCTTTCCAAGCCATGAGTTCATCCACCGATTGCGCTTCGAAAGAGAGATGATTTGTACCGGCAGGGAGATTGGCAGCCTTATTGAGATCGAATTCGTGGCTGTCCTGATTGGGCGTATCGTGCAGTTCCCAGAAAGCGATGAACTTACTGTCGTCACCGCCAATGCGGTAGAAGAAGTGTTTGCCCCAGCCGCCGCCCATGACCGGGCCAATTTCAACTTTGACCAATTCAAACTGCATCACGTTTTCATAAAACTCGTGCATCGCGGCCATGTCTTTTGCCGCCAAAGCGAGGTGATGATAACTCATAGTCTATTCCTCCGTATCGACCATAGACATGACGTCCTGGCTGCCG
Organism: Henriciella sp.; assembly: GCA_013213825.1. GTDB lineage: Bacteria > Pseudomonadota > Alphaproteobacteria > Caulobacterales > Hyphomonadaceae > Henriciella. Next base: position 7,537 of record JABSQA010000029.1, read on the forward strand.
TTATCCGGCGCAGCGATTTCGACGACGCGCTCGTCCACGTCATCATATTCAAGCCGCAGCGCGCAGCTCATCACAGCATGCATCATATAGGTGCACGTTATATAAGTGAGTTCGAGAATCTCCTCATCGGTTAGGTGATCCTTGAGGGCCTGAAACACACCATCCGACACGCGCCCACGTTCCAGGACCAGCGCGTCTGTATAGGCCAGAACGGCACGCTCGATGGCGCTATAGCAATCCGCGGTTTGCCAGTGTGGGATGGCCTGGATTTGGGCCTCAGTCAGCCCGACATCACGGCTGGCTTTGCAGTGCTGCGAGAAGACAAATTGCGACCCAACCGTATAGCCTGCGCGGATTTGGCCGAGCTCGCGGAGTTTGGGATCGATTTTGCGATTGGGGGAACGATAGAACTGAAATCCTGTCGTGGTATGATCGAATGCATCCGGGACAATGTTAAACACCGTCCACCAATTGCCCGGCGTGCCGGTTGCTGTGCCGGGGTCTTCAATCGGATTACGATCGTCGAACAGCATTTTGAAGACGGCGTCCGCCATCTCGCTACCTTGCCCGGGGCCAGCTTGTTTTAGTCTTGGCATGGTTCAGGGTCCGTATTGATGAGGCCAGAAAAAATGACATCGAGATACATGGCCTTGTATGCATCCACATTGTCAGGCGATTTGGGATCGTCTCCGAAAACCGAGCTGACGAGCGGCGCAACGTTAAACTGCGTCACCGCCGCCCCCGTTAAGAGCATCAGCACGTGAGAGGGTTTGTACGGTTTGATCACACCGTCCTGCACGCAGGTTTCGATGATTTCGAGGAATTCATAATAGACATCTGAAAGCACGTGCCGAAGCAGCCAATCCAAACGCTCACCGCCGGTTTGCCCTTCGGAGAGAATGATTTGGCCCAATACCGGATTGCTCGCCGCATTCTCGATTAGGATCGTGCACGTCGCCTTGAGTTTATCCAGCGGCGACAGAAACTCCGCGAATTTCGCCTGCGCCCGCCGATCAACATCAATCATCTCAGCAAGCTGGAGCATCGCTGCTTCCCACAGCATGCGTTTGGACTTGAAATGATAGTGAATGCTTGGCTGCGAAACACCCGCGCGCTCAGCAATCAGGCTAACCCCGGCGCCATCATATCCATGCTGCGCAAACGCTTCGAGGGCGGCCAAGCAAATCCGGCTTCGTCCTGAGTGTTTGGACACGGTGTCTTGGGTCATCTCAACGCCTGTTTGAGTTTAGTCTTTGAATAGCTGATAATTTTATCAGTGTATTGTCAAGAGCGGTTTTCGCGAGAACGGCCCGGGAGGAGTCGCGTGAGTTAAAAGCGCTGGGTAACGTGCGCTTTCGGCGTCAAAGGAGAACAATCACAATCTAGTGTCGAACAGCTTCGCTTTGATCGAACTCTTTCATATGGATTGGGTTTCCAGGTTCCGCACGATAGCTTGCAACCCGTTGTTTGAACTGTTCGTCAACGTCAGAACTTTCAAACAACCTCGGAGGTAGATAAAAGCCTCCCGAGTCACCAGTCTTTATCCAAACCGAATTGTCTCGAAACTCGACGTCTGAAATCGCGAACCAACTTTGATACTCGTAACCAGTTTCATTGCTCCAAGAGATACCGAATTTATTGATACGCACCCACTGTAATCCGACTTTGAACGCCTCCAATGCCTTTCTCTTCTCCAAGGCTCTGAAAGAAAACAAAGACCACGCCCACGACACCCAAAGTGCGTATGAGCCTGCGAGTGAGATGAGCAGTACAGTCAGAATTTCCGTACCAGGAATGAGCCAAGACACGACTAGGTAGGTCGCTGCAAATGCTATCAATCTGGACAAAAGAGTAACTACGTAAGGATAGCGTACGCGCGTCAAAATCTGATACTGTTTCTCAAGAACGCGCGTGTCTCCAACAACCCATTGAAAGTGAATCTGGATCTTGTCTTCGTCAAACTCGCTCATGTGTCAGTGATCGTCCATGTCATCAGTCTTCTCGCGGCATAACTGTCGGAAGCGGTTTTTCGCGAGGTCGTCTTTGGTTGCTCCGTCGATACTTGCTTTGATACGAACGTCGTTGCTTGGTGACTTCATACAAAACAATGCCCGATGATGTTGCGAGGTTGAGGCTTTCAATCATCCCGAACATAGGAACCGCGACGCACATTTCACTCCGTTCGACTGCCAAGTCGCTTATACCGCGCGTCTCATTTCCGAACCATACCGCGAGCTTTGCATGTTCCGTGTAATCGCCTTCGTGCAGGTAGATGCTCTGTTTACCCTTCACATGTGGTGAAGTGACGATGGAGACAAATCCATTCTTCTCCAAATGATCCAGGCAAGACGCTGTGTTTTCGAAACGCTTCACGAACGTCCACTTAACGGCGGATGCGGATGTTTTGGTGAGAGAACGTTTGTCCCTCATTTCTTCCCAATCATCGGGTAGTGATCCTCGAAAGTCGATTACATAGATTTTTTCGACGCCTAAGGCGTTTACATTCCTGATAACCGTACCAATGTTGCCGACGTTGGTCGGGTTTTCGATTACGGCGATCAGATTCTTGCAACGAAATTCTTTGATGGCATTCGCGCGTTCTCTTACTGCAGTGCGTTGCTTTTTGGGTTTGTCGTCCATTTTGCGGTCGGCCAGTTCGGTATCGGTCCGAATAGTATTCGACACACAACACTGCTTCGGTCAAATCCATATTCGGCTGATGTGCACTCTCGACCCGAACCCGATGTCTGCTTTCGGCGACAAACCAGACGACGCTAAATCGAAATGAAGGTTGGGTCCCGAACGAGCTCAGCCCAAGCCCGGTCAATGACGAGCGCCGTTAGCTCTCCATCCTGACCAGCCCCGGTATCTATGCCAATTCGATTTGGTTTAACGGTGGGTCTGTCTGACGGGGTATGGCCGTGAATGACGCCAAATCCGAAATGATAATCGCCGCTACGAAAGCGTCACTTTTCATCTAGAACGAATTCTTGGAGCCACTCGGTTTGAACATCGTAATAGCCTTCGATCCTAGGCTGTTCGATCAACTCCCAGTTCTTGCGCATCTCTCTCATGCTGCCTGTCTCGGTCTTGTTGAGGGCGTGATCCGCGTCCGCGAAGGCTTTGATCCGCAGCGTTGCGTTTGAATTCTGGCCAATTGTATCTTCGTATAGCGTACGAACCTTCCGCCAATTAATGCTTAGGTCCTTCTCACCAAATAGCGCAAGAACATCGACGTCGAGCGATGAGAGCATCTCATCGAAGTCTAAAATCCAGATGTAATCGCACGTCTCTTCATGCGTTCGCTGGCAGTTACTGTCCTGGCACTGTTTTTGATTTTCTTCATACTGAGCCCTTGTTGGCCAAGGGCCGCGCATGCTGAGGATGTATTCATTTGCACGAAGGACTTCAGTTGCTTGCTGGTAATCGTCAAAACTGCCCCCGTTACGGAAGATGTTACACCCGGCACGCCATTCTTGCTCATATACAGCGACTTGCTCTTGCGTCGCTCCTTCATAGGGGAGGTTGGAGAGGAGGAGATAGGTGAAGTTGTCTTCTTGCGTGGTCCCGCTAATGGAGATCCAAAACTCTAAGTCCTTGTCTTTAGACAGCGCAATCGGAGCGATCCAACCGGCTCGGCTCCCGCCCCAAAGTCCAATCTTATCGGCCCCTGGTGCACCGACCTGTCGCAAGTATGCGGCGGCATCAACGACTTCCTGCCCACTCTCGTAGACAGATTGATTGATATCAAACGTGCCTTCGCTGCGGCCAAGACCGGGCTTGTCCCATTGAACGGTCGCAATGCCCATATCGAGAAATTGCTTGCGGATGTCGCGGTGGGAATACCACTCACGTACATTGGTTTCGCCATAGCTATGCACGATTATGATCATGCCTTTTATCTCGACCCGAGGCACGTCAATGATGCCGGAGAGCGTGAGGCCATTGGATTCAAATTCGAAGTCATTGGTCTTGCCGGGGGTGAATATGACGGCGACGGGGGGGGTTTCAGCGGGTTGTTCAAGTGTTTCGACTGCGAGTTCCGCTTTTGCCGTTTCCGCGTCTTTCAAACTGCAGCCGCCAATCATAATCCCCGCGAGTGCCGCAAGGGTCATGCCCTTCAATGTATGCATGGTTTTCCTGTTACTTCGTCTATTTACAAACATCGCATCATAGCCCTTGTGTATCAAAATAGGGTGCACCGCATTCTGTATCTGGAAAGCGCAATGCCGTGCGTGGTGGGTTTTCTGTCGGGAAATGGCCTCCAAGCGAGGCCACTCGGTCCCATGTCCACTCCTTACCCGACCCAGACTCTACCACCCCCATAAATGACCCCGCATTGAGGGCCATTCACGAGGCGGAGCCATCAACCAAGCTTAGCACTACTCGCCGAGTTCGGTCGGGTAAGGTGGTGCTGTCGTCGGCACTGGGCTTGGATTGGTTTCCAACTGACGCAGCACTTCGGCAATCGCGGCTTCCAATTGGGCGTCACGGCCTTGATTGGTCAGCACAGGATCCAATGCCACTTCGATGTCTGGTGCGACACCTTCATTCTCCACCGACCATTCATAATCGGCGTCAAAGAAGCGGAAATAAGGGACGACCAGGAAGCCACCATCGACCAGTCCTGGATTGGCTGAAATGCCGATCAGGCCGCCCCATGTGCGCGTGCCCATCAGAGTGCCAATGCCCATTTGTCGGAAGCTATACGGCAAGAAGTCGCCGCCACTGCCCGCATCTTGGTCGATCAACATCAGCTTCGGTCCAAACATGGCGCCGCCTGGGGTGTTGAAGATCAGTCCATCGCGGTCTTTCCAGCCAGATAGATAGGTCCGGCTCAGCACGTCAGTGATATAGTTCGCCGCCTGACCGCCGCCATTGGAGCGCTCATCAATGATCATCGCGTCCTTATCGGTCTGCGAGAAGAACATGCGGTTGAACAGCGTATAGCCAGCACCCGCTGTGTTCGGCAGGTAGACGTATCCGATCCGACCGTCCGAGGCTTCATCCACAGCTTTGCGATTGCCTTCAATCCAGGCCCAAAGGCGCATGAAGAATTCATTGCCCACGGGTTCGACCACAACATCGCGTGGATTGCGGCCATTGGCCCGATCAGAAACCGTCAGGGTCACTTGTTTGCCGACCGTACCCGCCAAATGCTCATAAATGTTCGCGCCTTCGCTCAAATCGATGCCATTAATGGCGATGATGAAATCGCCTTCGGAGACGTCGAGCCCAGGCACCGCGAGCGGGCCTTGCACGGTCGGGTTCCAGTGCTCACCCGTATAGATGCGGGTGATTTGATGACGTCCATTGCGCGCTGCAATGTCTGCCCCGAGCAAGCCGACCTGAGGCCCAGATGGCCGCGTGATGTCACCGCCGCCCAGACGGTTGTGACCGACTTGCATTTCACCAATCATTTCCACCATTAAGCGATTGAGGTCTTCGCGGCGCCCGACATGATCGAGCAAGGGCAAATAGCGATCATAGACGGCCTGCCAATCAAGACCATGCATGTCCGGATCATAGAAATATTCCGCTTCCATACGCCAAACATCATCAAAGATTTGACGCCATTCGACGCGTGGATCGATCCAGAGCTGCAAATCGCCAGTATTGACCGGCTTGGCGTCAAACTTGTCGCCGAGCTTGCCCGTCGCCAAACTGCCATCTGATTTGCGCACCAGAGCATGTTCGCCGTCTGCGCTGAGCGAAAAGGCGACAATGCCTTTAGTCAGGGTTTTGGCTTCGCGCTCTTCAAAGTCGAACGTGATCAGTTCGGCATCGGCTTGTGTGCTCTGACCCGGCTGCGGGATTTCAACACCGGGCTGGACGTATTTAATATAGACCAGAGTGCCGGATTTGCTGACGGATAGGTTGGCATATTGCGCCTGTTCCACTGGCAGAGCCTGAATGCGGCTCTTAGCGCCCTCTAAGTCATAGGTCAGCGTCGTCTCGTCGGCGTCGCCATCCTCCTCGTCATCTTCGCTCTTTGCCTCTTCATTTCCAAGTTTTGGTGCCAGAGGCGAAACGCCATCCTCTGTCAGGACAGAGACATAAAGCCCGGCACGATAGGGTCGCTCTTGGGTCGTCATATCCAAACCGACATGGGTTGGGCCCGCATTGGTTGAAGCCGTGAAGTAGAGCAGGGTGCCGTCTTCGCTGAAGGCGGGCGCACCGGCATCGGCCATGCCGTCGGTCAGCAAGGTGCTGCGATCGCTGGCGAAATTATAGAGATAGATATTTCGATTGAAATTCGCTTCTTCGCGGGTATAGGCCAGCCACTCGCCATTTGGAGAGGTGCTCACTTCGGTTGCGCCAAAGCCCCATTGACGGCGAACGTCTTCAGAGATCTGTCTGCGGTCACCGGTTTCCGTATTCAACGCTATGAGGCGCAGGTGATTGTCGCGATAGATGATATGCTCACCTTCACCGCCCCAATCGAGCAGCGTGTAGAAATGTTCGCCCAGCTCAAATCGCGTGGTTTCGCCCATGCCACTTTGGTCTTCGATGATGAGATGCTGCTGGCGATCTGCTTCAACGATATAGGCCAAACGCTGTCCATCGGGCGACCATGTGCCGGCATATTCACGCACACCGCTGGAATTGGAAATGTTTCGGGTCGAGCCGTCTTTCACGGGAACACTGAACACTTCACCGCGCGCCGTGATCAGGACGCGCTTTCCTGACTTGGACAGATCCGCCGCGGTGATCTGACCGGCGACATTGGTCCACTTGGCTTGCAATTGCGGGAGGTCCGGTGTCAGGGAGATTGATAGCTCGGTGACCGAGCCAGTGGTCGTGTCGAGGCGTTTCAATGCGCCGCCGGCTTCGTAGATGATGTCGGTGCCATGGGCATCGGCAGCACGAATGTCCCAGACCGGTTCATTGGTGACCTTCGTGATCGTGCCCGTGCTTGGATCATAGCTGTGCAGATTGAACACTTCCGCGTCGCGATCCGAGCTGAAATAGACCTGATCGCCGACAAACATGGGCTCAATATCATTGACCCGCTCACCTGGAATATAGCTCACTTGGTTGCGGCTAATGTCCATGATTTGCACCGATGGCGTGGTACCGCCACGATATCCTTTCCAACCTGAGCTGCCGCCATAAAGTCCGTTATAAGCCGGACCATAAGGGATGGCCGCGAATTGGCGTCCATCGTCACTATAAGTGCCGCGGAAGATGCGGGCTTGCATTTGCAATTGCGGCAGACCGCCATCGGTTGAAATATGGAACAGCTGGCCCGATCGGCCGCTCAACCGTTGACGGGATGAGACGAAAGCAATTTCAGTTCCGTCGGCAGACCAGTCCACAGCGATATCATTGCCGGGATGATAGGTATGCCGTGTCGGCTGTCCGCCATTCACCGAGATGGAATAGACATCAGTATTGCCTTGATAGTTGGCGCTGAAGGCGATGCGTGTGCCATCCGGCGAAAAGATAGGACCGGTCTCATTCGCCATATTGGATGTCAAACGGTGCGGATCAGAGCCGTCCGTATTCGCGGTATAGATATCTCCCGCATAGACAAAAGCGATTTTGTCCTGGTGAATGGCTGGATCACCCAAGAGGAGGGTTTGAGCACTGACAGCCTGCAAGGTGAGTCCCGCAAGACCGCCCGTGACTGCAAATTTCATTGCACAACGCATCGGCGTATCTCCCTAAATTTGGGGCGACACTGCCCCTGCCAACCCCAAGAGTCCACAGTGCGATCAAGAAAACTTGCGTCTGCAACTAATAAATTTTGCCGCATCAGAAAACACTGCCTCCCTTGCTAATCTATCGTGCGGCTTAAATAAGCGGGCAAAGGATGTTCTAATGCCAGACACGATGACGACTTCGCTTCCTCAGCCGGGCGCAATTGGCCCTCTGCCGAAGGACCACCCTCACGTGGTGCAGGGCAAAGTCGGTGTGCTCTTGGTCAATCTCGGCACGCCGGATGGGACGGACTATTGGTCGATGCGGCGTTACTTGTCGGAATTCCTCTCTGATCCGCGCGTGATTGAAGTGCCGCAACCGATTTGGCAGCTCATCCTGCAAGGCCCAATCCTGACCTTCCGTCCCAGCAAGTCAGGGCGTGCTTACAAGAAAATCTGGACCGACGAAGGGTCGCCCCTTTTAGTCTATACAAAACGCCAAGGCGAAAAGCTGAATGCCCGAATGGGTAGCGAAAAGCTCCTCATCGACTTTGCCATGAATTACGGCAATCCCAGCATCGCGTCGAAAGTTGCGGCCCTCAAACAGCAGGGCTGCGACCGGATTTGCGTAGTGCCACTCTACCCCCAATACTCGGCGGCGACGACGGCCAGTGTTTGCGATCGCACATTCAAAGTGTTGAGCAAAATGCGGTGGCAGCCCGCTGTGCGGACGGCCGCGAGCTTTCATGATCAGCCCGTCTATGTGCAGGCGCTGGCCAATAGTATTCAAAGCCATATCGATGGCCTCGATTTTGTGCCTGATAAGATCCTGATGTCATACCATGGTGTTCCAAAAGCCTATCTCGACAAAGGCGACCCCTATCACTGCCACTGTCATAAAACCACGCGTCTGGTCTCGGAAGCGCTGGGTTGGGCAGATGGCTTTGCGATGACGACGTTCCAAAGTCGTTTTGGACCGACAGAGTGGCTGAAACCCTATACGGACAAGACGCTAGAAGCGCTGCCGGAGCAGGGCGCCAAAAAAGTTGTCATTGTCTCTCCCGCATTCATTTCCGATTGCTTGGAGACGCTCGAAGAGCTGGCCATGGAAGGGCGGGAGAGTTTCTTAGAGGCGGGCGGTGAAGCCTATTCGGTTGTCCCCTGTTTGAACGATACGGACGCCGCCATTGATGTCATCGAAGACGTCGTCCGCCGCGAAACCGCTGGGTGGATTCAATAGGCGTGGATGGCTGGGTCAAGAATGGCAAAGTGCGCGGTCGGATTACCGATGATGGTGTCTTGGAGATGCGCTGTTACGGCCTGACCACGCAGACCCGCTATTACAAGCAATTGTTCCGCGAATTTTTCCGCAAGGACTTTCAAAAATTACGGCCAGGCTATGGCGATTATGATGTCCACATTGTCATGGAATATACCGGCGATGCGCCTTGGATGGATCTCGACAATCTCGCCAAAGCCTTGCTCGACAGTCTCACTGGAAATGCGTTTGAGGACGATCACCAAGTCGCGCGTCTTTTGGTCGAAAGACGGGTTGGGGATCGCGAAGGCATTTTTATGCGGGTGCGCGAAATTGAGTCTCGCTTATGACCGCGAGTTACAACTTTTCTGGTCGCCATATTCGCAGGCTTTGAGGCGCGCTTTTCGCGCCGCTGGTAGGTCGACTGTGCCGCCAATCCCCTGTTCAAGATCTTCGGCGTACCAGGCACAGCCGACATCATGACCGATATCGCAGGCGCGTTTTACAAAGGCCCGCACCCGGGCGCTGCGGGCTTGGCCCGCCCGCTCATTGATCAGAATATAATCTGCAGCTGATACGCAAAGATCGGCGCGTTGAGCACTGTCTTCCGGACACGAGGCTTCGACCATGCGCAGTGCCATGACGGGATCTGCTGAGCCGCCGACTCCGCGTAAGTAAAAGTCGGCCACTTCCTGACAGGAGATAAGACGTCCAAGCTCACACGATTGCTCCAGTTTAGCGCGAGCGGCTGCTGGGTCTGGTTCGCTGGCGCGGCCAGACAAATAAAATCCGGAAACGGTCGCGCACGCCTCAGCGTTTGCCAAATCGCAAGAACGCTCTGCATAGGCCACGGCAGCTCTATGGGCTTCTGGTGCGCTTTGGGCGGCATAGTAACGGCTCAGATTATCGCATCCGCGACTGTAACCAATATCGCAAAGGCGTTGCGACAGATTGCGATAGTCTCGAGAGCTGTCCGCTGACTCTGATGCGACGACAGCATTGGTATAGACCGAGAATAAGGTTTCACACGGGGCCGAATTTTCAACAAAACCGCCTTCGCTTAACCAGGCTTCTTGCAACGACGAGATCGCCTCGCGCGGTTTACCGGCGAAGACCAAATTGGTGGCGCTTAGCATTAGCTGCTCAGTGTCTGTAGATGCGGGCCTCTGCGCTGGCGCAGGTTCGATGACCAACACAGACTCGGGATCAACAGATAGGTCTACACTTTCTGTGGAAGAGGCGACTTCGGGCTCTAACTCTAAGCCGCTTATATTTTCGGTGCTTTCGGTAGTGGCAAGGGTTATGGCTGTCTCAACGGGTTCGAAGGATACGGGATTGAGGGACCTTCCAAACGGGGTGTCGAGCGGTTCGGTTTCGGTGGCTGCGACAAGCGGAAGCGATTCACTCGTCTCGACTGAGGGTTGATCTTCAATCAGGTCCGTTGTGAGCACTGGGGCAGGGGTGGGCCGATCACATTCTAATATCCGGCGGGCCCAGGCATATGACCGCGCACTTGGTTGCAGCGGGATCAGGTCTTCTAAGATTTGCGGATCTGCATTGCTCTGATTGAGCGTGGCGACGATTTCGGCAGTGATTTGTTCCGAGGCGCGCACACCGCATTGAGCCTGCTCATAACAGCTGAGCACTTGTGCCAAATCAGCGGAATTTGACCGAATGGCATCGCGTCCTTGCCATTGCCACTTGAGCATGACCATCGCGGCGTATCGATCTTCGAGCGCGCGTAACTGAGATTCCGGAACCAATTCATGTAAAGCTGAGAGCGCGTCACCAGCGGTTTGCGCATAACGATCAATCGAGTCTTCTGGTGGGCAGTCTGCCAGCGCGACCAGAGGGAGACTCACGAGTCCTATCGCTAGCACCGCGCCCCGGCAGGCTTTAAGCATCATTTTCCCCGTACTCTACATACACACGTTTCGAACCCGGAACGTAGCATGTTGCCTATTTTCCAACAAGTTCAGGTGGTTCTTGTCAATCACTCTGGAGTTTCAGATGGAACGTCAGAGCGGCTTCTCATCTTGAAGGCGCATTCAAGATCAATCGCTTTGTCGCCCCCAGGTTCGCATCGCATCAATGATCGGCCGCATTTTTCGACCCTTCTCGGTGAGCGCGTACTCCGAGCGGGGCGGATGCGTATCGTATATGCTGCGTTCGATAACGCCATGATCTTCGAGCATTTTTAGGCGGTTGGACAATGTGTTTGGCGCAATTCCTGTCAAACTTTCCTGGAAGTCGGAGAAACGCCGCGCGCCATGATCGACCAGTTCGCGAATGATCTCGCTGGTCCAACGCGAGCCAATGATAAAGGCGGTTCGCGACACCGGGCAGAGTGGCAAATTCTTATTGTTCATGGCGGAAGTCTATTCTGTTCCCTTGACAAAATCTAGTAACTACAATTTTTATAGTAACTATAGAGATAAGGAGTCCCGCCATGTCATTTGAATTGCAAACCGTTGCTTATAGCGTTCTCATCCTTTTTGCGCTTTTGATGATCCAAGGAACGCTCGTCCCGCTCAATCAAGGACTGGCCTGGGGACTCGGAAGTCGCGATGCAAAACGCGATACGACGTCTTTGCAGGCGCGGACCGCGCGGACCATTGCGCACCATATGGAAGGCATGTGGCTGTTTGTGCCACTCGCCGTTTTGGTTGAGTTGTCTGGGGCGGCTTCATCGCTAACGATTTGGGGCGCTGGACTTTACCTTGCCGGCCGATTGGCATTTGCGCCGCTATATCTGTTCGGCGTCGCTTATTTGCGGTCCGCGGCTTGGGGGGTGGCGATATTGGGCACGATCATGCTGGCCGTTCCAGTGTTGGCGGCGGTATTTTAAAGACGCGTATTCAGCTGACTGTGTGTAGAGGCTTAGCTTAAGCGTTTAAACGGCATGGGAATCGCTGTGGCGGTGGCTTTGGCGACCAGTTTGCCCTGATCGTCGAAACACTCTGCTTCCATGAACGCGGCGGACCGGCCCCATTTGAGAATGTGTGCATCCACCGCAGCTTTGCCAGGCATCAATCTTCGCAAATAAGACGTCTTCATTTCCAATGTCGGCGCCGTCATGGTCACATTGGAAGCAATGATGCAGCATGTGCTCATCGCTTCATCCATCATCGCGGCGATAAAACCGCCTTGAACTGCGCCCGTTGGATTGGCGAACATGCCAGGCACATCGAACTCCATCCGAATGCGTTGCGCCGCCTGTTCGACCTCAACCAAACGCATCCCGAGCGTATCCGAGCAGGGGGGGCGTTTCTTGCTATTTTGAAAGCGTGCCAGCATTTCGGCGTCTGAAACGCGGGGTTTCTCATCGGCGGGTGTATTGCTCATGCTTACTTACGACGAAAAGCGTCGAGGCTCACCACCGTGTCGCCGTCTTTGGTCTCGCTTACAGCCTCTGATTCCCCATCCGTGCCCGTGGTTTCCAAGGCTGGAGATACGACGCTCGAATCATCGCCTGTGCCGGCTTTTTCGAAGCTCACGCCGAAATTGACAGCCGGATCTACAAACCGGGTCATCGCGACATACGGGATTGAAAGGTGCTGTGGCACCCGGTTGAACTTCAGGACGATTTCGAAGTGACCATCATGGACTTCCAAGTCCCAATATTGGTGCTGAATGACAATCGTCATCTCTTCCGGGAATTGCTCGATCAGGTGCTCGGGGATTTTTACGCCCGGCGCCTTGGTGCGGAAGGTGACATAAAAATGGTGATCTCCTGGAGGTGCCGAACCTTTCTCGGCTTGCCGTAAGGCTTCGCGCACCACGCCGCGCATAGCGGCCTGGGTCAGAGCTTCATATCCAATATAGTCGGTCATACCCGCTCCCCGTTTGGAGGACTTCAATAGCCCCCCGAATCGTCACTCGCAACGCCCTTCATGTTTTAGGCGAGCCATTGTGTTTAACTTCCCCAGTCGGGAAGCTTCACTCTACTGATTGGCTCATTCTGCAACAAATACTGCACAATGCGCGGTGCCACCCAAATTAAGTGGAGGCTTCTGTTGCCAGGCGCCTCCGGGCCCCGCCTAAGGCGCTGATGCCCTAGGAGTTAAAGCGGTATTCCACGCACTGCGTTAAGCAGCGAGCAGTTCACCTTCAGCAAAGTTGTCATTAGCAACTATTGTTGAGTGAGCTTCTAACGCAGCTCATGCGGGTGAAAGCTTCGTCTTTACACGTCCGTCGATCCTATTTCGCCCCCAAATGACCCGCTGAAGGGAGGGTCTTTGGTGGAGGCGCCGGGTACCGCCCCCGGGTCCGAACCGCTTATTACACGCGCGTTTATCACCATAGTTCCAAAGAACGAGACCAATATAATCCCGCTTGATCGAAGATAAAAGACCTTAATCCATTGGTTCCACAATCACTTCGATCACGCCTTCAGTTCGTTCAAGTGCGGCCAATTCTGCCTCCAAAGCGCTCGAATGGATTTCTCGGGTCGTGCGGACGACAGAGCCGGTGGCATCGGCGGTGAGAATGGTTAGGCGGAGCATCCGTTCGGTGCCATCTAGAACGCCATCGGCAGCGCGCACGGTCAATTTCCCGACTTGGTAGACGCCTTTGCCGGTATAGTTGACAGTCTTGCCCGCCAGCGTTGCCCCGCTGACCAATAGTCCTGCCGCGCTGGTTACGATGCAGCCAGATAAAGACAGCGCACAAAGCGGAGCAATCATCAGTCGAAACATGGATTTCCTTCGAGTTCCCAATCTCATTGGTGGATGACTCTAGGTTTTGCCAAGTTAACAGGCTGTGAGGTGCGGTGCTGAAATTGTCATCAGCTTGGCGCTTGCCCCGCCTAGAAAAACCTGCTCTTTGCCGTTTAACGATAAATTGGTGTTTGGGAGAACCGAGATTATGCGTACGAAACTTACCGCCTTTACAGCACTTGCGACTGTGTTCGCACTGGCATCTTGCGACATTGTGAGAACCCCATCGGCCTCGCCGACCGAAACAACCGAAACGGCGACCTCCCCGACGGCCGAGGAAATCGCGGCCGAAACAGAACGGCTGAACACTTGGTGCGAGGACAAGTGTGAAGCGGAAGTGCTGAAAGCCCGATCCAGCTGACCTTCCTTGGTCGAGACGAACGGCAAGGCGAAATTGATGATTTCTCTGAAGCCGCGTTGGATGCGCAGCTAGAGCGCTCGCGTGCAAATTTGGCGGAGCTGAAGGCCAATTTCGATTACAATAAGCTGACCTCAGACGCGAAGATCTCTTATGATATTTGGGTCTATCAGGCCGAGCGGGCGGAAGCGGCGGATGAGTTTCGCTATAACGCGTATGTGTTCGAGCAGATGCAATCCATCCACTCATTCTTCCCGCAATTACTGATCGCGTTCCATAAAGTCGTCGATGGCGAGGATATGGACAATTACCTTCTGCGCATCTCCGAAAGCGCGCGCGGCATTGATCAACTGATCGTCCTGTCTAAGCGCGTCGCAGAAGATGGCGTGCGTCCACCTTATTTTGCTTTTGAGTCGGTGATTGATGAGGCGCGCAAAATCATCACGGGTGCCCCATTCGACGACAGCGAAGAAGACAGCGATATTTGGGCTGATGCGAAAGCCAAGATCGCCAATTTGCTTGAGCAGGGTGCGATTGACCAAGCCAAAGCTGATCAGCTCACGGGCGATATTCGCACGGCGCTTATCGAAGAATGGCAACCGGCTTATGAGCGCTTAATCGCTTGGCAAGAAGAAGATCGCGTCAATGCCTCACCAGAGGCCCAAGGGGTCAGCGCATTGCCGAATGGTCTTGCCTATTACAATGAGCGCCTCGCCAATCAGACCACGACCAATCTGACCGCGGATGAGATTCACGAAATCGGCCTTGCAGAGGTGGCGCGCATTCGAGGCGAGATGGAGACGATCAAAGACGAGTTCGGGTTTGATGGAACCCTGCCTGAATTTTTCGCCTTCCTGAGAGATAATAAGGATGATGAGCGCCTTTACTATCCAAACACGGATGAGGGACGGCAGGCTTATATCGATGATGCAACGGCGGCCATTGATGGCATCAAAGCGGTGTTGCCGGACTATTTTGGCATCCTCCCCAAAGCCGACATGGTGGTGAAACGTGTGGAACCGTTCCGCGAGCAAGCGGGCGCCGCGCAGCACTATTTCCCGTCTACACCAGATGGCTCTCGTCCGGGCGTCTACTATGCGCATTTGCTCGACATGAAGCAGATGCCAAAGCGCGAGCTGGAAGTAATCGCCTATCATGAAGGCCTGCCCGGCCACCATATGCAAATCGCCATCCAGCAAGAGCTGCAAGGCGTGCCAACCTTCCGCACCCAAGTTGGCTTTACCGCCTATAGCGAGGGATGGGGCTTATATTCAGAGCTGCTATCGAGCGAGATGCCTGGAACGTTCGAAGATCCTCTCTCGGATTTTGGGCGGCTCGGGTCTGAGATATGGCGGGCCGTGCGTCTAGTCGTTGATACAGGCCTCCACGCCAAAGGCTGGAGCGAGCAAGAGGCTATCGACTATTTCCTTGCCAATACGGCTGCACCAGAAGGACAGGCGCGATCAGAAGTTCGCCGCTATATCGTGCTGCCAGGTCAAGCGACGAGCTATAAAGTGGGCATGTTGAAAATTCAGGAACTCCGCGCCAAGGCGGAAACTGAACTGGGTGATGCGTTCGACATTCGCGGCTTCCACGATACGGTGCTGGGCGGCGGAGCAATGCCTTTGGCCATCCTAGAGCGCCGCGTCGATGAGTGGATTGCTGGGGTGCAGGCCGGCTAAGACGGTCGATCAGCTTTGCGAACGAAGGACCGGATATCAGCGGCAAGCTGATATCCGGTTTCTTTTTCGAGATACATCATGTGCCCGCCTTCATACAGGTGAAGGTTACACTGCTCTGGCGGCAAACCCGCGCGGCGCAAAGCCAACTCCACGGCATAGTAAGGTGTGACCAGGTCATATATGCCGGACACAACCATGATCCGGGTCGGATCATTGAGGTTGATCTGGCGCAAGAGTATGCGGGACATATCAGTTCCAGCGCCGCTCTCAAAGCTTTTCTGGAACCGGTAATCCCAATTCGCACGAAAACGATTACCGCGAATGACATTATAGTCTTGAGGCTCAATCTCATAATCCATGCTCGACTCAATCTGGTCGATCAACCGGCCTTCCAATTCCCTCCCAAAACTGGTCAATGGCAAATCCGGATGCGATCCGGTTCCGCGCCCGCAATCGAATCTCGCATCATATCCGCACGCGATTCGATTGCCGTCGACCCGGGCTTGGGCATGACGGATAGCACCGGCGATTGAGTTAGTGTCTGAAGACGGCGAAGGCAGGCCAAGTTGGGTGTTTAGCTCATCCATGATTGCACGAATGGCAGCAGCTTCTAGACGCTGTTCCTGCGCCAAAGCGGTCGCAATGACGGTGTCTGCATAAGTCTCCATAGCGTTGAGGAATTGATCAAGGTCGTCGTCCCAAGCCGATCGATCTACCAAGCCGCGTTGCCAGGCGACGGCCGCTATCGTGGGATAGCGACTGACCGGGCCGTCCAAATCGAATGGGTGGCGCATGCGCAGATCGAGCAGGCCGGAGACCAGAATGAGGCCGTGCAGATTGTCTCGGAAATCGCGGCAATTGGGATGGCTCGCCATGCCCGCAGCTCGCAAGCTGCTATAGCTGACACCGACAATATAGACCGGTGCCCCGACCCGGTCTTCACCCTTGAGCCAGTTTTCAACAAACCGGCACATGGCACGGGCATCGACCCGCAAATCTTTGAAGGCCGTCTCATTGCCGCCCTCAATGACGCGCGAGAGGCCGGTGCCGACAGAGTCTACGAACACCAAGTCCGCGACATCAATCAAAAAACCTTCATTTGGATCTTGAGTGAGGGAAACATTGCCATCCTCGGCATTGACGAGATCCGCACTGACTTTTTCAGGACCAAAGCCGGTCATATGGAGCCAAATCGAGGAACTGCCAGGCCCGCCATTGAAGAAGAACATGACGGGGCGCATCGGGTCGGCCAACGCACCTCGATGTTCATAGCTGAATGAGACGATCTCAGCAGGCGGATAGACGCCAAAAGCATCTACGATCAGCGTGCGCTTGGTATACGCGCGGTAGCCGTGAGAACGATCTGATATGGACGCGGTTTGGAGGTCTGAGGCCGCAAGCACCTCATGCGGAAGAGGCAATTGTTGCTGGGATAAGCTCGACGCGGTTTCGCCGCCATCGGCATCAGGCGTTTGCGCTGATATCGCGGCCAATGCGGCATTGGCGAGGAGTAGCATCACGCTGAGTAACAAAAATCTGTTCATGTCCCGAACTCACATCATTCTCTCTTCTGCACTATGCGCGATTTCTGCGCCTGGCGCAACCGGGGTGGAAAGTTTGCACGGATTGGGGTGTCGGATCTGACAGGCCATCATTGGGTCAATCTGTTGAATCCTGTGCACGGGGTAACGCTAAAATTATGAGTGATGTGAAATGACTATTGAAACAGCAACCCAACTGACAGCCCGGCAGAGCAACCTACGCCTCTTTTGGATTTTACAAAGCGGGATTTTACTTGCGGCAACGACCGCTCTGCCCGTCGCGGCGCAGGTGACTCCCAAAGAAGTGGATTTGTGTACGGGCGTGAAAGGCGGCTCTTGCTATACTGTCGACATAAAGAATGTGTCGTCTGCGACTGTAATGTCCACGGACTTTATGCGGAATTCGACGGACGGAAAATGTGAAAAAGACAAGGTCAAGGTGAAAAAGAACGATACGGGGAACAATGCGGTGCAGAACAAAGAAGTCACCCCCTACATCGTAGCGAAACTCAACTCGAAATGCGCCTATGAGATCAAATTTAATGTGACCAATGGCTGTACCGGCGACACGCGGGCTCGGATCAAAGCGGGAAAGAGACCCATACGAGTTTCCTTAGACAAGAATTGCGGCACGCTCGAAACCATTAAGCATAATTAGGCGGAACAATTAGGCTAAGGTAGGGAGCTGGCATCAGCTCCCTACATTTTCCAACTGACTGAACGCGTCTTGCATATGATCGACAAAGAGGCGCGCCTTGCCGCGCAATTTGCCGCCAGTCCAGACCACGGAAAGGGGCAAGTCAGCGCCGCGCCAGTCCGGCATGATCCGGACCAGCTCACCCGATTTAACATGAGGGCAAACGAGCCAGTCTGGCCCGATAAATACGCCCAACCCGTCGACAGCGGCTTGCAGCAAAGTGTCGCCTGAGGAGCCGCGGAAGCGCCCATCCATCATGATCCGTTGCTCTTCACCAGTTTCGCTATGCTTTAGCACCCATTGCTGACCTTGTAGCGATTGGCGGAAGACTAAGCCTTGATGGTCTTTCAGATCTTCAGGCGTTTCAGGCGACCCAAAGCGTTCAATATAGGACGGTGAAGCCCAGATGCCGCGATAGGCAACAAACATCCGTTTCGCCATCAAGGCACTATCCGTGAGTTCGCCCAGTCGAAAGGCTAAGTCGACGCCTTCTGTGACCAGATCGGTATAGGTGTCGTCAGTCATCAGATCCATGCGGACATGCGGGTATTTGTCGAGGAAACTCGCAATCGCTGGCGTAATGACAAGTTTAGAGAATGAGTGTGGTGCACTAACGCGCAACATGCCGACGGGTTCCTGATCAAGACCCCGCGCTTCCGCTTCTGCTTCGTCAAACTCTGATAGGATATCCTGCGCCCGTCCATAAAAACGCTGCCCAGCTTCGGTCAGGGAAATGGCGCGTGTCGTCCGGTGAAACAGCTCAGCGCCGAGTTGATGCTCGAGATCCTGGATGCGCCGCGAAACGGTTGGTTGACCGATCGAAAGGTCCGCCGCTGCGCGCGAGAAACTGCCCGCATCTGCGACCCTTAAGAACAATCTCATTGCATCAATACGGTCCATGCCCCGAAGCTCCTATGCGAATAATGCATGAGCTATATGGAACGTCTCCCGGTTCTGAAAAAGGGGGGGATGCGCCATTTAGCATTTCATCGACGCACAATCCATGTCGCCGAACCGCAATCCCTAAGGAGCCAAACATGGCCAATTTTACTTTACACGACTCAAGCAGCGCCCCCGATGGCGCCCGTGATTTCATCGCTGGCGTTGAGAAGAAAATGGGCTTCGTCCCGAGTCTATACGCTGTCTTTGCAGAGAACCCAGCCGTATTGAACGCCTATACGCAATTGTCTGACCAGCTCGCCAAGACCGGTCTTTCGCCGCTCGAACAGCAAGTGGTGACGATTGCCGCGAGCGTCGAAAATGAGTGTCACTTCTGTGTCGCCGCTCATACCACAATTGCTGAGGGCCAGGGCTTGGATCTCGGCGTGATCGAAGCGGTTCGTGAAGACCGCGCGATCGCTGATCCAAAACTGGAAGCTTTACGGGTTTTCACCAAGAAAGTGGTCGTCGATCGTGGCTTCGTTTCCGATTGCGATGTCGACACATTCCTACGGGCCGGATATGACCGCGCCGCTGTGCTCGCCGTGATCGTTGGTGTCGCTCTGAAAGTGATTTCAAACTACACCAATCACGTCGCTGAAACGCCTGTAAACGAAGCGTTCCAAAAACACGCTTGGACCCCGAAATCTAGACGCGAAGCCGTTCCGGCTTAACCGTCAAAACACCTGCATTTAAAGGGCTCCGGAGCAATCTGGAGCCCTTTTTTGTGCGCGTCCTTCCAGGCCTCACAAATCGCTCACACCGACGTGATTGGGGCTCACACAGTCGTGGTTCGTAAGTGAACTTTGCGAGGCGTATGTAGAGGTCACACCGCAAGGAGGGTAATATGACCACTGGCCTGGTTTCCAAACTCTAGACGTTCGCGCCGCACATTGTCGCTGGTATCGCATCGATCGTCTTTCTCGATAGCTTGCGCTTCAAGTTCACCAACGCACCAGAGACACAAACCATTTTTGGTAAGCTGAATGATTGGGCAGCGAGCTTCGGGGCGGAAGGCCTTTTCGCGCAAACCGGTTTGTTCAGCCAATATGTCATCGGTACTGCAGAGCTGTTTGCCGCTGCATTGGTGCTGATTGGCATTCACCCAGCCTTCCGTCGGTTGCAGGCGGTTGGGGCGCTTATCGCCTTCGCTGTCATGAGCGGCGCCGTAAACTTCCATCTCTGGACACCGTTGGGGATCGATCCCAATAATGATGGTGGTGGCCTCTTCTTCATGGCTGTCATCGTTTGGATGACCTCTTTTGGCCTCATCATTGTTCGCCGTCGCGAGCTTGGTGCCATCTTTAACGGTCTGCGCAGCACATTATTCCCAGCGCGTTCTTAATCCCGCCGTTTTCCTCCCAGAAACACAATACTCGACAAGGATAAAACCCATGAAACTCCGTACCCTGATTGCCGCAGCCATGATCGCCGCTGGCCCTATCGCCGTCACCGCACCTGCTGCTTTTGCTGACAAAGATCCAATCTACACTGCGAAACGCTCAAATCTTGCGCTTCAAGGATATGACACCGTGGCCTATTTCACGGTTGGAGAGCCGACAAAAGGCACGGCTGATTACTCTACCACTTACCAAGGGGCTGAGTTCCGTTTTGCCAGCGAAGAAAACTTAAATCTGTTTCTCGGCGATCCTGCGAAATATGCGCCACAATATGGCGGCTACTGCGCGTGGGCCGTGGCTCAAGGCAAGACAGCAAAGGGCGATGCGCGTCGCTGGGCGGTCGTCGATGGAAAGCTCTATCTGAATTACAATAAAGGCATCCAGAAACGCTGGGATAAAGACCGGTCTGGTTTCATCACTAGTGCCAATGGACATTGGCCGACTGTGCTTCAAGACTAAGGGCTTTCTCCCCTTCTTGACGCCCGTTTTGAGCGCGTCGCCAATGACCCCCGCATGGCCCCTCCCATGCGGGGGTTTTGGCTATTCGACGGCAAAACAATCGGCCATTATGGCCAATAATCACCTTCCAACCCTCGAAAATTTAATGACCAAGACTTCACACTCAGGAAACCCGAATGCTGCTTTAAGGGCTCAGCAAAAAAACTGCGTAGCGTTTCGGGAGACCCAAATGAGAAAAACAGCCTTCGCAGCGGCCTTATTTTGCGCCGCATTCAGTCCTGCCGCTTTCGCGGAATCAGAACTATACCTCAATTTTGGCGGGTCTAGCGTCAGCACAGATGATGCAAATTTGACCGCGATTACCGCTCGTGGGGGAATTTGGTTTAACGATCTGATCGGTACTGAGTTTGAAACCTCGTTTGGTGCCGGTGCAGATGATGTGGACGGTGTCGACTTTGAACTCGAAAACACGTTTGGCGGATATGTCATTGCCAAATATCCCGTCCTGCCTCGCGTCGATGTGCTTGGACGATTGGGCTATACGACCGGTGAATTCCAAGCCGCCACAAACGGCGTCTCCACCGATGCAGAAGCAGACGGGTTCGCCTTCGGTCTTGGCGGCGAGGTGATGCTCACCGATCAGTTTGGACTGCGCGGAGATTATACCCGAATTGAACCAAGCGATGACGGCTTAGATGGCGGCGTGAATGTCTTTGCTGTCACCGGCGTGTTTAAGTTCGGAACTGTGCGCTAGTCGCGCTCAGCCCACGTCTTCAAAATATGATGTGCAACCGCCATAGGCGGCGGTGCATAGATATCCGGATGTGTGCCCGCGAGGACTTGCCGCGCTTCTTCGCGGGTGATCCAGCGGGCCGCTTCCAATTCGTCCTGCTCGACGGACACCTCTGTGGTTTCCGCCTCGACGATAATGCCGACCATCAAAGATGAGGGAAATGGCCAAGGCTGGCAGAACAAATACTCGGCTTTGGCCGGATCCGCTTTGATACCGGCTTCTTCCTCCAGCTCGCGCGTGGCGGCTTGTTCGACTGTCTCGCCGGGTTCAACGAAACCGGCCAGAGCTGACCAGAACCCAGCAGGCCAGCTGGCTTGGCGCCCGAGCAGACATTTATCATCTTTGACCGCCAACATAATGGCGACTGGGTCCGTGCGCGGAAAATGCTCGGCGCCGCAGGACGGGCAGATGCGTTTCCATCCCGCTTCCGCGGGCTCACTCTGTGCGCCGCATTTAGAGCAAAAACGGTGACTGCGATGCCATTCGAGCAGGCTGCGTGCCGTCGCTGCGAGATTGGCTTCCATTGGCGCCAAGCCGCCAGCAGCCGCCCGCATATCTGTAAACTCTCCCGACCCCTGCAACAGAGATCCTTCAAGTTTGAACCCTGGATTCATGTTTACGGCAAAAATGGGTGACCCAGCTTTATCGAGTCCGAGAAAAACCGACTCATCCATCGCCCCGATCCGGGCGAATTCTGGTCCAAGCCAAACCAGGTTCTGACCGCTCATCTGCACCAGAGGTTGGCCTTTTTGCATCAAGAAGACGAGCACACTCTCATTGGCCTTCGCCGACTCCAACCAATCTTCATCGGTGCGATGATGCGCGGCACGATTTACCGGGTGGCTGGCGAGAGGGATGTCATTTGATGTCGTCACGTGTTCAATCCTAGGGGCAATAGCCGAAGCAGATAAGATATCCATCTGGATCCGTCACTACGACTTCTGTGCATTCATAAGGTGTATTTTCCGGGGGTGTATGATCTGTACCGGTTTTCGCTAGCTGGTCGAGGATCGGCTGTAAGTCGGTCACCCAGATATAGACATCCCAAAGTCCGCCGACGCGGGTCGAATTCGGCGTCGCCACAGGCTGGTCTTGATCGCAATCGGCCTGTTTCAGCATGATGGAGGCGCGCGGCGTATCTGCAATGGCAAAGCTTGGCGGTTCGCCCCAGATTTGTGCGATAGCAAAGCCTAAACGATCACGATAGAACGCGACAGACCTGTGGATATCCGTCACCACCAATACTGCCGCGCAGGAAATCAGCTGGTCCCCAATGCCCTTTTCTGTCATCCGACAACCGTATTGTGCGCTAGCGTCTTGTCAAACCGCTGCGCAATCGCGATATAGCCCTCGGAGGCTGGCGGTGGACGAGCTCCTCGCCAACCGGGTCAGGTCGGGAACGAAGCAGCCCTAACGAGTTTTCGCTTGGGTCACTGTCCAGTCTCCACTTCAATCCATTGCATAGATTACAAGGCCGCCCTTGTTTGGGGCGGCCTTGCGCATTGAACACGTTGTCCTGAATTTCACTGCCAATTTCAGTATTGTCGCGAATGATTTCGGCCAAGGTCGTATCGCGGACCCGGTCACGTTCGCTGGAGGGGAGGGCCTCTTCCCACCAGAACCGGTCACCGTCGCGAAGGGCCGTGAATTGCCGGACCATGAGGGCGTGGAACAGTTCTCCGAGCTGTGACCCACTGACATTGTCTTCGGCCAAACCACCGACCCAGAGATCAATCTCGTTGACGTCACCATACGTGTCGAACAAAGCCTCTGCTA
>JABSQA010000003.1 GCA_013213825.1 Henriciella sp.
GCGTCTGTCTGGATCTGTGCGGTCCTCCGGGACCAAAACATAGCCGCCGACAAATTCGTCCGGGTCATAGGCGGGCGCTTGAGCGTGAAACGGGCACACATAAGGTGTGAATGTCGGCTCGAACGTATCCCAGGCTGGGTGTACTTGATCTGGCAGGGTTACCGGATCGATCAGCGGTTCTACCTGGTCCTGTGCTTCGGTTATACCCGCCATCGCAACCAGCAAAATCGCAATGATGAAGGTCTGCCAGATTTTGTTCATGCCCCACTCCCTTTACGACCCCCATTCTCGGTGCGGGTCTCTTTCACAGGCAGCCTAGTCGTCTGGACTGACTTGTACAACGCGGCGGCCAAAATTCTCACCCCGGAATAGACCGCAGAACGCCTCTGGCATGGTTTCGATACCGCTAAAGCGCTCCTCTTTGAGCTTCAGCTCACCTTTGCCAATCAAACCAGCCATTTCATTCAATGCTGTAGGAAACTCGCGCGCAAAGTCGAACACGACCAAGCCATGCATCAGCACGCGGTGGGTGATGAAGGGTTTGGTATTGACGATGCCCGGTGTCTCGTCTGGTGACAGATTATAGTCCGCGACCTGTCCGGAAACGCAAATCCGGCCGTTCAGACGCATTTTTGGCAACACGCGGTTGATCATCGCATTGCCGACATTATCAAATAAGAGATCCACGCCTTTTGGCATCGCCTCATCAATGGCCGTGTCTAGGTCCGGCGTTGTTTTGTAATTTATGGCCGCATCAAAACCAGCCTCTTCGACGAGCCAACGGCATTTCTCGTCGCTGCCGGCAACACCTACGACTTGCGCAGCGCCGCCCGCCTTGGCCAATTGCCCTGCGGTGGCACCCACAGGACCCGCCGCAGATGTGATCAAGACGCGATCGCCCTCTGAAAATTTCGCGACGGATTTTAGCCCAAACCAGGCCGTTAAGCCTGGAACACCTAATACGCCAATCCACAAAGAGAGAGGCAGCGCGACAGCGTCTGGCACTTTGCCAATAAACCCTTTTCCAGACTGTATTGTGTGGGTGCGCCAACCGCCTGCGCAAAAGACTTTTGTGCCGACCGGGTAATCGGCATGTTCTGAGGCATCGACGACACCGACGCTGAAGCCATCAATGGTCTTGCCGAGAGGGAGCGCGGCGGCATAGCTATCTCCACCGGAAAGACGGGATCGCGTTCCAGGGTCGACTGAATTCCAAATATGGCGCACGCGGAATTGCTCGGGATTAGGAACGGGGACGGGTTTTTCCACAATCTCGAAATCATTCAGACGCGGGGGGCCATCACAATAGCGCTTCAAAACCACTTGTTTCATGAGCTCGGTCAACACATTCCTCCACGATCGCGAAAACTGGACACGGACCCCGCATGAAATACGTCCATGGCGCGGAGTCTATGTGCGACGCTGCGTCAGTCATCCAAAATCAGCAAAGCTAACGGCTAAAACCAGTTGTTCTCAGGCTCTTGTGAGCCTATTTCACGCCCAGATAAAATCTGTGAGAATTGAGTTATCCTAGTGACCTCCCTGACCCATCTCGATCGGCTTGAAGCCGAATCTATTCATATCATACGTGAAGTTGCGGCCGTGGCTGAAAATCCAGTCATGCTTTACTCGGTCGGAAAAGATAGTGCGGTGATGCTGCACTTGGCGATGAAGGCGTTTTACCCGAGCGTACCGCCTTTTCCGCTGATGCATGTCGATACGACTTGGAAGTTTCGCGAAATGATCGCTTTCCGCGACCGCAAGGCCGCTGAGATCGGAATGGATTTGATTGTGCATTCCAATCAGGAAGGCATTGATGCGGGCGTTGGCCCCTTCACGCACGGATCTTCGCGCCATACTGACATTATGAAGACCCAAGCGCTGAAACAGGCTTTGGACAAATACAAGTTCGATGTCGCCTTTGGCGGAGCGCGCCGCGATGAAGAGAAATCACGCGCGAAAGAGCGGGTCTTCTCGTTCAGAACCGCGGAACACCGTTGGGATCCAAAAAACCAACGTCCCGAACTTTGGAACCTCTACAATGCGCGGATCAATCCAGGCGAAAGCATTCGTTGCTTCCCGATCTCGAATTGGACGGAGCTGGATATTTGGCAATATATCCGCCGCGAACAGATTGAGATTGTACCACTTTATTATGCCGACAAGCGTCCCGTGGTCGAATGGGAAGGCAGTCTGATCATGGTCGATGATGACCGCGTGCCTCCCGAACTGGCGAAAACGGCGGTCGAAAAATCCGTGCGGTTTCGGACACTCGGATGTTACCCGCTCACCGGCGCCGTGGAAAGCACCGCGGATACGTTGGAAGATATTATCCAGGAAATGTTGCTGACCACTTCATCAGAGCGCCAAGGCCGCACGATTGACCGGGATCAATCGGCGTCGATGGAAAAGAAAAAGCAAGAGGGTTATTTCTAATGTCCCATATCGACTCCCTCATCGCTGAAGACATCTCCGCTTATCTCGAGGCGCACGAAAACAAGTCCCTCCTTCGTTTCATTACCTGTGGCAGTGTAGATGATGGCAAATCGACATTGATTGGCCGCTTGCTTTATGATTCCAAAATGATCTTCGAAGATCAGCTTGACGCCCTTGAAAGCGACTCGAAGAAACACGGGACCCAAGGTGAGAATATCGATTTCGCGCTTCTGGTCGATGGTCTGTCTGCCGAGCGCGAGCAGGGTATCACGATAGATGTCGCCTATCGGTTCTTCTCCACCGACCGACGCAAATTCATCGTGGCGGATACGCCTGGCCATGAACAATATACGCGCAATATGGCGACAGGCGCATCAACGGCCGATCTCGCTATTTTGATGATTGACGCGCGCAAAGGCGTTCTAACCCAGACGCGACGCCATAGCTTCATTGCAAGTTCGCTTGGCATTCGCAAACTGGTCCTGGCGATCAATAAGATGGATTTGGTCGACTATGATGAGGCGGTTTACACTCGCATCGAGCAAGACTTCTTGGAATTTGCTGAAGAATTATCGGCGGGCATCGAAATCCAAGCCATTCCAATGTCGGCCTTGGCCGGGGATAATATCACCGAGAATTCTGAAAATATGACCTGGTATCAAGGTCCACCTTTGATGGAATATCTCGAAACGGTCCCGGTGGATGATCAGCGTGTGAGCGCGCCATTTCGGATGCCTGTTCAGTGGGTCAATCGGCCCAATCTCGACTTTCGCGGATTCTCGGGACAAATCGCCTCTGGTACGGTGAAGCCTGGTGACCGGGTCAAAACGCTACCGAGCGCGAAGGAGACCGTGATTGAGCGGATCGTCGTACATGGCGGCGATCTGAAAGAAGCCGTCGCGGGCCAATCGGTCACGCTGACCTTCGCCGATGAAGTCGACACCTCGCGTGGCGATGTGATTTGTGCCGCTGGCGAGCCCGCTGAAGTCGCAGACCAGTTTCAAGCGCGCGTCTTATGGATGGCCGATGCGGAAATGCTACCAGGACGCCGGTATCTTTTGAAGATTGGCGCCAAGACGGTGACTGCGACCGTGCTCGATCTTAAATTCGGGATCGACGTCAACACGCTACAGGACAAACCTTCCAAGACGCTGGGATTGAACGATTTCGGCGTCATCACGCTAGCGCTGGATCAGGCCATTGCGTTCGATCCTTATGACATCAACCGTGAGACGGGTGGCTTTATTCTGATTGACCGGATGACCAATAATACGGTTGGACTGTGTCTGCTCGATTTCGCCTTGCGTCGCGCCGGTAACATTCACTGGCAGGCTTTGGACGTCGACCGCACCGCTTTGGCAACGCAGAAAGAACAGAAACCCGCGGTGCTTTGGTTCACCGGTCTGTCTGGGTCGGGCAAGTCGACCATTGCCAATGCGCTACAACAGAAACTGTTCGCCATGGGCAAGCATACTTTTGTGCTGGATGGGGATAATGTCCGACACGGTCTCAACCGGGATCTTGGTTTCACCGATGCCGACCGAGTGGAGAATATTCGTCGTGTCTCGAACGTTTCTAAATTGATGAGTGATGCGGGGCTGATCACCTTGGTCAGCTTCATCTCGCCATTCCGGTCGGAACGACAAATGGCGCGCAATATGATGGCCGAAGGCGAGTTCGTCGAAATTTTCGTCGACACGCCGCTTTCCGTTGCGGAAGAACGAGATGTTAAAGGTCTGTACAAGCGGGCGCGTGCCGGGGAGATCAAAAATTTCACCGGGCTAGATAGTCCGTACGAAGCGCCGCAGAATCCTGAAATCACTATCAATACAGTGCAGATGAGCGCCGAGGATGCAGCGGATCAAATCATTAATTGGATGCGCGAGCGCGGATGGTTTGAGGTCTAAGAAAGCGCGTTAGGTTGCCAACGCTTCTTTCTTTTCCTCGATTTCCATCCAATCCAGTTCGGCTTGTTCCAATTCTGCGCGCGCGGCTTCCAGGCGGGTATTGATGCGTTGGAATTCGTCTGGATTTTCATTGAATAGATTTGGATCGGATAGACCGTTTTCGAGCTCAGAAATTTCGGATTCTAAGCGCGGCATGGCCTCTTCAACTTCTTTCAGACGGTGCTGATCTTTGAAGCTCAGTTTTGTTGGTTTCTTATCGCTGCTCGTTTTTGGCTTCGCGGCTTTGGGCTTTTTCTCTGCCTTGCGGGCTTTGCCGGGCTGACCTTTAATCTGCGACTGCGCGTCGCTCCAACCACCAGCGGTTTCGACCCATGCGCCTTCCCCAAGCGGCACGAGGCATGATGTCACCGTCGCGTCGAGAAAGGCGCGGTCGTGGCTGACCAAGATCAAAGTGCCCTCAAAATTGAGCAGCATGTCTTCGAGCAAATCCAAGGTTTGCATGTCGAGATCATTGGTCGGCTCGTCGAGCACCAGAACATCTGTCGATTGCGCCAAAGCGATTGCCAGGGTGAGGCGGTTGCGTTCACCGCCAGACAGCGCAGCTACGACTTGTCGCAACTGGTCCGGTTTGAAGAGGAAGTCTTTGGCATAGGCGGCGACGTGACGTTGTTTGCCTTGCACCATGATACTGTCGCCGCCTTGCGGCGCTAAAGCTTCCCAAAGTGTATCCTTCGGTCGAAGCGTATCACGGGTTTGATCGAGATAAGTGATGCGCAGGGCGGGGTTGAGTTTGACATTGCCGCTATCGCGCTCGAGCTCGCCCAGCATTAACTTCAACAATGTGGTTTTACCGACGCCATTGGGACCAATCAGACCCACCCGATCGCCACGCAAAATTTTGAAGTCTAAGCCCTCGACGATTTTGAGATCGCCATAGGCTTTGCTGAGTCCGAACGTCTCAATCACTTTTCGCGACTGATGCCCGGCATCTTCCGCACTGATCCCAGCTTTGGCTTTTTGGGCGACAATGGCAGCTTTACGTCGAGCGGCTTCCGCGCGCATGGCTTTCAGCTTGTGGAGGCGGCCCATATTCCGCGCCCGTCGTCCTGTGACACCGCGCTGCAACCAATGCTCTTCAGCTTTCAATTGGGTTTTGAGTTTCTCAAGCTGGCGGATCTCAGCCTCTTCAATCTCTTCCGCCCAGCGCTCAAAATCGCCGTAACCTTTTGGGCTTTTTAGCACCACGCCATCGCGCAACCAAAGCGTGTTGGTTGTGACATTCTCCATAAATCTGCGATCGTGACTGACCAGGAGGACTGCGCCGTTAAACCCCATCAAGCGGGTTTCCAGCGTCTCGATCATTGGCACATCGAGATGGTTGGTCGGTTCGTCGAGCAAAAGAATTCCGGGAGCAACCGCAAAGGCTTTAGCGAGCGCGGCGCGGCGGATCTGCCCGCCAGATAGGATGTTCGGGGTCGCGCTGGGATCAACACCAAAATGGCCGAGCTCGGCTTCGGCCTGCCAAGCTTCGGCGCCGCTTGATTGCGCGTAGTCGAGAACGGTCTGATAGTCACTTAAGTCAGGTTCTTGGTCGACCTTGGTGATCACGGTGCCAGGGTGGATCCAAAGTTCACCATCATCTGGTTCGTGACGCCCAGTGATGAGGCGCATCAGGGTCGACTTACCAGCACCATTGCGCCCGACCAAAGCCGCACGCTCGCCCTTTGCCAATGTGAAGGTCACGCCCTCGAAAAGGGGTTTCCCACCAAAAGCGAGACGGACATCTGTCATGGTTAGAATTGGTAAGGCAGACATGGAAACGGTGTTTGCGCTGCTACTGCGAACAGGTCAATCTTTACGCTCAGGATCTCGTCCCGTTTGCGATTACGCCTTCAGCTTATAGCCCGATCGCAGCATCCACCAAACGCCGGCCGAAGCCGCGAAAGCGACGGCGCCGCTGACCACCATGCCGGTCAGGATGTTCGAATTCGCGGCGTCCAAAAAGCCATAGCGGAAGCCATCGATCAGAAAGAAAATCGGATCAAAGTAAGCCAGCGATTTAAACGGCTCGACCAAAACATTGATGTCGTAAAATGTCCCCGACAAGAAGGTCAGAGGGACAATCACGAAGTTAGAGACCGCCGCTAAGTGATCAAACTTGTCGGCCCAGATGCCGCCCATTGCGCCAATCGCAGCCAGGAAAATGGTTGCCATTAGGCCGAACCAGATCACTGGCCAAATGTGTACTACAGAGAGATTGGCGAGGCCGCTAAAATGAATGCCAATCGCGGCGATGAGGCCAACCATGATCCCGCGCGTGGCGGCGCCGAAGATGAAACCGATGGTCAATTCAAGGGGCGATAGCGGTGGCATTAGGAAATCCACCTGGCTGCCTTGCACCTTGGCGATGGTCAGCGAGCTGGACGAGTTTTGAAACGCGTTTTGCAGCATCGACATGACGATCAGGCCGGGCGCCAAAAAGCTATTATAGTCTAGTCCGGCGAAATCACCGGACAATTCCCCACGATTGCCAAAGGCCAGCTTAAACACTGTCATGAACAGCAAAGTGGAGACCACCGGCGCCAAGAGCGTTTGCATCCAGACCTTCATAAAACGGCCTACTTCTCGTTTATAGAGGGTCCATAAGCCGAGCCAGTTGACCGCCCCATAAGTGCGAGGTTTCGGCGCGGATAACACAGTATGAGATGAATCGGGCATGACCGCACATTTAAGAGGTGACTCGCGCTTTGGCGATAGGTTAAAATCTATCCACAGCTGCTACTATATATTGATTGGCTGTGGACAGAGGTTATCAGCATCTTGTGTTTCATTTCGCCCCTGCTACGATATATAGCGTTAGAGCGGGGCTGGTGGCGACGCTCATATCAATATCTAGGGGCTGCCAAAGAGCGGGGTTTTGCGCATGGCGTGGACTGAAGATCGAGTAGAAGTACTAAAGAAGCTATGGGCAGAGGGTCATTCGGCCAGCCAAATAGCCAAAGAACTCGGCGGCGTAACGCGCAACGCCGTCATCGGAAAGGTACACCGTTTGGGACTTTCTGGGCGGGCAACGCCGTCGCGTCCGGTCAAACGTCCACCGCGTTTGGCGCGTCCGAAGCCGCGCGTGCAACCAGATGGCAGCGTCATCACGCCAAAACCACAGCGTGTTGTGGCTGAACCAGACCTCAAACAGGTCGAAAAAACAGCCATGCTCACGACGCTACCACCACAACCTCTCGCAGATGGCGAAGCGGCCACCATTTTGACCTTGCGCGACAGCATGTGCAAATGGCCGATTGGCGACCCAGCTGATCCCAAATTCGCGTTTTGCGGCCGTAAAGCCACATGTGGCCCCTACTGCGCGGAGCATGCGAAGATCGCATTCCAGCCTGCAAAGAAGCGCGAAAAGAAAAAAGCCGATTACGACTATGTCCGTAAGATTGCTGGCTAATTGCCGCGAGGCATTTCGGTGATGAAAGCAAGGCGGCTCGGGATCTCCCGAGCCGTTTTTTCTTTGTTTTGACGCATGACGCGCTTTGAGGGAGTCGGCAGTTAACGACCCTAGCTCTTAAACAAACCAAGCGGTTTTCATATTTGACTTCCCTGATTTGACGATTTCCCGCATAGCCCGACAAATGCTGAGTTTTCTGCGTGATAATGGGCGATGGATTTCAGGGGGCTTCTTGCTCACCTTCTTTTCGTCATTTGGGCAAACCTTTTTTATCGGTCTGTCGGGCGAGGAGCTGCGGGCCAAGTTCCAGCTGACCGATGGGGAATTTGGCGGCATCTATATGATCGCCACGATTGGCAGCGCGCTGACCTTGCCGTTTTTGGGGCGAACCTTGGATCACATGCCGGGTTGGAAAGTTGCGCGATTTGTCATTCCGGCTCTTGCAGGCGCGTGTCTGCTCATGGCCTTCGCACCGTCAATTTTGGTTTTGGTGCTCGCCCTCTATTTATTGCGTCTCTTCGGTCAGGGCATGATGACCCATACGGCATATACCGAAATTGGTCGTTGGTATGTCGCCAATCGCGGTCGCGCGACGTCACTGATCGTCCCAGGACATCAGACCGGCGAAGCCTTGTTGCCCATTGGTTTTACAATCGTTGCGGTTGGCCTGGGGTGGCAAGCGGGCTGGCTGATCGCAGCAGGCCTTCTACTGCTCTTCGCCATGCCGATGATCCTATCGCTCTGGCGGGTTGAGCGTACGCCGCAAGCCAGCGATCCAGATCTCACGCAAGCGCGCCTTGGCCCAGATAAAACGGTCGCACAAGTGGCTGCGGATCCGATCTTTTATGCCTTATTGGTCGGTGTGCTCGCACCGCCCTTTATTGGGACGACGATCTTTTTCCACCAAGACTATCTGATCGAATTGCGGGGATATGATGCGCTCGCCTTCGCCGCAGCCTTTCCGATCATGGCGATCACGACGGTCGTCTTTTCTCTGATGAGCGGTCAGCTGATTGATCGGTTCGGCGCTATTCGTTTGCTGCCATTCTATTTGATCCCGCTTTGTTGTGCCTGTCTTACGGTCGGCTTGCTGACGCCCTTATGGGGCATTTATGCTTTCATGTTTCTGGTCGGCGTGAGTTATGGCTTTACCGCACCGCTGATCGGAGCCTTGTGGCCAGAGGTTTACGGGGTTCGGAATTTAGGCTCTGTGCGAGCCATCGCGGTCGCTGCAGGTGTTGCGTCGACGGCGATTGGGCCTGGCCTAACTGGCTATCTTATCGATCGCGGGGTCACTTTGCCGACGCAAATGCTGTATCTCAGTGGCTGGTGCATCGTAGCGAGTGGAGTCTTAGCTCTGGTCTCGCCGGTTATTCTGCGGCGGACTGCTGAAGCCTAATCGAGCGCGCGCTCAAAAAGAAAAGACCGCTGCGGACCGATTAAATCGATCAGCGCAGCGGTCAGTCAAACCCCGCCCAAGACAGGAGGGCAACAGGCGGGCTTGAAGCCTAAATCAGGCTTACAAAGAACGGCTGACGGTCAGAACAACCCGTTCGTCAGCGTTTGGATCACCGTCAACATCAGACCCCCAGAAGCGTAGGTCAAAGTCGACATATTCGGTGCTCAGTGTCGCGCCGAGTGAATAGTTTGTGTACTCATCGAAGCCGTCGAGATAGTTGCCGACCGTGGCGTCAAAGCCGAGCGTGTCGGTCGCGCTGAAGCCAGCAGACAGGTCGAGATAGACGGTCTCATTGTCTGGGTCGACATAGAGGTAGCCGCCGAGTGAAACAGCGTCGAATGTGTAGCCGAGACCACCATATACTTCGACAAAGTCGAGATCATCTGTGTCTGGATAGATATAGCCGATAACACCGACATCCCAAGACAGGCCCGCCTCTGTTTCGCCAGCAAAACCGCCATATAGGTCAAGCTCCATATTGGCGCCGCCAAAATCGACGATCGATGCCCATGTGCCCGCGTAGAACGCGCCATTAGCATAATCAAAGCCACCTTGAATGGCTGGGTTTTCGCTGTTCTGCGAGAATCCGCGCCAGACATAATCGGTGGTCAGGGCAACATTGCCCGAAAACTCACCTTCAGCGATCGCTGCAGGGGCTGTAAACGCACCAGCGACCATTGCGAGCGCCAGACCTCGTGAAATCATTTTTCCCATCAATCCGCTCCTTCCAGATATTGCGATTGGTGGGCCTAAAAGAGCCGACTGCCTGGGATTTAGCCACTATAGACCAAACAGAGCGCTGTTTTTTCTGCGGATCGCACGAAATTCGTGCAGATGCGTGAATTCGCGCTCGTAAACGCGTCGGCGGCACGCAATTACACCAGTTTGTGGGTGAGCGGCGCAAAGCGTTACCCAAATGTCACCCTGTTGCTATTGTGCTGACAGCAGCAAAACGGCGAAATAGCGTCTCTCATCTTGCCAAGAGTGCTGCAGCTGCCAGCCCGCATCGGACAGTTGCGCCGTCAATGATTCCAAATCGAATTTGCGGGAGTTTTCTGTGTGAATGGTTTCGCCAGCTGTGAACTTGAACTGATCGGCGCCAATGGTCACGCTTTGGTCGACCAAGCTTTCGAGATGCATCTCAATCTGAGAGGCGGCATCATTCCAGACCGCTTTGTGCCGGAAGGTATCCAAGTTGAAATCCGCGCCAAGTTCGCGATTGATGCGGGTCAGGAGGTTCAAGTTGAAGGCCGCAGTGACCCCTCGGGAATCATCATAAGCGGGGATGAGGATGTCGGCTGATTTTCGCAAATCTACGCCTAGGAGAAATTGTCCATCGGCTCCCAAAAGCGCTCGCGCCGCCCGCATAAATGCGCCAATTTCCACATCATCAAGATTGCCAATTGTCGAGCCGGGGAAAAACCCAACGGGTGTACCTCTCGCTTCTGACGGCAGCCCGAACCGACCCATAAAGTCACCCACAATCGGATGCACGGGCAAGTCCGGATACTCGTTTCGCAATCCGTCTGCGGTGTCCAACAAGAAGTCTTCTGAAACGTCGATGGGCACATAACCAGCAATGCGATTCAAACTGTCGAGAAGGATACGCGTTTTCGTTGAGGCTCCCGCGCCATACTCCACCAAAAGGACGTCGGGTCCGAGCGCCTGCGCGATATCGGCCGCATTTTGCTGCAAGATCGCGGTTTCCGTGCGTGTGGGATAATACTCATCGAGTGTCGTTATCTGTTCGAAGAGGTTTGAGCCGATTTCATCATAGAAATACTGGCAGGGTAGCGTCTTCTGCAGTTGCGAGAGTCCATTCACCACGGCTTTGAAAAAGGCTGCGCGTGCACCGGACGCAACGGGATCAAATGCATCATCCATTTAGATATCTCTTGCCAGGCGAAGACCGGAAAACTGCCAGCGTTTTTCAGGGTGAAAGAAATTGCGATAGGTTGCACGGATATGATCATCTGGGGTCGCGCAGGAGCCCCCCCGCAGCACCATCTGCCCGCTCATGAATTTGCCATTATATTCCCCCACCGCGCCGGATGCGACGGTAAAGCCGGGATAAGGCGTGAATGGGCTGGCCATCCATTCCCAGACATCACCGAAATAATAGTTCTGATCTGCGGCCGTTTGGACTTGCGGTTGGTAATAGCCTGCGCCGGCAAACGTTCCCATGGGAGCGGTCTCGCGCGCGGCAATTTCCCATTCTTGCTCCGTCGGCAACCGAGCGTCTGCCCAAGTCGCGTATGCGTCGGCTTCATAGAAGCTAATGTGCGTGACTGGGGCTTCGAGATTGACCCTTTGTGGACCGGATAGGGTCATTGTGTGCCACTGGTCTTCACGTTTGTGCCAGTACAGCGGCGCTTGCCAGGCTTCCGCCTGTGCGCAGGCAAAGCCATCTGAAAGCCAATACTGGGGAGACTCATAACCCCCCGCCTTCATGAAGCTAAGCCACTCGCCATTTGTGACCGCGCGGCTGGCCAGCTCGAATGGACGAACAATGATGGGGTGCAGCGGAGTCTCACAATCGAATGCGAACGCTTCGCCGTCATGCCCGATTTCGGTGACGACACCATCAAATGTGTTCCACACCAATGGCGCAGCTTCGAGATTTGCGGTCTGCAAGTTCACATCTGGCTTCAGCGCGGGTTGCAGCGGATTCTGCGCGAACAGGTGAAGAATATCGGTGAGCAAGAGCTCTTGATGTTGCTGCTCATGTGCAAGCCCGAGATCAAGCAAGTCGAGCGCCTCTGAATGGTCGCGGATCAGCGATTCCATTTGGGCGTCTACATGGCGCCGATAGGCAAACACCTCATCCAATGAAGGGCGCGTAAGCAAACCGCGTTTGGCGCGCTCATGCCGCGTGCCGACAGCGTCATAATAGGAATTGAACAAGAAGCTGAAGCGGTCATGGAACCGTATTTTATCGCCAAAGATCGGGGCCAACATGAATTCTTCAAAGAACCAAGATGTGTGCGCTAAATGCCATTTGGCGGGGCTTGCATCCGGCATCGATTGCGCAGTGGCATCAGCATCGCTCAATGTCGACACCAATGCCATCGATTGCGCGCGGACGGCACGGTAGCGCTCGAGTTCAGATGGGGAGGAAACGCGCTTTTTTATCGGTTGTGCCATACGCGTTTGTTTCGCCTTTTACGTGTAGGGTCAACCGTGACTGATGACAGAAAGCGTCAGTAGCTCTTCACACTAATGTGTAGTCTGCCTGCGGGACATAAAGGCTTTGGCGGCGATGTCCCGTGAAGCTTTCATAAAGATGGAAGGCGTCGACGAGATAGGGTTCACTGCGCAGGATTTGAAAATCCTCACTCCAAGCCCGCACGGCTTCAAGTGGGGATTGGTTGCAATAGGCGACCGTAATATGCGGCACAAATGGGTCTTGGCCGAGTGTGAGGCGAAACTGACGTGCGAGCTTGCGGCATTGTTCCGCTAAGTCGCTGAGCGCGTCTGTCTCAGCCACTCTTGCATAAAGTGCGCGGGGTTCTTTGCGACCAACCCACCCGACACCGGACAGTTCCAAGGAAATGGCAGGCGCGCGTACAGTGTCTAACGCATCAGCGAGCTCGTGTGCGACTTCACCATCAACTTTGCCATAAAAACAAAGCGTTACGTGATAATGCTCGCGGCGGCGCCAGCGCGCGCCATAGACATCGACCCTCAAAGGTTCGAGGCGATCGGCGAGATCATCGGGGACGGGTAGGGCAGCGAATAAGCGGTGCATGACAATTTCAGGGTGAACCTGATCAATGTTAAAACCAACAAGCCCGACCAAATCGGCCGGGTTTGCAAAACTCAATATGAGGTCACGCTCTATCCTGCAAGAGCCTCGAGTTTCCCGAAATGCTCGGCTAGCAAATAGTAGAAAGTGACGCGAGATTTGTTCCCGCCTTCATCTTTCAATGCATCGCAAACCGTCGCGATCGCGGCGTCTAGCTCATCATTGGTGTGCGCTAGAGACAGTTTCCCACGGCACCATTTCTCGCGCACGCGCTGTAACTCGGTGCTGTCTGAGCACGAAACAAGTGAACTGTCCCGATTGCGCAGCGCGATGCCGAGGTGTCCGACAATCTTTTCTGCCGCGGCTTGATTATAGCCATTGGCGTATTTTTTGATGTTGTCTTCGTATTTTGAGGCGTCTGCCATTTGTATTCCCCTTTGTTGCGAGCGTTTCGTGTAATGGTTGAAACGCTCGCAAGAAAACTGCCTTCTGGCGGGGGTAAAGTCAAACGAGGACAGGCCTGTCATTGGTTAAGGACAGGGCGATGGTTGCTCTGCGTGGAGGGTGTTCACAGCCTCTTCTAACTCGTCGGTCCAGGGCAGATCGAAGGCGTCGATACAGATTTCCAGCTGTTCCATTGTCGTGGCGCCAATAATCGTCGAGCCCATGAACGCGCGCGTATCGCAGAATTTTAGCGCCAGTTTGGTCGGGTCGATACCGTGCTTGTCGGCCAATGCGAGATAGGACTCTGTCGCCCGCAATCCTTGCGGGCTTTCATAACGCTGCAAGCGCTGAAACAGTTCTTTGCGTGAGCCTTTCGGCAACGCGCCATTGCGGTACTTGCCGGTTAAATAGCCTTGTGCCAGCGGTGAATAGGCCAATAAGCTGATCTCTTCCCGGACACACACCTCTTCCAGGCCACCATCTTCGAAAGTTCGATTGACGAGATTGTAGGCATTTTGAATGGAGGCCATGCGCGGGAGTGCACGGGCATTGCTTTCTGCCAAAAACCGCATGACCCCAAATGGGGTTTCATTCGAAACGCCGACATGACGAATGCGCCCGGCTTTTACATGCGCGTCTAGATGCGACAGGATTTCCTCAAACGGTTCGTACGGATACCCGTAAGCCTTTGAATCTATTTTGTTTCCAAACATTGACGTAGGACGGGCTGGCCAATGTAATTGGTACAGGTCGATATAGTCGGTTTGCAGCCTTTTCAGGCTTTTCATCACGGCTTCATCGACTTGGTCCTTGGTGTGACGCGTCCAAGTGACATCGGCATCACGCGTCCATAGCTGTTTGGATAGGCCGGCGATTTTGGTTGCGAGAATGACCTCCTGACGGCGGCCCGTCTTTTGAAACCAGGTGCCGATAATGCGCTCAGTTGACCCTTGGGTTTCGGCTCTGGGCGGTACCGAATACATTTCCGCAGTGTCCCAAAAATCGACCCCCCGATCCATGGCATAGTCCATTTGGGCGTGGCCTTCAGCTTCTGTATTTTGCTCGCCCCATGTCATGGTGCCGAGACAACAAGAGCTGACCATCAAATCTGTACGCCCCAAGCGCCGTCGCTCAATCGTCATAGGAATTTCCTCATTACTTGATCGCTAAAACCGATAGGCACGGAATCTTGTCCTGACCAGCCGGTTGTTCTTGAAAAGCGATAAAAAAGAGCACATAATATAGGCAATCCGTGCGCTCGTGTGCGGGCCTTTGAAAAGAGGAAGAAATGAACCAATTCAATACGTCTGCGGCGCATGGCCGGACAATGGATGCCAGCGTCAATGAGGGCCTCCGCTCGTTCATGCTTGGCGTCTACAATAAACTGGCTCTTGGCATCGCCCTGTCCGGTATTATTGCTTATGTCGCGGGATCTGTCGCACCGATTAGCATGGCGATCTATACGCCACCGCTGACCTATATCGTTATGTTCGCCCCTGTCGCGCTCATCTTTGGCTCCATGTTCTTGATGAAAAATCCCAGCCCAACGGGCAGTGCGATTCTCTATTGGGCGATTGTTGTCGCACTCGGCCTGTCCATGGGGGTCTACTTCCTGATGGCAAATCTTGGCCTTGGTGGCATGTCGCATTTCGTCATCACCAAAGCTTTCTTGGCGACGGCAGCGACCTTTGCAGGCCTCTCTCTGTTTGGTTATACGACAAAGCGTGACCTGGGTCCGATCGGCACATTCGCCATTATGGGACTTTGGGCGACATTCATTATCGGCCTGTTATTCTTCATCCTGCCGATGATTTTCCCAAGCATACCATTCTTTGAATTCGGTAGCCCGATGCAGCTGATCATTTCCGGTGGCTTTGCGCTCTTCTCTGCCATCTTGGTCGCTTGGAACACGCAATCTTTGAAGGAAACCTATTTCCAGCTGGGCGGTGACCAGCGGGGAATGGCCGTCGCAACCAATATCGGCGCGCTGAACTTCTTCATCTATTTCGTCAACATTTTCCAATTCTTCCTGTCGCTCTTGTCCAGCGACTAATCTCAGATTGGATCTGTTTTGAAGAAGCCCCGGCCAATTGGTCGGGGCTTTTTTGATGTTGCCTCTTGCAGTGCCGAATGACTTGGAACATTATGGCAACAAACTGGGAGGCAATCATGCAGGCAGAGACACTCGACCCTGGCGCGGCTGAGATCGCACGTGGCGTGTTAAGGCTCCTGCATGATTATGGCTTTGCTGGCGTCACCGAGATGACTTTGGCCAATGGTCGCCGCGCGGATGTGGCTGCGATTGGGCCAGGAGGCGAGATTTCGATTGTCGAGATTAAATCCTCTGTCGCCGATTTTCGCAGCGATCAAAAATGGCCGGAATATCGTCCTTTTTGCGATCGGTTTTACTTCGCCGTGAGCCAAGGGTTTCCGCAGGAGCTGATTCCTGAAGACACAGGATTGATCATTGCTGACGCCTATGGCGGGGCGGTCATACGCGAGCCGGATATTGAGAAGCTCGCAGCAGCTCGCCGCAAGGCCGTGACATTGCGATTTGCGCGGTTGGCCGCGACGCGTTTATGTCAACCGGCCTTGGCCTGAAGATTGTCTGATATGCGGACTGGACTCTCCCTCTATCTGGACCTAGCTGCTGCGCTATGAGCCATGCTTATCCCCTTGGAAAAACCGCCCGTGATGCGCTGAAAAATGCGCAGGCGGCGGCCCGCACGCGGTACGAAGCTGAGGAATTGGCTGAAAACGTCGCGATTGCGTCTTTGGAAACGGAGTGGATTACACCAGCGGAGAAGGATCTCGCGAAAATTCTCGAACAGGCTGAGACCAATCCCGGTCATGGCTTCGTTCAGAATTACGAGGATGGGGCTGGCAATACCGTCCTGGCGGTGACCTATTGGAAACTTGCGAAAACGCCTAAAAAGCCAAAGCCTAAACCGCGACCGATTCAAGATCCGGATCCCAATCAAGAAGATCACACAGACGATCTATATTTCAAATCGGGCCGAACGAAAAAAAGCCGACGCAAACGCTTTGTCGATCCTAATCAAATGGATTTGTTCGGGGCCGCGAAAGACGATTAAGCGGGCTTGAAGGTGAGCGCGACACCATTGTTACAATAGCGCAAGCCGGTTGGCGCCGGTCCATCATTGAAAACATGGCCATGATGACCGCCACACCGGGCGCAATGATACTCCGTGCGCGTCATCCAGAGTTTATTGTCTTCCTTAAAACCAAGCGTCCCTGGAATGTAGTCGTAGAAGCTCGGCCAACCGGTTCCGCTATTATACTTCGTGTCGCTTTCGAAGATGGCTAAGTCGCAGCCGGCACAATGAAACACGCCTTTTCGCTTTTCATCATTGAGCGGTGATGTGAAGGCCCGTTCGGTCGCTTCTTCACGCAACACCCGAAAAGCAAGAGGATCCAATCTTTGCTTCCATTCCTCTTCCGTGAGCGTCCGCCACTCACTGCCCGAGAAATCGGTCACAGCCGTGTCGGCAAATGCCTTACCGCCATTGCCCGCGCCTGAACAGGCGGTGATCAGCGCCGCTGGCGCCGCCAAAAGGAAGGCGCGACGCGGCATGAACATCATCTTGTCTCTCATCATAATCTTCAAATAAGTCGTCCGCGCGAGAGGTCTACTCACGATGACCTCAATTTCCTGTTAGGCAGCGGCTGCAAAACGTCGCGATTGCCTCTCGCAAAATAAAGCATTTGCGATTAGGGAGCGGGAGCCTTTGAGACGAACATATTGCGAGAGATCTAATGACTGAGCCGATGAATGACAATTTGAGCGAAACCGCCCGCGACAAGCTGCGTCTGACGGTTGAACGCATTGAACGGCTTGAGGAAGAGAAGAAAGAAATCGCTGAGCAGATCAAAGAAGTTTATGGCGAAGCCAAAGCGCTGGGCTATGACACCAAGGCGTTGCGCACGGTGGTCAAACTGCGCAAGCAAGATCGTCAGGAACGCCAAGAACAAGAAGCGATTTTGGAAGTCTATCTCGACGCGCTTGGCGAACTCTAAGCCTGACGCTTGATTAACCGTGTCGGAACCCCGTAGATAAGGGCATGCCGCGCGACGTTGACGAAAAAAAGAAACGCAAAGCTCTGCGGAAGATCCGCAAGGCGGCGATGTTGGCTGAGCAAGGCTTAGGCCCGCCCCTTTCTGATTGGGAAAAGCAGTTTTTAGAGGAAGTTGAAGAGCGGATAGAAACTTACGGTTCGGCCTTTCATGATCCTGAGAAAGGCGCAGCTGATGAAGCGCTTTCCTCCTTGCAGCACATCAAATTGCGCGAAATTGACAAAAAAGCACGCGGCAAGGCCAAGTCTGGGTTCGGGGCCAAAGGCGGCTTTAAGCGCAGAACCGCGCCGCGCGTTCGCCAAATCGACGAGGACGTTGAAGACACATCGCCACCGCCGACTCGATCCAGCACGCCTCAACTGGTCCGTGCCAGCGACATGCCATCAAACGAGCCCGCACCAACGGAGCGTACGCCCCGCCCAAAATCCCGTCCGAATCTGAAAGTGATCAAAGGTGGTGCAGATCGCGATTAATCCATATTGTATATTAGTGCGTATAGAAAATAAACACGTCTAGGAATCCGCTTTATGAAAACCGTCGTCATCACCGGCGCCTCGACCGGCATTGGCCGCAGTGCCGCAGAACATTTGGCCGCGAAAGGCTGGCAAGTCTTTGCCGGTATTCGCAAACCGGAAGACGGTGAGGCGCTCCTCGCAGCGGATGAACGGATCAAGCCAATCTTGTTAGACCTGACCACTCCGGAGCAGGTCGACGCTGCGGTGGATACGATCCGCGCAGCCTTGTCCGGCCAAAAGCTGGCGGGCTTGGTCAATAATGCCGGGATCGCCAATATGGGGCCCTTGGCGGTACAGCCGCTTGACCAATTCAAATCGCATTTTGACGTCAATGTTTTTGGATTATTACGCGCCAGCCAAGCCTTCGTACCATTGCTGGGTATGGACGAGTCGCTGAACGGTCCGGGTGGCCGGATCATCAATATTACCAGCGTTGGCGGACGCCTCGCTTCGCCTTTCCTTGGTGCATATACAGCCACCAAGCATGCGGTCGAAAGCATGACAGACAGTTTGCGCCGAGAGCTCGTCATTTTCGGCATCGACGCGATCGCGATTGGGCCCGGTGCAGTCAAGACGCCGATATGGGATAAAGCTGAAGCGGATAATAGCTCCAACCCTTATTCCAATTCCCCTTGGGCAGCGCCAATCGAAAAGTTTAGCGAGACCATGTTAGAGGGCGGGCGTACCGGGTTAGATCCATCGATCATTGCGGAAACGATCGAAACCGCATTGACCGCGGCCAAGCCCAAAGCGCGTTATGCACCGGTGCCCGACAAATTGACCAATTTCACCTTGCCCATGTTGCTCCCCAAGCGCGTTGTCGATGGCTTCTTCTGGAAACGTTTTGGGATGACGCCGAAATCCTAAGCCTTGTGATAGGGCAAACCGGCTTGCAAGCTGACAGCGCGATAGAGTTGTTCGGTCAGCATCACTTTGACCAAACGATGGGGCCAGGTTTGCGGGCCAAAGGCCAATGTCTCTGGGCAGGCAGCGCGTACCGCGTCTGAATAGCCTTCCGCCCCGCCGACTACAAAACAAAGCTGTCCCATTCCATCATCGCGCCATTTGGCGATCTGGCTAGAAAGCTTCATCGAGCTCCATTGAGGACCATGCTCGTCCAATCGAACCACTTTCGCCCCGCTCGGTAGCGCGGCGAGTAGACGCTCACCTTCAGCCTGCAGGCCTCCACCACTGGCTAAATCGATGAGTTTCAGAGATCGCAGTCCAATGCCCGGGCCTGCTTTGTTGAAGCGGCCAACATAGTCATCCACCATATCCTTTTCCGGACCGCTTTTCAGCTTTCCGATAGAAATCAAACGAATGTGCATGAGGCGGCGCTGCGGCGCTTACACGTCAGACGGACGGTGACCGCTATCACCCGCCCATATCTTTTCCAGATTGTAAAAGGCGCGCACTTCAGGACGGAAAAGGTGAACAATCACGTCGCCCAAGTCGATCAGAACCCAATCGGCATTTGGCAGGCCTTCAAGCTTCGGCGACTGACCCGTTTTCTCCTTCACCTTCTGCGCCAGATGATCCGCAATTGCGCTCACATGCCGGGCTGAGCGACCGGATGCGATGATCATAATATCTGCGAGTGAGGATTTTTCCGTTAGATCAATAACGGTCAAGT
The DNA here is from genome assembly GCA_013213825.1 of Henriciella sp. Taxonomy (GTDB): domain Bacteria; phylum Pseudomonadota; class Alphaproteobacteria; order Caulobacterales; family Hyphomonadaceae; genus Henriciella. Next base: position 19,686 of record JABSQA010000003.1, read on the forward strand.
CTTCGGCTTTGTCATCTTCCAAAGAGGCGATGATGATGTCTGAGAACGCGCGGATGTCTTCAATCGTCGCAGCGCGGGCCGAATTTGTCTCAGTTTTTACAGCGGGCAGGGCGAAGCTCCATAGGGTTGTTTGTGTGATCAACTTAACATGCGTCGCGAGCATGGCCTAGGGTGAATCCGCAACAGTGACTGGGAATCTGTAATTGTTGCACCGCGGCGTATGCAGTTACAGTCCACAATCCGCTTGCCACACAATGCTCCTGTTTTTAGCGTCTCGCCATGCCTTGGCGAAGAATTCTCTTTGGTTTTGTTGCAACCTTTATACTCGGTGTGAGCGTAGCGATATTCGTACTCGCGCACCGTACCCCGGACGCGCAGGTGCGGACCGAGATCTATCGAGGTGTTTATCTCACGGTCGAAGACCTACCGGAGACGCATGAAGCGCGTGGCAAGGTCATGATTGTCGAGGTACACTGGGATACGCCGGGGGTTCGGATTGAAAACCGCCCGTTCGATTTTGATGTCCGCTCAGATGATCCGACCGGTGCACATTATAAGTTGCAATTCGCAGATGCGGCTTTGTGGCGGAGTGGGGCTGCTGTGTTGATGAATACGTGCTTGTTTCATCCCGGATCTATCACCAGCGCAATACCTGGAAAAGCGGTACGATCAATAGAAACAATGGTCGTGGATGGCGAGGTATCTCATCTGCATGAGCATTCTTATCTGCTCTATTGGGATGCCGCCATGGCGGCTGAATTTTTGCTCGAAAAACCTCCCAGTGCTGACAGTTTAGATCGCGCGACGCTTGGGCTCGGCGTGCAGGGCGTACAAGTGAGAAATAATCAACCCGTGCCAATCGCTCTGAGCAGTGTGGACGAAGTTTTTGCGCGAACATTTATCGGCATAGATCCGGAGGCGCGTGTCCTTTACTTAATGGCATTCGAGCATGTGTCGGGGCACTATATGATAGATCGCGCGGTCAGAGCAGGCGTCGTTTTTGGTGGGCAGCTCGATTCCGGCAGTTCCACCAATATGCTGATTGGTCCCGATGCGCGCGGCGTCGGCGCCCATAGTGGCATCCGCAATCTTCGACCTCTTGGTCCTTATATGATGATTTTTGCGGACCCTCTTTGAGGCCGAAACCTATTCTTCCGACACAAAACGACCCGCCGCGCGGTCTTTGCGGACCTGATCGGCGGGGAACACATGTCCATTCATCGCCAAATAGACGCCAGGCGGTTGTAGGCGCGCCGCGCAAATTGCGAATCCGACATTAAAAATGGCGTCAGTTGATCGCAAGCGCGCTGGTTGCATCGCGCCGGTCAGGACAATCGTCTTGTTCTCTATGCCCATTAAGTGTTGGCCGGTCTGGGCCATGGTATCTGTGCCATGCGTCAGCAATATGTGCCGACACGCCGACTGATCAACCGCATCACGTATCAAGTCGCGATCAGGATCGGTCAGCTCGAGGCTATCTTTTTTCATCAATGAGGTCAGCTCATAATCGATACCGACATTGGCCTCGCGTAAAATAGCGTCCAGTGGCGACTCGCCGACTTGGAATTCGGACAAAGCGTCGAAATAGACTTTGTCAATCGTGCCGCCTGTAGTGAAGATGTGAAGGTCTGTCATAGCCCGCCTCCGATCTCGAAACGATCATCAAGTGTGTGAAGATTTCTTGCCCATATAAGAACTGTCTTAACCTGGCTATGGTTTCATGTGCGCATGAAAAAATTAGTGTTGGGGACACTAATTTGCCTCGCTGCGTGCGGTGAATTTGAACCAAAATTCGGAAGTCCAGAAGATCATGCGGTGCCACAGATCGTACCGGATGAATTGGGCCTGAAACGGTCACGGGTTTTAATCAGCCCAGGTCGGCACATTCGTTTCTTAGAGCCAGATGACTGGGAATTGTATGAGTATGATTCTGTCCCCCATTTTTCTTACTTTCAGGGTGAACGCAAACCCGATCAAGAACGTTATCTTGACGGTATTTTGTTCCATCCAAATGCCAGAGTGGTTTGTCGCGTAATTTCGGAGTTTACGCCCATAGGTTCTGATATTGAACAACGCGTGGCGGAAGATCTTGATGACCAAATTCACTTTGTTTTTTTTGCAGGGCTCTTGGGGAAGCCTGCTTGATGGATTTATCGATGATACTTGGTTGCAAGCAGGTGATCAGATGACTGCTGCACCCATGCACGAGATGCAATGGTATTTCGTTCTGTTTGATACTGATTACCCAGCCCTCGGATTCGGCGTCGCTGACACGACCGACCGAACGTCAACGCACGCCTTTTGCTATTGGGTGGACGGCGCGCGCGGTGACAATGAGCTCGAATTGCTCAGGCAAGTGCGCGCCGCAGTTCGCTTCGTTGGGGTTGGGTGAGGCTCCAAGTGTTGAGATCCTACTCAATCGGCTTGCTGGTGCTCTGGTTGGCAACCTCAATTCTGTCGCAGACAAGCGCGGCTGAAACTCCATTTGAGCGGCGTTTCGTGACGCAAGAACGGTCGGATTTCGCGGCTGAGAATGCCGTGCCGGGTATATTGAGCGACATTGGTATGATCTCTATCCAATCGCCGCCTGGATGGCGCTTATTCTACGAACCGCATCATGTGAGAAATGCGAAAAGAACGAAAATCGCAAGACCGGGTCCGCTCGGAAGCCTGGATCGCCTCCTGGCTGTTTTTTATCATCCATCGAGCGATCTTCTTTGTGATCTTTCCGTAAACATCGACCGACCGCAAAGGTTTAGAATGACCGGCTTCGGGTCTGAGCATGGAATCACCCTTTCACCTGCGGCAAACTACGAGATTATGCAGAGAGATCTTTCGATGACCGTATGGATATGGATGCGGGAATTTGGTCGGTTCACACATTTCGGTACATCTCAAACGGGACGAACCTCACAGCCGAATCTGGTCGCTGCAGCGTGGCAGTATGAGAGCGAAGACGGCTCTCTCTCAGAAGGGATCGGCACAACCAACTTGATCAATAGCACCTTTGTTTTGACCTTTTGTCATTGGCCAAAAGGGCAGCCGCGGGGCCCGGATGGTATACAGCGTCTCAAAGAGCTCCGCGATAGCGTGTTCCTTCTACCGCTCGATGAAAACTAAGACGATTGCAATTGGCGAAGCTGGGTCGACGACACGGGATTGAGCGGTGCGGGCAGGTAGACCCAGGCTGGTGCGTTTCGTGCTGGTAATGCCAATGCGGCATGGTCTGGTAAGCGACGTGTTTTAAGCAGTTTCGCGAACGGGCTAACACGCGCTGCGAGTTCAAAGCCCGGCCGTGCGACGACGGCGACGGGCACCAGCTCGGTCAGCTTTTGCCAGTCTTTCCAATAGTGAAAGGTCATCAAACTGTCGCCGCCCATAATCCACACCAATTGGGCCTCACGGCAATGTCGTTTGAGCAACTCAACCAGGTCAATTGTGTATCTGAGGTTCAGTCTCTTTTCGACATCACTGACGCGAAACTTACGGTGATGACGGGTGAGGGTTTCGACTGCGGCAAACCGCGCGTCATAGTCGCTCGGCGCCTCTTTTAGAGGATTGCCGGGCGTCGGGAACCACCAGACCTGGTCGAGCCCGAGATGTTTCATCGCGGTCTCAGCGACGTGCAAATGCCCGCTATGTGGGGGATCGAAACTGCCGCCGAACAGCCCGATGCGCGCACGTATGCTGCGCGGCGGCAAAAAGGCTGCAGGTCGAGAATATGTCATAAGGGCTTTATCGCCTTGTCGCCGTTAAGGACGGGTTTGTCCGTCGCCGCGAACGACATATTTGAATATGGTCAACTGCTCAGCCCCCACCGGACCACGCGCGTGAATGCGACCGGTCGCGATGCCGATTTCGGCGCCCATGCCAAACTCACCGCCATCGGCGAATTGTGTAGAGGCATTATGGATCAAAATGCCGGCATCAATTTCTGCAAAAAAGCGCTCTGCCGTGGCGGTGTCTTCCGTGATGATGCACTCCGTATGGCTGGTGCCATAGGTCGTGATGTGCTCAATCGCGCCCGCCAAGCCGTCGACCACGCGCACAGAAATCGTCGGCGCCAAATATTCGGTCCGCCAATCTTGTTCTGTGGCGACACGCATGTCCGGATAAATTGCGCGGGCGGCATCATCCCCGACCATCGCGCAGCCTGAATCTTTCAGCGCACTCGCGATCGCAGGCAGCAAGGAGTCCGCGACGTGTTGGTCAATCAGCAAGGTCTCCGCCGCGCCGCAAATTCCTGTCCGGCGCATCTTCGCATTGACGGTGATGTCGATCGCCATCTGTGGATCGGCCGCGGCATCGACATAGACATGGCAGAGGCCTTCCAAATGACCGATCACGGGGATGCGGGCTTCTTCTTGCACGCGCTCAACCAGGCTTTTGCCCCCGCGTGGAACGATCACATCCAGATTGCCGTTTAGGCCAGACAGCATGTAGCCAACGGCTGCTCGGTCTTTGGTCTGGACCAATTGCACCGCATCTGCCGGCAAGCCGACCGCGCTTAAGCCAGCACGAAGGGCATCCGCGATGGCCATTGCAGAGTGCAAGCTCTCGCTGCCCGCCCGCAACAGGGCGGCATTGCCAGAGCGGACACATAAAGCAGCCGCGTCTGCGGTGACGTTTGGACGGGCTTCATAGATGATGCCAATAACGCCAAGCGGAGTCCGTACCCGGGCGATATCCAGCCCGGAGGGTACGGTCCAGCGCGCGATCTCACTGCCAACGGGATCTGGTAGTTCAGCCACTGCGCGCAGCGCATTGGCGATGCTTTGCACGCGATCAGATGTCAGGGCGAGACGATCCATCATCGCATCCGTGAGGCCTTTCTCGCGACCGCCAGCAAGGTCTTGTGCATTAGCCTCTAAGATTGTCGGCTCAGCCGCGTTGAGCGCGTCAGCCATGGCGAGAATAGCTTGGGTGCGTTCATCTGTACCCGCCTTGGCGAGTTTGCTTGAGGCAAGGCGTGCGCGCCGCCCCATGTCGAGCAACGTCGCCTGCAAATCTTCTGTCGGTGTGTGCAATGTATCGGCCATGGCGTGCTTCTGCCGGATTTATCGCGCGGGAGCAATGAGGGATTCTAATCCCTGACTGCTTAACCGCGCCAGAATTGACGGGTCATGAGAACGAAGACCGCGGTAAACTCTAAGCGTCCGAGCAGCATCGCGATGGCGCAGATCCACTTGCCGCGATCGGTTAAGTCTTGAAACGTCCCCGCTGGACCAATTTCCGCGCCAAGGCCTGGACCAACATTGGACACGCTGGTCGCGGCGCCAGAAATCGCCGTGAGCGGGTCTTCACCTGTGAGACTGAGCAAGATTGCAGCGACGATAAATGTGGCGAGGTACAAGAACACAAATACCATCACCGATTGCAATGTATCATTGTCGATGACCTTACCGCCATAACGGATGCGCACGACCCGGTTTGGACTGACCATTTGCTGCGCGTGCGCCAGCACGGCGCGGAAACTGATCTCCAAACGGAACATCTTAATCCCGCACGCCGCCGAACCGGCGCAACCGCCCAGAAAGATCGTGATCAAGAAGATCATCACCACGGGCTCGCCCCAGCTGTCATATGGTGCCGTGGCGTAGCCTGTCCCGGTCATCACCGAGACGACATTGAACAAGGTCTCGATAAACCCGCCCAGCGGGCTGATAATCACATAATCCTGATCCGCGAGCACGCGCAGGAAGAAGACCAGAAGCGTAATGCCAGCGATGAGGCCTATAAAGAGTCGGGGTTGCGGATCCGTGAGGAGGGGTTTGAAGCGGCCATGGATCATGGCCAGTGCGAGCAAGCTGAACGGCAGCCCGGCAATGATCATGAACATGATCGCAACAGGAATAGCGGCCGGGGCTTCTTCCAAAAACGCCCCAAACGACGCGTCCGACGTCGAGTAGCCACCAGCCGCGACTGTGGTCATGGCGTGCGCGATGGCGTCGAATGCGTCCATGCCGCTCAGCATATAAGCGGTGGCGCAAGTGGCTGAAATGAACAGATAGATCATGCCGATCTGCGAGGAGACCTCGCTGATACGGGGCACGAATTTTCCGGACACATCTGAGCTTTCAAGCTGGAACAATTGCATCCCGCCAACGCGCAACATTGGCAAAATTGCAATCGCGGTCACGATAATTCCAATGCCGCCAAACCATTGTAGGATGGCGCGCCACAATAAAAGGCCCCGTGGTTGAAACTCCAGCCGGTCCATTACGGTCGATCCGGTGGTTGTCAGTCCGGAAATGCTTTCAAACATGGCGTCGGTGAAGCTCATCCCGATGCCCATGAAAGGAATGGCTGCCATGGCCGGAAGGACGACCCAAACCGCAACGGTCAGCAGAAACGCTTCGCGTGCACCGGTGCGTTGCTTATGTCCGCCGGAGAGGATGATCAAACCGCCCCCAAATAAGAGCAACATGGTCGCGCTGGCGGCGAAGACGGGCCACTCCTCGCGCCCGTCTGCGACGTCTAAAAGCCAACACGGTATCATGGCCGCGCCGAGCAGGGCGGTCATGATGCCAATGGCAAGAATGACGACTCGTAATTGCATGTATCCGTGGGGCTAGGCCGAAAAAGCTGAAAAGGCGTGTACTTTTGGCAACGCAGACGTGTTTTGCGCATACAAATAAAGGGCCAGTGTGGAAAAAATCTGCAAAAAAGTGCAATTTTTTGCCGGTCAGGAGTCTTGGTTAACCAATTGTAAAAAAAGAGTTTTGTATAGGTTAACAGAACCGTCATATGGTGCGTTCCGGTATATTTCTGGTTTGTTCTGTTTTGGTTTCGTCAATGCGGCCTTGTGGACAGCAGGGAATCACCAAGTTGCCCATTTGAATCCAAGCTGTCCCATGTTATCCCATATCAGTACATGCTGAATCCAAGAGATTTCGGCTGGGGCGAAGGATGGGAGTTGGGCGTGTTTGTCTCGACCTATGAGACATCGTTGGATAGCAAAGGACGGGGTTCTGTGCCCGCGGCTTTCCGTCATGCCTTGCAGGGTGGCGCGCGCATTTTGCTGTATCCAGCTTTAGATGGCTCTCCTTGTTTAGAGGGCGGTGGTGATGCGCTGATGCAGCAGAACCAGGCCACGCTATTGCGGATGAGTCCTAACACAACCGCGCGGAAAGTGTTCTTGAATCGCACGGTTTCGAAAGCCGTTGAACTAAAGCTTGATGATACGGGCCGGATTAAAATTCCCGAAAAACATCTCGCAATGGCAGGTATTCAAAAGGACCTGGTTTTCGTCGGCGCCATGGATCGCTTCTATCTGTGGGAGCCAGACCGCTACGCCGCTTATGATGCTGAAATGGAATCGCAGCTGGATGATGTGCAGGGCGATTTTGAAGGCTCGTTTAACGCCGCCTTCGCGGCGCCCGGTATTCGCGGTGTGGTCGGGGAGAGCGATTAATGAGCCATATTCCCGTCCTTCTGCCGGAAGTGATTGAGGCATTGGCGCCGCAAGATGGCGAATCCTATGTCGATGGCACGTTTGGTGGTGGCGGGTACGCCATGCGCGTGCTCGAGGCCGCGAATTGCAAACTTTACGGCATCGATCGTGATTTCGACGCGATCAGTCGCGCCGAAGCCATGGCTGAGCAAGAACCACGTCTGACCCCTCTGCTCGGTCGCTTTGGTGATATGGATGCCTTGCTCTTGAGCCATGGCATCGAAAGTGTCGACGGCGTGATGCTGGATATCGGCGTTTCATCCTTTCAAATCGATCAGGGCGCGCGCGGTTTTTCCTTCATGCGGGATGGGCCGCTCGATATGCGCATGGGCCAGACCGGGCCGAGCGCCAAAGATGTCGTCAATCAAATGGCGGCGCAGGACCTCACCGCAATCTTCCGCCAGCTCGGTGAAGAACGCCAAGCCAAACGCATTGCCAATGTGATCGTTGCCCAACGAAAAGAAAAAGCGTTTGAGACCACCGCCGAGCTCGCAGATTGCGTTGAGCGCGCGGTTGGTGGGCGTCGCGGTAAGAAAACCCATCCGGCGACGCTGACCTTCCAGGCCATTCGCATGTATGTGAATGATGAGCTTGGTGAACTCGCCCGCGGCTTGGCGGCGGCTGAGAAACTCCTGCGTGCGGGTGGACGTCTTGTCGTGGTGACCTTCCATTCGTTGGAAGACCGGCTGGTCAAGAATTTTATGCGCACCCGCTCCGGTGCCGTCAGCGGCGGTTCCCGCTACATGCCTGAGGTCAATAAAGGACCAGAGCCGAGCTTCGATCTCACCCGTCGCAAAGCGGTTGAGCCCAGCGAAGCGGAGACGTCTGTAAACCCGCGCGCACGGTCCGCCCGTTTGCGCGTGGTCACCCGGACGAAAGCGCCAGCCTGGGCGGAGCCCGTGGATACAGGCCTGCGTCTGCCACCGCTTAACGCATTGGAGGTGGCGTCATGAGCAAACGCGCTTTCTTCTTTGGATTGGCCGTCGTGGCGCTGCTCATCTTTAGTCTCTACCGGGCCAAATATGGGGCTCAAGAGACGGTTGCTGAGATCGAGATGGTCGAGCAACAGATCGAGTTGGCGCAATCGGAACAAGCCGATCTCTTGGCTGAATTCGCGCACCGATCGCGTCAGGAATGGATTGAGGAGTTCGCCCGCCGTGAGCTGGGCATGGTGCCCGCCCGAGCGGAGCAATTCGTGCGAACGGTAGATTTAGACGGCCGTGTTGGCCCTCCCACGGAGCTGCCTGACGCGAGCGTGCAGACAGATCGGGAGGCGCCGCGTGCGAACTGAATCTGGATCTGAAATCACCATGGGTGGCGGCGGTATGCGCACGCGCATCGTCTCCATCTGCTTGTTGGCAGTGTTTGGCGTGATCGGTGCCAAAGGCCTCATTGTGGCTTTAGAGGGCTCGGGTGCAGAGGCGAGAGTAGCAAGTGCCACCAGTCTGAAACCTGCGCCACGCCGCGCCGATATTGTTGATCGAAATGGCGATTTGTTGGCGACATCTGTGACGGCCTATTCCGTGTTTGCCGATCCCCGTGCCATCGGCGAACCTGAACTGATTGCACAAGAATTGGCCCGCGTTCTGCCTGACTTGAATATCGAGACGATCACAGCCCGCCTGTCCAATAATGAGCGTGCCTTTGCCTGGATTGAACGCGGAATCACACCGCGCCAACGCCAGGCCGTGTTCGAGCTTGGTCTTGAGGGTATCGGCTTTCGCGAAGAGTCGCGCCGGGCCTATCCGCGCGGAACATTGGCGGGTCACGTCCTTGGCTTTGCTGGCGCTGATGGCCAGGGGCTCGGCGGGATTGAATTCGCCATGGATGACCGGCTGAGCGGCAATGAAGATCCGCTATTTTTGACCATAGATGCGAATGTCCAATTCAGTCTCGAAGCGGAGTTGGCTGCGGCGGTGGGTGAATATGAAGCGGAAGCTGGCGCTGGCATCGTCCTCGCTGCCCAATCGGGCGAAGTTCTCGGCATGGCGAGTTGGCCGCCTCTCGATCCGCACAAGGCGGCAGAGCTAAGCCGCGATGACCCAGCCTTGCTCGACCGGGCGAGCGGCGCAATCTATGAACTGGGTTCCGTATTCAAGCCGCTAACGGTCGCAGGCGCATTGGATGCTGGCGCGGTGCGACCGGGTGATCGGTTTGATGTACGAGAGCCGCTGCGCATTCGCGGGCGTCAAATCCATGATGATCATCCAATTGTCGGGCGTCCAACACCGCGTGAGATTATCGCGGATAGTTCAAATATCGGCACCGTGAAAATCGCATGGCAAATGGGCTCGCGGCGTCAGCAAGAATTCTTTGGGTCGCTGGGTCTGTTTTCGCGTTCGCCGATCGAATTGGCGGGGAGTGCCCGTCCGCTTCTGCCAGAGCAGTTTGACGAATTGCATAGCGCGACCGCGAGCTACGGACATGGCATAGCGGTCTCGCCAATTGCTTTTACGAGCGCCTATGCCTCGCTTGCGAACGCCGGAGAGGTGATCGCGCCGACCTTGCTTTTGGCACCAGAGCGGAAGCGCAATCCGAAACGCGTCATGGCCGCCCCCACCGCTAATCTCGTCACCCGCATGCTGCGCGAGGCCGTCGTGGATGGCACCGGCGAACGCGCTGATGTAGGCGGCTATCGCGTCGCCGGTAAAACTGGAACGGCCGAAAAACCCATTCCTGGCGGCTATTCCGAGACCGAGAATATTTGCAGCTTCGCCGCCATTTTCCCAGCAGATAGCCCTGAATATGTCGTATTGATCGTGCTGGACTCTCCTAAGGCTGGAGCGGATCGTGGCCGGGCGGCGGCATGGAATGCAGCGCCCACGGCAGGTCGGGTGATTGAACGGATCGCACCCCTTTTAGGGGTCGAGCCAAGATTCGATGAGCCCGTGCCGAATGCCCCTCGTATCCGCTCCGTCGCAGATAGGAGAGGTACGACACTATGATTTTAAGGGAGCTCTTCCCAGATTATTCTGGGCCAGGCGCAGACGCTGAGATTACCGGAATTACAGCCGATAGCCGCCAAGTGCAGCCAGGTTTCGTGTTTGCTGCAATGCAGGGCGTTGCCGCGGATGGCCGAACCTTTATTCCCAGTGCGATTGAGGCGGGTGCCATTGCGGTGCTCGGAGAGAACCTGCCGGAAATTGCGGGCGCCGCAGCCGTGCAAGTGTCCAATGCGCGCTTGGCGCTGGCGCAAGCGGCGGCCAATTTTTATCCCGCGCAACCCCAACACATCGTTGCGATTACGGGCACCAACGGAAAGAGCTCAACTGTCGATTTCCTGCGCCAGATTTGGAGCAGCGCCGGTCTTGGCGCGGCCAGTATGGGTACGCTGGGGGCGATTGGTCCAAGCGGGAATATTGATCTAGGGCATACGACACCGGATCCCGTGGCCATTCACGCGACTTTGCAAAAACTCGCTGAAGATGGCGTTTCGCACGCGGCGATGGAGGCGTCTTCACATGGGCTGGCGCAATTCCGGCTGGATGCGGTGAACCTTTCGGCGGTGGCCTTTACCAACCTGACGCAAGACCATCTCGATTATCACAATACGATGGATGAGTACCGCGCGGCCAAACTGCGCCTATTTAGCGAATTGGCGCCGAAAGGCTGCCCGGCTGTCGTCAATGCCGATAGCGATCAACGTCTATTCTTTGAGGCCGCCGCGCAAGACGCTCGCCTGGATCTGATCTCGGTCGGATGGCGCGGCGTCGATCTGAAGATTGAAGAATTGATGCCAAAGGCCATTGGGCAGCGTATTTTCCTCGATTGGCGGGGCGAGAAGGCCGCAATCGATTTGCCGCTGATTGGTGAGTTCCAAGCTTTGAACGCATTGACCGCTGCCGGACTAGCACTGGCAGGCGGTTTGGACTTGCAGTCGGTTGCGACGGGCATGTCTATTCTAAAACCGGTAAAGGGTCGCTTGGAATTTGTTGGCGAGTCTAATGACGGTGCGGGCGTGTTCGTAGATTATGCGCATACGCCTGCAGGTTTGGATGTTCTCATTCGGGCTGCGCGTCCGCACACAGCGGGTCGTCTCGTCGTGGTCTTTGGGTGTGGCGGAGATCGCGATCGCGGGAAGCGGCCGCTTATGGGTGAAGTTGCGGCCAAACATGCGGACGTCGTGATTGTGACCGATGACAATCCACGCAGTGAAGATCCAGCAGCGATCCGTAAAGAGGTTCTGGTCGGCGTGCCGAATGGGATTGAAATTGGCGATCGTGGCAAGGCTATTGATCAAGCCATCGCGGATCTGAAAAAAGGCGATACGCTTCTGATCGCGGGCAAGGGTCATGAGACCGGTCAGATCATTGGTGACACCGTCGTACCATTTAGTGATCAAGAGGCGGCCCGCGCGGCGCTGGCGGGAGGCGCCCATGTTTAAGGCATCCGGCGTCCGTCAGACTTTTTTGCAGGACATGAGACTCTTCCGAGATTCATCCACAGATTTACGACCTGTCGGTTCAATAGGGCTGTCTGCCCTAGCGGCACCTTCGCGGCATTTTTCGCCTATTAGGCGAGAAGTTCGTTTGATCCCAATGGCTTGCATCCGCCGCGAGCGCGCATGTGGTTTTTATGTCCCTGTGGAAGCCCATGGAGAACGAATAGAGTCCGTTGGCGAGGTCAATCCCCAGCTGTCAAATTCTAACCGAAAAGACACGCATAAAGACAACATCCCGCCCTTGTTTAATCGTGCGAATACCTGCCGAATACGGTCATTCGCAGACCAGCAGCGACAAAAGAGTGCTGCGGCAGACGATGGGTTGATGGACCGCGGCGCAGAATGTGCTGCAGGGGGTATTGATGTTATTTGAATTGCTGGCGACTGAAGAAGGGCCACTTCGACTTTTCAATTACCTGACGTTCCGCACGGGACTGGCTTTGGTGACTTCGTTTTTGGTCACTGTGATCATTGGTGGCTGGTTGATTGACGTGCTTCGCGCGCGCCAAGGCAAAGGCCAACCGATCCGTGATTTGTCGCTGGAAGCGCAAATGGCCAAGCAGGGCACCCCGACAATGGGCGGCTTTCTGATTTGGTTTGGGTTGATCCTTGGTACGCTTCTCTTTGCAGATCTAAGCAACCCATACATCTGGGTGGTTTTGGTCGTGTCTCTGTCTTACGCCTTTCTCGGTTTCCTGGATGATTATGCCAAGGTCACCAAGCAGAGCACCGATGGTGTTTCAGCGCGCTTGCGCCTTGGAACAGAGTTTCTCGTCGCCGCGGCCGCGGGCGCATTTATTATGGGCTTGCACGGCGCGCATACGCCACTCGGACATGCCGAATGGGGGGCGCTCAATCCGCTGGCGGAGTGGATTGCCGGGTTTGCTCCAGAAACATCGGTAGAGCGCAATGAGGCGTCGTTTTCGGGCGGCGTCGCCATCCCGTTCGTGAATGATTATTTCTATCCGCTCGGCGGCTTCTTCATTGTTTTCGCGTGTATTGTGATCGTTGGCTTTGCCAATGCGGTGAACTTTACCGATGGCTTAGACGGTCTCGCCATCGTTCCGATCATGTTTACCGGCGCCGCGTTCGCATTGATCGCTTATCTTACGGGTAACTTTGTCTTCGCCGGATATCTCGGCATTCAATTCACGCCTGGCGCAGGTGAAATGGCAGTCCTGATGGGCGCAATGATGGGCGCTGGGATGGGCTTCCTTTGGTACAATGCCTATCCCGCGAAAGTGTTTATGGGCGACACCGGATCGCTCGGTCTTGGCGGGCTGATCGGTGTGGTCGCGGTGGCGATTAAGCACGAGTTCGCGCTCGCGGTGATTGGCGGCCTATTTGTCCTCGAGGTGCTGTCCGTTGTCCTGCAAGTCAGCTGGTTCAAAATCACCCGTCGTCTGACGGGCGAAGGCAAGCGTATCTTCCTGATGGCGCCCTTGCATCACCATTTCCAGAAGAAGAATTGGCCCGAAACGCGCGTTGTCGTGCGGTTCTGGATACTCTCGCTCTTATTCGCCCTCGCGGGCCTTGCCACACTGAAGTTGAGGTAGCGCCCATCTTATGATCCCGATCACCGAATATGCAGGGCGCGATGTCGCCGTCTACGGCCTCGGCCGCACCGGGTTGGCCGCGGCCAAAGCCCTGGCGGCGGGCGGTGCGCGCGTGCATGCATGGGATGATGGGGAAGCGGCGCGATTGAAAGCGGAATCTGAAGGGGTTGCCGTCAGCGATATCAATAAACGCGACTGGCAAAAATTCGCAGCTTTAGTCCTATCGCCCGGCATTCCGTACAAATTCCCTCAGCCGCATCGCCTGGTGCGAATGGCGGAGATGATGAATGTCCCGGTTGTCGGTGATATGGAATTGTTTGCCCGAGCCGTGCAGGCTTTGCCGGAAAAAGGGCGTCCAAAAATTGTTGGCATTACCGGCACGAATGGAAAGTCGACAACCACAGCCCTGATCGGCCACATCCTGCGCGAAGCCGGACGTGACGTCCGCATTGGCGGGAATATCGGCACTGGCGTACTGGACATGGCACCCCTCAATGCCAACGCGATTTACGTTCTGGAGCTGTCGTCTTACCAGCTCGACCTGGTGGATAGTCTGCGCTGTGACGTCTCAGTATTCTTGAACATTTCGCCTGACCACTTGGATCGGCATGGCGGGATGGACGGCTATGTCGATGCCAAAAAGCGCATTTTTGCCAATCAGCGTCCACGCGATGTCGCGGTGATCGGAATCGATGACCCATACACGCAAGCCATTGCCATGAGCCGTTTGCGGCCTGGGGATGCTCGGGTTGTTCAAATCAGCTCAGAATTCGGTTTGGCGCGCGGGGTGAGCGCTGTAGATGGCCATCTTTATGACAGCACAGGCGGGCAGGCCATTCGCGTCGGTGATTTGGCCGAGGCCGAGGCGCTACCCGGGCGACATAATTTCCAAAACGCTGCGGCTGCCTATGCGACTTGCCAAGCGCTCGGTGTTGCACCGGGCCGCATCATGGCGGCGATCCAATCCTTCCCGGGCTTAGAGCACCGTATGGAACGCGCCGGTGAGGTTGAAGGCGTTCGCTTTGTTAATGATAGCAAAGCCACCAATGCCCAAGCCGCAGAACAAGCGCTGAAGACCTGGCCGAAAGTCCATTGGATTGTCGGCGGCGTCGCTAAAGCGGAAGGCATTGCACCCCTCGAGCCTTGGTTTGACCGGGTTGAGAAAGCCTATCTGATTGGCGAAAGCGAAGCGGCATTTGCGAAGACTCTGAAAGGCAAAGTTGAGGTGGTCAGCTGCGGCACGCTCGAAGCTGCAACGCAAGCCGCCTTTGATGCCGCAAAGGCGTCAGGCGAGGCCAATCCCATTGTTCTTCTCTCTCCCGCGTGTGCAAGTTTTGATCAGTTTAAAGATTTCGAAGCACGTGGTGATGCATTCAAGGACTTCGTGCGCAGGCTCGCCGCGCAAGTCGAACCGCAAAAGGAAGCTGTATAGGAGCGCGTCATGGTCGAAGTTGCCCTCCGCCCCCGGTCTGCAACGGGGCGTCTGCTAGAGTGGCAACGCGGCTTAGACTGGCCGATTTTGATGTCGGCGGTGCTCTTATTGTGCGCAGGATTACTCTTATCCTTAGCCGCGGGACCACCGGCGGCGGAGCGGCTTGGCTATTCGGACAGTTTCTTCTTCGTCAAACGGCACGCCATGTTCGTCGGTGCCGCTGTAACCGTCATGGTTGGTGTAAGCGTGCTGGAGCGCGTTTGGGCGCGCCGATTAGCGGCCTTGGTGTTTGTCGGGTCGCTGGCTTTGCTCGCTTTTATTTTGGTGTCTGGCTACGAAGCCAAGGGCGCACAGCGATGGATTCGGTTTGGCGGGTTTAGCTTGCAGCCATCGGAATTCGCAAAACCCGCCTTGATTGTTCTCACTGGCTGGTTGCTGGCGCAGCGCCAAATCTATCCGAAAGGCCCTTGGGCAGCGATCACCTTGGTCTTTTTTTGCGTGACGCTTGGCTTCTTATTGTTGCAACCAGACGTTGGTCAGTCCGCGCTGCTTGCTGCCGCATTTGTGATCACGTTTTTCGTTTCTGGTTTGCCGTGGCGGTGGGCTGCCATTTTTGCCGGCGGCGGCGCGGCTTTGTCAGGCCTGCTGTATGCGACCCTGCCGCATGTCCGGTTTCGGGTGAACTCATTCATCAACCCGACGGAGTATGACACGTACCAAATCGACAAAGCCTCTGAAGCGATTGCCCGTGGAGGGCTGTTCGGGGTCGGCCCTGGCGAAGGGACCATCAAGACCGCATTGCCGGATGCGCACACAGATTTCATCTATGCCGTCATGGGCGAAGAGTTTGGCTATGTCGCAGCTGTGGGATTGATCTTTGTTTTCGGCTTTATCGTCTGGAAGGGCCTGCGTGCTGCGGCGCGACTGTATGATCCATATCCCCGCGCCGCCGCGACCGGATTATTTGCGCTTTTTGGTCTTCAGGCCGCCACAAATATCGCCGTAAATGTCAGTCTGATCCCGCCTAAGGGGATGACCTTGCCGTTCATCTCTTATGGGGGGTCTTCAATGATTGGCACCGCGCTGACCTTGGGCTTGGCGTTGGCGCTCATTCGACGCGGACAAGTGAGATAGGTATCCGGAGCGTATGGTTCATCAGATCACAAAAAGTAGCCTCATCCTGAGCGAAGTCGAAGGACGAGGCGGGCTACAGGAGCACAAATCATCCTTCGACTTCGCTCAGGATGAGCGCTGCGCATGGGGTAAATTATGACCACTAAACCCCTTGTCGTGATCGGTGCTGGTGGCACGGGTGGCCATATGTTTCCGGCGGCGGCTTTTGCTGAAGAAATGGCGACACGTGGCTGGGAAGTCGGCCTCATCAGCGATGATCGCGGTCTGCGCTATGCCGAGACTTTTCCCGCCAGCTGGAAGATGGAAGTCAAAGCCGCGAGCCCTAATATTCGCAAACCATGGACCCTTCCCGGCACGGCTCTGAAACTTCGTGCGGGGGTGAACAGCGCGGTGCGTCGGTTCAAACAAAAACAGCGGCCAGCCCTGATTGCGGGCTTTGGCGGCTATCCCGCTTATCCGGCGCTGTCTGCAGGTCGGCGGCTCGGCATTCCGCTGCTGATCCACGAGCAAAATGCTGTGCTTGGCCGGGTTAATCGCGCTTTTGCGAAACAAGCGAGCGTGGTTGCGTCTGGCTTTGCGCGGCTCGATCGATTGCCGGGCGGCGCTAATCATCAACCGATTGGCAATCCAGTCCGTGCGCCGATTGCGGCGGTACGGGATGTGCTGTTTCCCAGCATGGACGATGAGCTGACCATATTTATCACGGGGGGCTCGCAAGGGGCGCGCATCCTCGGCGAAGCCATTCCGCTGGCCATTGCCAATCACATTCCAGCTCCGCTCCGCGTGCGTTTGCATGTGGTGCAGCAAGTTCGCGAGGAACAGCTAGAGGCGGTCCGCGCCATCTATGACAAGGTCGACGTCAAAGCGACGTTGCAGCCCTTCTTCTCTGACATGCCAGACCGTTTGGCGGCAGCGCATTTGGTGATCGCGCGATCGGGTGCCGGGACGGTGAGCGAGATTGCCGCGGTCGGACGGCCTTCGATTCTGATCCCGCTCAAGATTGCCATGGACAATCACCAGGAGGCCAATGCTGAGGGCTTGGTCGATGCAGGCGGTGCGGACATGTTGCTCGAGGACAATCTCTATCCAAACTTGCTCGGCGAATTGATTGCCGTTCGGCTTGGCGATGCCAATGATCTAGCTGTGCGCGCAGCGGCGGCGAAGGCGCTCGGCAATGTGCGGGCGGCGCAGGATTTGGCGGATCTGGCGGAGCAGGTGGCAGAGTGAGCATGTCCGGGAACAAGGGACCGTCGCTCATAAAAACCGTGAACTTATTATACTGGATTGCATTACCCATTCTGGCATTTGCCTTCGTAAGGGTGACCCACCTCGAGCTTCATACCGGGCTACCAAAAACGGATTACTGGTCGGAGATTGGTTTGGGGCTGCTCTACGGCGTAGCGATGACTTTTATAAACGTTACGCCAATCTATTTTCGATTCCTAATGGAGGTTCGCGGTCGAAAGACCGTCTATCTCCTAAAGGTATATCTCATTGGTACAACATTAGTGGGATTGTGCGTTTCCCTCGTCTGGCAATCGTCAGTTCTGCAAAGCGACATAATTGGATATGTGGGGTTCGTATTGTGCGGATTTAGCATCGGCGTAGGACGCCTCATTTTGCCCAACGCGTAACCAATTTAACTCAAGCCGCGTCACACCGATGCGTCTCATACATCTTCGCGTCTTTCAGCCACGTCCAGCCAAAGGCTTCGTCTGAGTCGCCATGCGCTTCGCGATGCTTCAGCCGCGCCAGAGCTTCCTCCAGCGTGGGCTCATGCCCTTCCGGTACCCACCACATGACAAAATGCATGCCACCAAGGACTTCGAACCACTCTTCGCGGCGCTCGTAGAATTGCTTGTGCACCGTTCCCCAAACGAATTTTTCGAGACTCTCAACATCTTCCCAGACCGTTAGGTTCGACACGAATTGTGGGTCGCCATCAATCTTGGCTTCGGTATTGCCCGTGCCAGGTTCGCCTGAGCCTTCCATCATCCAGACAAAGCCGGGCATCCGTTTGCCCAGGCCATTGATAAAGTCCAAATTGTCCATGAAGTCTTTGACCCGTGGATCATCCGTTGGAGCGATCAAACGGCCAATATTCAATTCAGCTAAATGCATTGTCATGTTCGCTCCTTTTTTTGGCCATTTCTGATAGGCACAGACCGGGTATGGATACCAGACCTCATTTCGATTTCAGCCCTGAGCTTGCCTCATCGCCCGCGAACGCGGTAACGCCATTTCAACCACTCTCTGAGCATTGGACTGTGATGAAACCTTCTCCAACCCCGTTTCCGCTTGGCCCCGCCCATCTTGTCGGCATAGGCGGCATTGGCATGTCCGGCATTGCTGAGATCATGATGAACCTGGGCTACCAGGTCCAAGGCTCTGATGTTTCCGAAAGCGCGAATGTGAAACGTCTGCGCGAGCGCGGCGCGGTCGTACACATTGGACACACGGCAGAGAATGTCGCGGGGACGAGCGCGGTGATCATTTCGAGCGCGATCAAAGACGATAATGTTGAAGTCCAGGCAGCGCGCGCGGCAGGGATCCCGGTCGTTCGCCGTGCCGATATGTTGGCGGAGATTATTCGCCTGAAATGGACTGTCGCGGTCGCAGGCACGCATGGCAAGACCACAACCACGACCATGGTGGCGGCTTTGCTGGATGGCGCTGGCATCGATCCCACCGTCATCAATGGCGGCATCATCAATGCTTATGGCTCGAATGCGAAAGCCGGCGATGGCGACTGGATTGTGTTGGAAGCCGATGAATCCGACGGCACTTTTATGAAAATTCGACCGACAATCTCCATCGTCACCAATATGGATCCAGAACACATGGAGCATTATGGCTCCATGCAGGCTCTGCGCGACGCGTTTGATACCTATGTCGGCAATATTCCGTTTTATGGCTTCGGCGTTCTTTGTACGGACCATCCAGAAGTCGCGTCTATGGTGGCGCGTGTCTCAGACCGGCGGATCATTACCTATGGCTTCAATCGCCAAGCTGACGTGCGGGCGGTGAATTTGCAGCCTTCGTCTGAAGGTGTCTGTTTTGACGTCATGATCCGGGCTCAGCTGAATGCGACGGGGCGCGTGATTGAGCAGGTCTTCTTGCCCATGGCCGGCGAACACAATGTTTCCAACGCGCTCGCTGCCATCGCGGTCGCGGTCGAGCTTGGCGCCACGAATGAGCAATTGCGCGACAGCCTCAAAGCGTTTGATGGCGTCAAACGGCGCTTCACCAAAGTCGGTGAATGGAATGGTGTGAAGATTATCGATGACTATGCCCACCATCCAGTAGAGATCATGGCCTGCCTCAAAGCGGCGCGCGCCATTCAGGGCCAGGGCCGAGTCATCGCTGTCTCGCAGCCGCATCGCTATTCACGTTTGAACGACCTGTTTGATGATTTTGCCCAATGCTATCGCGAAGCAGATATCGCGCTGAACACGCCGGTCTTCGCCGCCGGGGAGCCGCCGATTGAAGGGATCGATCACGCCGCTTTGGTCGACAGTATGAAAGGGCATGGTCATAAAATGGCCCAAACCCTTGATGACCTGGAAACCTTACCGAACCTGATCCGCGACATCGCGGAACCCGGCGATATGGTTGTATGTATGGGCGCGGGGAGCATTTCTGCACACGCAAATGCCCTGATCGAAAAGCTCGAATCCTAAGACTTATGGTAAACTGATCCCCGCCAATTTTGGGTTAGGCGGTCGGATCTTGTAAAAGCCTGCCTGGCATAATCTGCTCTCGGTGGTGAGAGGGATTCGCCCGTGCGTGCGAGATGGTTTGTAGCTCTTTCTTTGGGAGTTGTTGCGGCGGCGATGCCAGTCATTGCGGACATTCGCGATGATGAGCCTGTCTTACGTTTACGCCTGACCGACCCAATCCTAGACGCCGCGCCGAAACCTATCTTACGTCCTCGCCTAAGCGAAGATGTCACCGCCCGTTCTGCGCCTATGCCAATGCCGGTTGTGACTTTGGAAGAGGTCGGTCGGGTCAGTAAGCTCGCCTATATTTCGACGCCGCATCCGAATCTCGTTGTTGCGGTCGGGGCGACGGAGGATCGCTCTGAACTTGGGCGGCAAATCGACCGGGCGATTATGGATATGACCCCCGAGAACAGCCTTTACGACATGGATCAAGACAGCATGCCCTTTATCGGCTTCGGTCTTCGCGCGGGTCAACAGCACCAAGGCTGGGCTGTTGATGCGACAGTCGGTGCCGGCCTGATCAATGAAGCCGAGACGGCCCGCCTGGCGGAATGGTCTTATTCAGAGGCATCAGATCGATTAGAACCAGAAGCGCGCGCCCATGTTCGCCTTCGATATCGCTTCTAAGTCTAATTCAAAATCTGCGCGGTGACGCTATCCGACGCCGCATTCGCGGCCTCGATCGCGGCGTGAACTGAGGTCATCACAGCCTCAGTCGCGCTGGATGAGAGGCATTGGCCCGCGGCGATCGATGCGATCCGGTCTGCATTCTGCTCTAGCTCCGCCGCATCGAAATTATAGCTGAGAAGATCAACCGCGTGCGCAAGCGCGATGGTTAGGCACAATGTTTCATCCACCGATGCACGCTCGCTGAACATGGCCTGCGCCATTTCGGCTTTGAGATGTGTCTCTAAGACGGGCGAGGCTTCTGGCCAGACCGTTCGGGAGAACAGTCCAAACACGCGAGTCCGTTCTTGCGACAAAGCGCCGAGATGACAAAGTTCATCCGCCAGCGTGGCTATGAAGTCTTTCTGATTGGCCAGCTCAGCAAGCCAATGGGAGAGCGGCTGCGGCGTCGCGGCGCGGCCGATCTCTGAGTCGCACATGCTGAGAAACGCCCCCAGGTTTTCACTGTGTCGTAGTGGGATCGCCCGACCGGTCTGGGTTTCAAGTTCGAGACAGCCACGTAAGAACAATTCGGCCAGGGCCGCGCCAGTTAAGGCAGGTTGATAATAAGCTTTCTCCGTTTTGCCCGTTTCATCATTCAAAGATAGAAGAAGGATCGCTTGAGGAAGTGTGATGTCCATACGTTTCTCTAATTGAGGGTGGATCTCAGCGCGTATCACGCTCCAATCCACCCACATCGGCCCTTTTCGAGCGGCGTGACAAGCGTTAGTCGACCCTATGACGTTCGATTTGACGAAGATGCCTGAAACTCGCGGCAAACTGATGAAGGATGCATCATTGGCGCCCTATACGTGGTTTCGCGTGGGCGGGCCGGCTGATTGCTTGTTCCTGCCGGCGGATGAGGCTGATCTCGCGAGCTTTCTCGCCGCCTTGCCGAAATCGGTGCCGGTGACCGTGCTCGGCGTCGGGTCGAATACAATTGTGCGCGATGGTGGCATAGAAGGTGTCGTCGTACGGTTGATGGGGGCGTATTGGGGACAAGTAAAAATTGATGGCGGCATGGTTCGGGCCCGGGCGGGCGCCCTTGATCTGAATGTCGCTAAAGCCGCGGCAAAAGCGGGCGTCTCGGGGCTCTCATTCCTGTCCGGCATTCCAGGTTCGATCGGGGGCGCGGTGCGCACCAATGCAGGTTGTTATGGCTCTGAGCTTAGCGATGTTGTCACCGCCATTGATGGCATCAGTCGCGCAGGACAACCTATTCACCTGACCCGTGAAGAAATTGGATTCTCCTACCGGCACACAGATTTTGCATCGGACATTATCGTGACGCGCTTACACTTGCAGGGCACCCCTGATGGCGACTCTGAACAGCTTGCAGACGAGATTGCGGCGCACCAAAAGCGGCGTGCAGAAACCCAACCGATCAAAGACAAAACGGGTGGCTCCACGTTCGCCAATCCGGATCCGCCAGGGACCCCCGATGCGCGATCGAGCTGGAAGCTGATCGACGCGGCGGGCTGTCGAGGTCTACGTGTTGGAGGGGCGATGGTCAGTGAGAAGCATTGCAATTTCTTGATCAATACCGGTGAGGCAAGCGCGGCAGATATTGAAGCTCTGGGCGAATTGGTGCGCGCGCGTGTCCTTGCTCATTCCGGCGTGGATCTACGTTGGGAGATCCGCCGGATCGGTCGATTACAGGCCAACTAGAATGTGCCTTTGAGGCGCAATGTCAGAATGCCACCAAAGTTTCGACTGCGATCCTCAATCCGCACGAGATCACCGGTGCGGTTCGGGTCAAAGACGAGGCGGTTGAGCTCATCATCGCTGTCGAGGAGGTTGGCGTAGAAGAGCGTGCCGGTCATCCCGAAAATATCTTTGTGTTCGACAAAGCCCCAGGCAAACCCTTGGGGTTGATTGAACAAGGTCCGAACATCGCTACGGAAGCGCGGGGATTGTTCAAATTTCTCGTAATTGATGCCCCAAGCCCAATCCGTGTTCGGGATGTCATGCCGGAAATTGAGTTCGTAATAGTAGATCGTGTTTTGATTGAAATCGCGCGTTTCGCCGGTCAAAGGATCATCTAAGAACGTGTCTTGAAGGAAGACTTCATATTCGAGCTGCGCACCGCTCCAGCCGAGCTTGTCAAATTTCAAGGTGCCTTCAATTTCCATCGCTATGCGCGCGGCATCATCAATATTGCCCGGCCCTTCACCGCTGCCAATTGGCACCTGATCGACCAAGTCCTCAATTTGCTCACCGAAGACCTCAGCTGTGATCGCGCCCCATTCGCCAAAGTCCCGTTCGACCTCTAACGCAGCGCGCCATCTTTGATCGGGGACGATATCAATATTACCGGTCTGATCATCGCCTTGGTTGAGATCCACATTAGAGACGAAATCAAAGAAATTGAGCTGACCAACTTCGCGCGAGACAGAGATATTGACGTTGGTTTTTTCGTCCATCGTCCAAGCGAGCGATGCGGATCCTTTGGGGCGCGTAAAGTTACGCGTTTGGCTGTTCGCACCGTCGGACATGATCTCAGATTGTTCAGCGCCAAGTGAAACTTGTAAGCGCAAGTCTTTATTCAATTGACGTCCGTGCGTGACGAAAGCCTCGCCGCGTTTCTCTTCCACGCGGACACCAGGATTATCCATATCGATGCGTTCGACACTCTCGAACGTGGTGCCGCGAAACAGCATGGCATCGCTTTCCAGCGTGTTGAACGCGCCCTCGAGGGAGAATTGCCAGTCGGAATTGTTGGCGCCCGACAGATTGTATTCGCCGCGCAATATGCTCTCACTTTCCTCGACCACACGATCGAAGATTTGATTGCGTAAGTTTTGGCCATCAATATCGGCACCAAAGAAGCGCGACCGGGTCGGACTGTGCTCGTTGCGCTGCAAGCCGATTAATTTCAGTCGGCCTGGGCCAACGCCAAGTTCATAGTCGCCGCTGACTTCGCTATTCCATTCATTCTCTTTGAATTGAAAGACGGTCTGACGAATCAGCGTGCCATCAGGAGAGAAGACGGAGCTGGTTTCGCGTTCATCTGGTTCCCACAAATTATACTCGGCATTGAGATTGGCGATATGGCCATTGCTCGGTTTCCAATTCAAACCGCCATTGAAGCCGACAAAATCCGCAATGAAGGTGCCGTCTTCTTCCCGATACTCGATGAGATTGCCGTCGCCGTCGAAGATATTTTCGCGGCCAGCCGCCGCGCCCCGACCCGGTTCTGTTTCGACGCCTAGATTCCAACCCAGGGTACCGGATCGACCATTTACCGAAAACTCAAACCACTCATAAGCAGGGGGCAGGTTCTCACGGAACCGGCTGCGAACCGACCAAGTACCTGTGATGCCTTCAGCTTCGGCGATGACATTGGCGACTTGTCCGCTCAATCCTGGGATATCAAGATTGGCACCTTCTACAATCTCAATGCGATCGACATTGGTTGCGGGGATTCGCGCCAAAGCTTGGCGTGCGCTGGTCGACTTTGAAGAAATACGCTGACCATTGATCAAGATATTTTCTTGCGCCTGGCCGAAGCCACGTTGTCCGTCGCTCCCTGAAATGCTGAAGCCGGGAATCTGCGAGATCATGTCGAGCGCTGTGCGCGGTGCAAATTGTTCGAAATCTTCGATCGAAAAGACCCGCGTATCCTCGCTGGAAGCCGCCGGCAATTGTGCATATGAGGGGAGAGGTATGCCAACGAGCATCCCAGCGAGGAAAGTGTATTTCATTATTTACGCCCAAGAATATATGCGATCCCGATGCGCTTCGTGTTACATATGTAACAAGAAGCTACAACCCCTTGGGGAAAATTTTTTTCAAAATGATTGGAATTTCCGCGGAGGTCGCTGCGGCTGCGTTACATTTGTAGTGATTTATGTCCGAATTGTGGCCGGTTGAACAGATTTAATCTCTCTCAAGCTCTGCAATTCTGACGCTGTGAGATGCACGGAAATGCGTCTGACAAGGTTTGTGCGGGAAACTGCGACGCCCTTAAGAGAGTTTTACGACTTTACTGCAAAATTGTCGGCTCATGGATCGCGCCGCGTGGTGACCGCCGATCTGTTTGATGGTGTCAAAAAAGCTGCCCTAAGTGCAGCAATGAATGCGCATCAAGCGTTGCGGCAAGCCTGGCTCGACGTGATCCAAGTCATTTTGGTGATGCGACTCGAGGACGAAATATGCCCCGCGGAAAAGGCAAAAACTCTGCCCCTGCTGAGGATATCGTGTTGGAACGGACGCAAATCGCTTCCGTGATTTTCGGCATGGTCATGGTGATTGCATTGATTGTTGCGGGCGCGGCGAGGCTGGGCGGGTCTTTGTCACAGATCGGCAAACGTTGGGGCAGTGCGGTGGATGGCGCGTCGCGATCTGTCGGTCTCTCAGTCGGCACAGTTGAAGTGATCGGACTGGAGCATGTTCCCGCGGTGGCCCGGCAGATCAAAACAGCGGCGATGATCGAGCCCGGAGAGAATATGTTCCGCGCGGATCCGCATATCATTCGCCGCCGAGTCGAAGACACCCAATTGGTCACCAAGGTCCGGGTCTACCGTCTCTGGCCTGATACGGTCATGATCTATGCCCACGCGGCGGAGCCGACAGCGCTTTGGAATGATGGCGAGCGGTGGGCCGTGGTTGACAGTTTGGGGCGTATTATGACGCGCGCCAAGGCCGTGGATCATAGCCACTTGATCAAAACGACCGGCGCCGGTGGAGCTGAAGCGGTCCCTGCATTGGAAAAGGCCTTTGCCTTAGCGCCAGAGCTTCGATCGCACGTCAATTATGCGCGCCGCGTGGCCGAGCGTCGCTGGGACTTGGTGCTGAAATCCGGCGCTGTCATGAAGCTGCCCACCGATGAGAGATTGTCCGCAAGTCTCCTTTTTTACGCGAAGATTGAGCCCTTGGCCGAACTGGCGCAACGTCCGATCAGCATCATCGATTTGCGCGTGGCAGGCCGGGTATTTTTGACACCAAAAACAAATCAAATGGGGGGAGCAGCCTAATGGCGACGAGTGAACAGCGATTGAAACCAAGGCATGTTGGCAAAGCGGGCACTGTGGTTGCTGCGCTTGATATTGGCTGTTCCAAAATCGCCTGTTTGATCGGTCGTGTTGATCCTGGCAGTCGGTCTGGTTTCTCTTTCATGGGCGGGGGGCGCCAACAAAGTCGTGGTTTCAATGGCGGCGGCATCACCGATATCGAAGACTGAGAACGCTCGATCCGCCTGGCGGTGGAGGATGCGGAGCGCGAAGCGGGCGAACGAATTGACCGCGTTATCTTGGGAATCACAGGTCCCAAAGTCGATAGCCAATTGGCCGACGCGGAAATCGAACTCGGGCAACGCGAGATTAGCAGCAAAGACGTACAAAATGTCTGGGCCGAAGCGCTGAATAAGGTCGTGCCCAAGGATCGCGAACTCTTAGGCGCTTATCCCGTCATGTATGGTGTGGATGATCAGGATGATATTCGCGATCCCGTCGGCATGATCGGCGATCGTGTTCGCGTATTGTTGAACATCGTCACGGCGCCCAAATCGCTTGTAAAGAACCTCAAAGAATGCGTGATGCGCGCACATCTTGGCATTGAACGCATCGTTCCTTCTGCCCTGGCGAGTGGTGCGGGGACATTGATTGAAGACGAAATCGACAATGGCGCCATTTGTATCGATTTTGGCGGCGGCGTGACCTCTGTGTCTGTGTTCATGAATGGAGCGCCCGCTTGGCTGGACCTGGTCAAGGTTGGCGGATCGCGTGTGACCAGTGATATCGCTCAAGGAATTGGAACAACTTTCGCGGCAGCGGAACGCCTGAAGAACCTGCACGGAACAGCGGATAAAGATGGCCCGGGCATGGCCGAACGGATTGAAGCGCCTGTGCTTGGTGATGATGGGCGCCTGAAAGCTGGGCGTATGACCCGCGGCGAGTTGACCGCAATGATTGAGCCGCGCGTCGAAGAGGTTTTCGAAATGGTCCAGGCGCATCTGACCGCCAGTCCCCTGCGCCCGATTATGCCGAGACGGACCGTTCTTACCGGGGGTGCGAGTCAGTTATCAGGCGTTCGCGACCTGGCCGCACGCGTGCTGAAGCAGCCCGTACGCCTCGGACGCCCGATAGATGCTGACATTTTAGGTGAAAATTTCGGTAATCCGGCCTTTTCCACAGCAGCAGGTCTGATAAGCTATGAAATTAGGGGATTTGCTGACGCATCCAAGGCTGGAGGTGCGGCGGCGCTGGCCGGATCTGAGTCCGGGCGTGGAGTGATTGCTAAGGTCTTAAATTGGATCCGCGAAAATTTTTGAGCGAGATGACAATGATTTAAGAGTCTTTTAGGCCAAGGCGTTCATTCTGGACCCAAGACTCAGTGTAAAGCGCGTAGATTATTTGAGATCGGGAATAGGGCATGACTAACGAACTCAAACCACGCATTGTCGTCATCGGCGTTGGTGGGGCTGGTGGAAACGCTGTCGACAATATGATCGAAGCCAACCTTCAGGGCGTGGAGTTCATCGTCGCCAATACGGACGCGCAGGCGATGCAGCGGTCCAAAACCGAAAACCGAATCCAGCTTGGTCTCGAAACCACTTCCGGTCTTGGCGCAGGTGCGCGGCCAGAAGTCGGCGAGGCGTCGGCACAAGAATCCATGCCTGAAATCTTGGAAGCCCTTGAAGACGTTCATATGGTCTTTGTCGCGGCTGGTATGGGCGGCGGCACCGGTACAGGCGCGGCGCCTGTAATTGCCAAAGCGGCGCATGATAAGGGCATTCTCACCATCGGTGTTGTGACCAAACCATTTGGATTTGAGGGCGCACATCGCATGGCGACCGCTGAAGCTGGTTTGAAGAATATGAAAGACGTGGTCGACACACTGATTGTTGTGCCGAACCAAAATCTTTTCCGCATTGCCAATGAGCGCTCCACATTTGCCGAAGCCTTCCGCATGGCGGATGATGTATTGTATTCTGGCGTCCGCGGCATCACCGATTTGATGATCATGCCCGGCTTGATCAATTTGGATTTTGCCGATGTGCGCACGATCATGAAGGGCATGGGCACGGCCATGATGGGCATGGGTGAAGGCGAAGGCGAAGGCCGTGCGCTTGAAGCCGCTCGATCGGCGATCGACAATCCATTGCTCGACGATGTGTCTATGGCCGGTGCGCAGGGTGTGTTGATCAATATCACGGGCGGCTATGACATGACCCTGTTCGAGCTCGATGAAGCCGCGAACGAGATCCGCCGCGAAGTCGACGCACATGCGAATATCATTCTCGGGTCAACATTCGATCCTGAATTGGAAGGCCGTATTCGCGTTTCTGTTGTTGCTGCGGGTGTGACGGAACAAGCTGCGACTGTGGCCATCGCACCGAGTGTGTCGGAACCGGCATCGCAAGATATTCCTGTCGTCGTGAGCCAACCCGCGCCAAGCTCAACACCAATGCCAAGCGCTGCGCCGGAAATTGAGCCAGATCAACGTCCCGATTTTCGCGGGCGCGTCTTGCCAGCGGCGCACGTTGAGAGCCAACAAGGCAGCGATACAGTGAGTGCGGATGCTGCGTTCGCAAAGCCGGTTTCAGATAGCCCGGCCGGGTTCTCAAACCTATTTGGTTGGCGCCGTGAAGATGCCGTCGGGGACAATGATAGCGACGAAGATAAGCCGTCTATTGTTTCGACCCCAGATGACCATCCTAAACCTGCTGATTTCGATGATGAAGACCTCGAAATCCCTGCATTTTTGCGACGTTCGGCAAACACTTAGAACCTAAATGAAAAGTCACAAAAGCCCTCCAGGCCCGGAGGGCTTTGCTTTTGGGGATTGTTGCAACAAAGCGCAATAATGCTTGTGTTGAGATTAACCTAAATCCGAGTGTTTATGCCGCTCTACAGGGAGAGTAGGCTTGTCCAAAGTAGAGTATCAAACCACACTGAATACGACAGTGATCTGCGCAGGTATCGGCGTGCATTCCGGCGCGCGTGCCCGGATGGTCATTAAACCTGCGCCCGTTCATACCGGCATTCGGTTCCGACGCCCCGATTTGGATGTTTCATCTGATATTTTGGCGCGGGGCGATCACGTCACTGAAGTCCAGCTGGGAACGACTCTGACCAATGAAGATGGCGCGAGTGTCGCAACGGTTGAGCATTTCCTCGCTGCATGCGCCGGGATGGGTTTGGACAATTTGCTGATCGAAATTGACGGACCTGAAGTCCCGATCATGGATGGATCCTCCTCCGGCTTTTGTGAGCTGTTTCACAATGCCGGACTGGTCGAGCAATCGGCTCTGCGGCGCCGCATTCGCATACTCGACACGGTCGAAGTAAAAGACGGTGTGAAATGGGCGCGTCTAAAGCCGGCTCGCGACAATATCCTGACCTTGAAAGCCAAGATCGAGTTTGAGACCAAAGCGATTGGTACGCAGCAAATGGCAATGCGCCTCGCGCCTGGGCTTTTTGCGCGTGACATCGCTTTTGCCCGCACGTTTGGATTTGCGCGCGATGTTGAGACTTTGAAAGCGATGGGCTTGGCCCGTGGCGGGTCACTCGACAATGCCGTGGTGATTGATGGCGACGATATCGTCAATCCTGAAGGCTTGCGCAGCGATGATGAGTTCATTCGTCATAAATTGTTGGATGCCGTTGGCGACTTGATGCTGGCTGGCGCACCGATTGCGGGCGTTTATGAGGCGCATCAACCAGGGCATGCTATGAATAATAAACTGGTTCGCGCCTTGTTGGATGCACCAGAAGCATGGTGCTGGGAAACAGATGCTGAAGCGGCATTTGCCGAACCATCAGCGCGGGCGAGTGTTTCGGCTTAAAGCCAACTCGGCGCGACCGTTTTCATATCGTCAAAAGATTCGATCTCAGGCTGAGGGTACTGTTCCAAAAGCCGTTCGATAATTTGATCGGCCACGCGTCCCGCCTCACGCAGAGGCTGGTACTCCCAGTGCTCAAGCGGCGTATCGAACCAACGGGCACAGCCGCGATCAATCAAGCTTTGATGCAACCGATCAAACTTCGCCGCGCCCCCTTTCAGTCGGGCAATATGCACGGGTAGGCCATGCCAAGCGGCGTCCGATAGCATGTTTGAACTGTCCTCAGTCACCACCGCGACGTCAGAATAAAGCAGCCATGCCAAATACGGGTTGGGACCATCGCCGTCATTCGCCCAGAAACTGGCACCGACTCGATCGGCAAATTGGCGCATCTTGGCGACAACTGAGACCGGCGTGCGACGTGAACACGTGATACGCAATCGCCACCCCGTTTGGGCGGCTGTTTCCAGTTTCTGGATAAGCGTTTCGGTCGATTCACGATCAAAGGAATGGGCTTTGGACTTGCCACCCAAAATCACCACGGCGCTTTTCCCGCGCTCATCCGCCAGGTCCGCGAAGGCTTGACCCGCATCTTCAATGGCATCTTCTGTGAAATGTGTCGGTGAGCCCGTCATGCGGATCACATTGGCGCCAATCAGACTGTCATGCTCGGGCACAATAACCAGATCAAACTTCTCCGGGTCGGTTTTTGGATCGAGGATTTGGACCGTCAAAGTCTTGCCACCACTCCACCTGCGCACAGCTGCCGAGTAAGGCGCGCTGCGTCGGCCCGCCGCCACCCAGAGGGTTGGCCAGGGACTCACCAATTGCGCGCGATTGGCCTTTGGCAAGGCCTGCAGCGGAAGTGGCCAACTTGCCCCAGGTAACCAGGTCCATGGCGGTCTGGGGTGCAAGGTCAGAGGCTCCGCGCGATGCCCCTTTCCAGCAATATGTCCGATTTGCAGCCAGCGTCGGGTTTCCGATAAGGCCGCCAGGATGGCCCGCACTTGCGCGGCATTCCCAGCGCGGCCATCACTGATAGCCCAAATCGATGGGCCATGGGAAGAATCAGACGCACTCATACCTGTCTGCGTGCCAGAATTCGTGTATCAGTTGAAGCAGAAAGGGGCGCTAAACGAACTTAACTTCAGCAATTTCGTACACGCGAGCGCCACCTGGGGCAGCGACTTCGGCCTCATCGCCTTCGCCTTTGCCAATTAAGGCACGCGCGATTGGAGATGTGTTTGAAACTTTGCCTTGGGCAATGTCAGCCTCGTCTTCGCCTACGATTTGATAGGTCGACTCATCCTCTGTATCGACATCAATCACAGTCACGGTCGCACCGAACACGATTTTGTCGCCTTTAACTTTGCTCAAATCGATCACGTCCGCGCGCGAAAGCTTGTCTTCTAATTCGACGATACGACCTTCAATAAAGGACTGTTTTTCCTTCGCCGCGTGGTATTCGGCGTTCTCCGAGAGGTCGCCATGCTCACGCGCTTCCGCAATCGCCTGGATGATGGCCGGGCGTTCGACGGACTTCAGATTTTTCAATTCTGCATCGAGGGCGGCATAGCCCCCGGCGGTCATAGGAGTACGTTGCATGAATGTGTACCGTTCTTAGGTTTTTATGCCTTTTCGACTGTCCCAAAGAAGGTTCAATCAAAAAGAAGCCCGGTCAAGTAGTCTAAAATGTTCTGCTTCGCAAGTTATGCTTTTTGCAGGGCGCGAACCGAAAGCGGTTTTTCGCGTATCGCGCGAATGGCCTTAACCGCCGCGAGACAGGCTGAAAGCGTCGTAAAATAGGGTATTTTTTGGATCAGAGAGGTTCGCCGGATCGATTTGGAATCTTTGCGCGATTGGGCCCCTTCCGTTGTGTTCAGCACCAGATCAATCTCTCCATTTAGGATCGCGTCTTCAATATTGGGTTTGCCTTCGAGTACTTTTTTGACGAGGCGCGCTTCGATCCCATGCTGAGAGAGAAATTCCGCTGTGCCTGCGGTGGCGACAATGTCGAAGCCCATTTCAACTAAGCTCTTCGCGGCGTCTATAATTCCGATTTTGTCAGCTTCGCGGAGCGAAATGAAGGCGGTGCCGCTGGTCGGTAGAGTTTCTCCGGCGCCAATTTGCGCTTTGAGGAATGCGGTGCCGAAATCATCATCCCAACCCATAACTTCGCCCGTTGAGCGCATTTCTGGCCCGAGGATCGGATCCACATTGGCAAACCGCGCGAATGGGAAGACGGCTTCTTTGACCGCGACGCGCTGTGCTTCTGCATGGCGTAAATCGAAATCGGTCAGTGACTCGCCGCCCATGATTTTAGCGGCAATGCTGGCAATCGGAGCGCCAACGGCTTTGGCGACGAAAGGCACGGTTCGGCTGGCGCGTGGATTGGCCTCGAGGACGAAAATCTCGTCATCTTTCACTGCATATTGGATATTGATCAGTCCGGTGACTTTCAACGCTTTCGCGAGCGCAATTGTTTGTTCGCTGAGGCGTCCAATGACACTTGGTGAAAGTGTGTAGGGCGGCAATGCACAGGCACTGTCGCCGGAATGCACGCCCGCCTCTTCAATATGCTCCATGATACCCGCGACATGCACATGCGTGCCGTCGCAGAGCGCATCGACATCGACTTCAATCGCATCTGAAAGATAGCGGTCAATGAAGAGCGAACCGTCGCCAGCCACAGATAAAGCGTAACCTGCATATTCGCGGACATCATCATCCGAGTGGCAAATCCGCATAGCCGTACCCGACAACACGAAAGATGGACGCAGCATGACCGGATAACCAAGTTGGTTCGCTTTTTCGAGCGTCTCTTCCAAACTGCGCGCGGTTGCCGAGGGCGGTTGTTGAATGCCGAGATTGGAAAGCAATTTCGCCCATTCTTTGCGGTCTTCTGCGAGATCGATACTGTCTGGGCTGGTGCCGAGGATTGGCACACCGGCTTGGTTGAGCGGTTGGGCGAGTTTGAGTGGGGTTTGACCCCCAAATTGGACAATCACGCCTGCCAATTCGCCTTTGCTTTGTTCCTTATAGATAATCTCAGAAACATGTTCTTCGGTCAGCGGCTCGAAATAGAGTCGGTCAGACGTATCGTAATCGGTGGAGACCGTTTCTGGGTTACAATTGACCATAACGCTTTCAATGCCGATATCGGCCATGGCGAAGGCGGCGTGGCAGCAGCAATAGTCAAACTCGATCCCTTGCCCAATCCGGTTCGGTCCGCCGCCTAGAATAATCGCCTTTTTCCGGCTCGATGGATCTGCTTCACAATCGGCGGTGCTTTGCCCAAAGGCGGGCTGTTCATAGGTCGAATACAGATAAGGGGTTTGGGCCGCGAATTCCGCAGCGCAGGTATCGATCCGCTTATAGACCGGCCGCACGTTCAGAGCATGTCGGGCCGCACGAATATCGGCTTCGCTTTGTCCCAAAATATCGCCGAGGCGCGCATCAGAGAAACCGAGGGCTTTGAGCTCCGTAAACGCGCGTGCATTTGTCGGCAAACCGTCACGACGGATATCTTCCTCACGGGCGACGATTTGAGCGATCTGGCGCAAGAACCAAAGATCGATGCTGGTTAGCGCGTGCACATCTTCGACCGAAAGCCCCATGCGGAAGGCTTGCGCAACGATGCGCAGTCGATCCGGCGTTTGTTTGCTCAGGGCCTCGCGTAGAGCGCCGGGGCTATTAAACTCGATCTCATTGAAACCATTCAAACCTGTTTCAAGAGAGCAGAGCGCTTTCTGCACGCTTTCCTGGAAGTTCCGGCCGATCGCCATCGCTTCCCCAACCGACTTCATTGCTGTGGTCAGCACGGGCTCAGCGCCTTCGAACTTCTCAAACGCGAAGCGCGGAATCTTGGTCACGACATAGTCAATGGTCGGCTCGAACGAGGCGGGCGTCACGCCCGTAATGTCATTGTCGAGTTCGTCCAGCGTGTACCCAACGGCGAGCTTGGCGGCGATTTTGGCAATCGGGAACCCCGTCGCTTTGGAGGCCAGGGCGGATGAGCGCGATACGCGGGGGTTCATCTCGATCACGACCAGACGACCGTCAGCCGGATTGACGGCAAATTGTACATTCGAGCCGCCAGTCTCGACACCGATCTCGCGCAACACCGCCAATGAGGCATTGCGCATGACTTGATACTCTCTGTCGGTGAGTGTTAGCGCCGGGGCGACGGTAATCGAGTCACCGGTATGCACGCGCATCGGGTCAATATTCTCGATTGCACAAATGATGATGGCATTGTCGGCTTTGTCGCGGACAACCTCCATCTCGAACTCTTTCCAGCCCAGAAGGCTTTCATCGACCAAAATTTGCGCCACGGGTGAGGCGGCAATGCCGGATCGGCAGATCTCTTCATACTCAGCGCGATTATAAGCAACGCCGCCACCTGTTCCGCCCAAGGTAAAAGCCGGGCGGATAATGGCAGGGAGACCGACATGATCGAGCACATCCATCGCATTTTTGAGGCCGGTTATTCGGTCATAAGAGCCGTCTTCATTCTTCGGCGAAGAGACGATTTCCGCTTTTGGGTTTTCCAACCCAATCCGATCCATCGCTTCGCGGAACAATTTGCGGTCTTCCGCTTTTTCAATCGCATCGGCGCGGGCCCCAATCATTTCCACGCCGTGCTTAGAAAGAACCCCCGCCTGTTCAAGGGCGAGGGCACAATTCAAAGCGGTCTGACCGCCCATGGTTGGAAGCAATGCGTCGGGCTTTTCGATCTCGATAATCTTCTCGACAAAGTCCGGCGTGATCGGCTCAATATAGGTAGCGTCTGCGAGCCCCGGATCGGTCATGATGGTCGCTGGATTGGAATTAACCAGGATGACCCGATATCCTTCGCCTTTAAGCGCTTTGATCGCCTGAACGCCGGAATAATCGAATTCACAGGCCTGCCCAATAATGATGGGTCCGGCACCGATAACAAGAATGGACTGAATATCGGTGCGTTTGGGCATCTGGTGTTCCTTCTTGTCACGCGGCGTAGACAAACGGGTGGCCTATAACGGGGAGTCGCCATTGCGGGCAAGCGAAAAAGCGTCCTCGGGTGGGAAAACTATGTCGCAGGGGTCAAAACACCAGTGGAAGGTCCACCGGATGAGTTGACCCTTGGGCAATCGGAAATAGGCATTTCAGGTGTCGAAAAAGCAGGCAGAGCGATTGATTTACACTACGGAAATGAGGCAAGGATTGACTTCAATTTTCTCGCGACCTGTCTAGCAGACGTGCGGCAACCGAGGGGCTTCAGACGCGCGAATGCTCGACTCTCAAATCAGTCCAGTTCATCGCCATACCGAGCGAACAGGCTCCGGTATGGCGCGGAAGATCGCGATATTGTCTTATCGTTCAGATCCGAAGGTCGGTGGTCAGGGCGTCTATGTCGATTACTTATCGCAAGCCTTGGTCAATGCTGGCGCGCAAGTGGATGTGATATCAGGGCCGCCTTATCCGCAGCTTTCTAAGCAAGTGCGCTTAGTGAAACTCCCTTCCTTGGATCTATATGCGCAGCCGCATAATGGGCATTATGCGCTACGTCCGCGCCATTTGTTGAGCCCCACCGATACATATGAGTATTTTGGTCATCTCTCTGGCAAATTCGTGGAGCCATATACGTTCGGGCAGCGGGCATTCGCCTATATGAAGCGCGCTGGGCATAAGTATGATGTGGTGCTCGACAATCAGACTCTGGCGTCTGGCATATATAAAATCGATTCAAAGCTCGACCTGCCTTTAGCGACCACGATCCATCACCCCATCACACGTGATATAAAGCTGGCGCTGGAGTCGGCGCCAACCTGGAAGCATCGTTGGCTGGTGCGCCGCTGGTATGCGTTTCACAAGATGCAAATTCGCACCGCGCGAAAACTGCCCATGATAACCTGTCCATCGCAGGCCGCGAAAGATGATATCGTTTCTGAATTTGGGGTCGCGCCAGAGCGCATTTTTCCGATTCCGCTCGGCGTAGATCAGACGACATTCCAGCCGAATTCCGCGGTTGCTCGCGCGGCGCAGCGGATCATCACGACAGCGAGCGCAGACACGCCGCTAAAAGGCCTTCACATCCTCGTCCAAGCCTATCACCAAGTGCTGCAAAGCTTTCCAGACGCCGAACTCATCGTGATTGGCAAATTGCGCAATGGACGGGCCAAGAAGACCATTGAGGCGCTCAATCTCGGCGATCGGGTGACGTTCAAACATAATTTAAGCCGCGAGGCGCTGGCCGAAGAGTTTCAATCGGCCACCATTGCTGTGACGCCGTCTATGTATGAAGGCTTTGGCTTGCCTGCGGCGGAAGCGATGAGTTGCGGGACGCCGATTATCGTCACCGATGGGGGCGCCTTGCCAGAGGTCGCTGGCGATGCGGGACGCGTGGTCCCGAAAGGCGACCCCGACGCTTTAGCCCAGGAGATAAACGTTTTACTCGCCAACCCTGACTTGCAGAATGACATTGGTGCGGAATGCCTTGAGCGCGCGCAAGAGCATTTCAATTGGGAGCGGATTGCGCCGAAATATCTCGCCTTCTTCGAGCAGACGATTGCGGCGAAATGCTAACGGCGCGGTTTAAACATCTTGGCTTGTCGGCGGGCAATCGCGTTTTAGACTTGGGCTGCGGCGAAGGCCGGCATGTGCATGGCCTATACCTGTTGGGCGGGCTTGAGATTTACGGCGTGGATCTCAATCAAGCCTCGCTCGACAAAGCCGCCGAAGGTCTTGCGACTCTGGCGACGCCTCAGCTGGATGAAACGAGCCAGGTCACCTTCGAGACCGGCGATGCGACGGCGTTGCGATTTGAAGACGGCTATTTCGATGCAGTGATCTGCTCCGAAGTGATGGAACATTTGCCGGATTATCACGCCGCGATAAAGGAAATCCGTCGGGTGCTGAAGCCGACTGGCAAACTCTGCATCTCCGTCCCGCACGCTTGGCCTGAACGCATTTGCTGGCAACTCGCGCCACCGCCAAATGGATATGCGTTTGAGCCAGGTGGGCACATTCGCATTTTTGACGAAGTCGATTTGAAAGTGTCTGTGGAAAGCCACGGATTCAAACTGTTCAACCGCCACCATGCGCATGGCATTCACGTCCCGTATTGGTGGCTAAAATGTGCATTCTGGGATCGTGAGGACGACCACCCGATGGTCAAAGCCTATCACAATTTCCTGGTCTGGGACTTGATGAAAAAACCATTCCTGTCGCGGGCATTGGACACTGTCGTTTCGCCGGTGATGGGCAAAAGCATGGTGCTCTATTTTAATGGCGTGGAGGCTCACTAATGGATGGTAGCTTCCAGACGACGACCGCGTCGGTTGCGTGCGATCTTCGCCCAGCCGTGCAGCGTATCTTAGATGTCCAGACAGAAGCGGGCGCGATTCCCTGGTTCGAGGACGGCCCTTGGGACCCTTGGAACCATACTGAAAGCGCGATGGCACTTTGTGCAGCAGGCGAGCTCAGCGCAGCGACGAAGGCGTTCGATTATCTCGCCGAACAGCAACGTTCAGACGGGGCGTGGTTTGGCGAGTATGGCAACGCGCTGCCTATGGTCGACCGGGACTATATTAGCCGTGAGAAAGCTCCGGCATTCCTGGACTCAAATTTCTGCGCTTATCCCGCTGTCGGCATCGCACACTATTTCAAAGCCACGGGTGACCTGGCGCGGACGCGAGCCTGGTGGCCGATGGTCCAGCGTGCCTTGGACTTCGTGCTCTCCCTGCAGCGCGCGGACGGGACCATTTGTTGGTCGGGCGAAGCGTTGGGCACAGATGAAGAAGATGCTCTTCTGGCCGGCAATGCATCGATCCTGAAAAGTCTCGAATGCGGCCTCTATCTGGCGGAGCTATTACAAGACCCACAGACGCATTGGCAGCGCGCCAGCAACCTGCTGCGCCACGCGCTGCAAGAAACACCAGAGCGCTTCGACCGGCGCAAAACCGGCGCGCGGTTCGCGATGGACTGGTATTACCCTGTCCTGGCGGGCGCTTTGGACTTGCCGACGGCGCGGGCGCAAATTTTCGAGCGGTGGGAGACATTTGTCACGAATGACCCAGCCTGCCGCTGCGTCTCAGATGAGCCCTGGATCACCGTTGCAGAAACCGCCGAATTGGTGCTCGCCTTGCTGGCCATAGATGAGCGAGACCGCGCGGCAGACTTGTTCACACAAGTTCAGACCTATCACGATGAAGACGGGGCGTTTTGGATGGGCTGGCAGACCGAGGAAGAGATTTTCTGGCCGCGCGAAAAGCCGAGCTGGACGCAAGCGGCTGTCATCTTGGCGGCGGATGCACTGGACGGATCCAGCGCGGCGAGCCGTGTGCTGACGCACTCATTGATCTAAAGACGGCGCAAAATCCGCAGACTTTTAATCGCCGCTTCCTCGACATAGAGATCTGAGGCGAGGGCGCGTTGATAAATCTCGTAAGGTGGCCGCCCACCATCATTGGGGTCAGGGAAGACATCATGAATGGCGACCAAGCCGTTCGGCATGATGTGCGGCATCCATCCGCGATAATCGTTCAACGCATGCTCCATTGTGTGCCCGCCATCAATGAAGAGAAAGCTGAGCGGCGTGCCCCAACGTTGCGCGATATCGATCGAGCGGCCGACAATCGGAATGACGGTGCCTTCGAGGCCAGCTTTGCGCATATTGCTGCGAAAGATCGGCAGCGTGTCGATCGCGCCTGCTGCTTCGTCCCAGAGCGTCTCGTCAAAATATTCCCAGCCGGGCTGGTTTTCTTCTGACCCTCTGTGATGGTCGATCGAGAAATGTAACTCGTTCGTGGCCGCGCAGGCGGTTCCAATATAGAGCGCCGACTTTCCGCAATAGCCACCTATCTCCAGGCACGGTCCGTGCGGCGCGCGCGCAGCCGCAGCATTGAACAAAGCTTCGCCTTCTTCCGGCGCCAGGAAACCTTTCACCTGATCTGGGTTGATGGGTAATTTCATCTCTCGCGGGTCGCCCTAAAGGCCAAGCACGCGTTTGGCGATGATATTTTTCTGAATCTCATTTGTGCCGCCA
The DNA here is from genome assembly GCA_013213825.1 of Henriciella sp. Lineage (GTDB taxonomy): Bacteria > Pseudomonadota > Alphaproteobacteria > Caulobacterales > Hyphomonadaceae > Henriciella. Next base: position 57,903 of record JABSQA010000003.1, read on the forward strand.
TAGATGCTCTGCGCGCGGGCCCCAAAATAGGTTGATACGCCCGGCGCGGCATATGCTGTATGACCCGTCCAGTCAGGACTGACACTGTCATCAAATTTGCGTTGTCCATGCGATGCTGCAACGTCGAGGTAAAGCGTGGTGATTTGCTGCGCGGTTTCGGTCGCGAGAATCTTAATGATCGATGCTTCCTTTCCGGGACTGCCGCCATCTTTTACCGCCGATAGCACGCGCAAGACCGTCATCTCTAGACCATCGACGGCGAGTTCCGCATCCGTAAGTTTGCGCGCAAAAGCGTCATCATCGATGAGCTTACGATTGCCGCCTGTCGGCTCTGCCGTCGCCAAGGCGCGAATATGGCTCAATTGTTTGCGTTTGCCACCTATCCGCGCATATGAGGTGCGCTCGAAGCCGAGCAGATATTGGCTATAAGTCCAGCCTTTGCCTTCTTCGCCGATGAGATAATCAGCGGGCACGCGGACGTCGTCGAAGATGACCATGTTGAGGACATGTTTGCCATCAATGGTGATGATTGGTTTCAGCGTCACGCCTGGGCGATCCATCTCGGAACAAATGAAGCTGATGCCCATTTGTTTCTTTTCTTCCTTCGATGTGCGCGCAAGGATGAAGATCCAATCTGCGTGTTGCGCTGCGCTGGTCCAAATTTTGGTACCATTGAGCACGTACTCGTCGCCATCCCGCTTGGCTGAGAATTGCAATGAGGCGAGATCTGAGCCGCTATCCGGTTCGCTATAACCTTGCGCCCAGCCCAGTGAGCCATCGCGCGTTCCGGGCAACCATTTTTCTTTTTGAGCGTCTGAGCCAAACGTATAGAAGATCGGCCCAACATAGATGACACCCATTGGCGTCACGGTCGGAATACCGGCCCGTTCAAGCTCTTCGTCGAAGATATACTGTTCTTCTAAGCCCCAGCCCGGGCCGCCATACTCTTGCGGCCAGGCCGATGCGAGCCAGCCTTTGGCGCCCAGCGCCATTTCGGATTTTCGCACTTCAGCGGTGGTCAGACTGGCGCCGGTGGCGACTTTGGCGCGAATGTCTTGCGGGTATTCCGATTCAAAGAATTCGCGGACGTCTTTGCGGAACGGCTCAAGGGCGGGATTAGGTGATAGGTCCATAATCCTCAGTGTAACCCGACTGGCCGCGCTGAGAAGGGGTGCCCGTGCGGGAATTGGGCAAAGCCTGTGCGCTTCGCTCCACTAAGATAGCATTTGAGTGAACAAGGTCTCGGGATGCTGGAACATCCAATTGCGACCCGGGTGCGCGATATGGCTGAATTCTACGCCGAGCCTTTCCGCATCCGCTTGGCTCTCCTCGGGGCCGACACCGTGCTGTTCCACACTGTTCAGGACGCGCACCGTGCCAGCGCGCGCCAGCAATGCCTCTAAATCTGGATTGGGCAAGAATGCCGATTGCAGGTCCAACCGCGAATTGTTTCGATCCGCAGTGGCAATATAGCCCGCCATCGCTGCGAACTGATCCAGATTGGCTTCGACATAGCCTGCGTCACTGCTCTGAGCGCGGTACAACATGCGATAAAACCGTTTACCGCCAAAGGTACGTAGCATGGAGCGCAAAGTTCGAATGCCGAAATTAAAACTGGTCGATGAACTGAGGCTCATTCGCAGGAGGCCCCTAATCCAAGCCGGCTGTATGCCCTTCAACTTGTCTTGGACGTTCAAGCCGTAATTCACCAGTAAAGTTTGGCCAATCCGGGCATTGCGATCCTGTACAAGTAATGCCAGCGGGGCTGCGGTCGACAAGCCGATTAGGGTTACGTCTTCAAGCTTTAACACTCTAATGAATTCAGCAATCAAATCGGCGGCTTCGGGAAGTGTTTCCGTGGCATTCGTGTCGCCAAAGCCAGGACGAATGGGAAAGATCAGATTGAGGTGACGGGCGCGCGCCGCTTCGATCATTCTTTGAGATGGCATATAGCCATACTCAATCGAGTGGAGGACAATCACAGGATGGCCACTGGCGGATCCATACCGGCGATACTCCATCCGTGTTCCCGGTTGTTTTAATGAAATGCGCCGTGCCGCGCTTTCATCCGAGTCTCTCAATCGTTCTGCCGAGGGCGATCGCAATTCTACTGCATTAGCAATCTCAATCGCGGTCGAGACCGTTTCGACCAAGCTGCGACATTGCATTTTCGAGTTGAGATGTGCGACATGGGTGCGGACGGTGTTCAATTTCCCACGTCGAATTTCGGCAATTTGGTCAAGCGAATGACGCTGCATAACCAATTGTAGAATCTCGATCTCGCTTTGTGTTAGACCATGCTGCGTCTGCAGGTGTCCTCGAACGGAAGGGCTCAGTTTGGTCAATACGAGATAGGCGATGAAGCCGGATACGCTGTCGCCTTGTATGACTGGGCAGATCTTGACTTGGCGCTTGATGCCAAACCGGTCTGTGAGCTCAATAACTTTGGCGCTGTTTTCGGTGTTTGCGGGATGTGTTCCGAGCGAACCAATGTCTATGCGATCCCCCTCATTCAATCCAAAGCGGTCCGACAGCGATTTTGAGATATGCGCGATTTCGCCCGTCAGTGTGATTGAGAAAACCTCGTCTGCATCGATCTCTGGATCCGGCGCGCCCGCGCTGGCAGGACCTGAGGTCTGGGCTTTATCCGACAGCAAAGCGAGCACCGACAGGAAGTCCGGCATACGTGTTGCGTCGTCTGAGAGGCGCGACCAATCCAGGCAAGCTTGAGCAAATTGATCTGGGTCTTCGCCAGCCCTTGCCAAAGACCGCAAGAGTTCGAACGCAGCTTGCGCCCGTGGCTCTGAACCGATCTCAGAGGATTGTTTCTGATCCATTTTTTTGAACTCTACGCGTTCGCTCCCAAGACCTCATTGAATGCCACTCGCGCGGTTTGTTCAAGCGTTCGAGGTGAAAAAGATCGGATTTCTACCAAATTTTGATTATTTCCGATGACGACAGAACTGCATATTCAGATCACTTGACGTTTACGTCATACGGACCTTCGGCGCTGCCCACACCGCGTCGGAACCATTCGCCCACCGATAGATTCCCCTTTGTTTGTCGGTGGGCTTACCGTCTTGTAAAATTGATCAGATTTGACTCGGCTTAGCGGCCAAGCTCGCGCATGGCGCCGTCCAGACCTTCTAAAGTCATCTCGAACATCCGGTCTGGTCCGATGAGTTCACGGATCAATTGGATCGAGCCGGTATATTCCCAGGCGCCAGATTTAACTGGATTGAGCCAGGCAAAATTTGGGAATTGTTCAACAAAGCGCTGGATCCAAAGCCCGCCAGGCTCTTCGTTCCAGTGTTCCACCGAACCGCCGGCATAGGTGATTTCATACGGGCTCATCGTTGCGTCACCTACGACGATGACTTTGTACTCGCTCGGATATTTGTGCAGCACATCCCAGGTCGGGATGACATCATTGCGTCGCCGGCGATTATCCTTCCAGAGCCCTTCATAAGGGCAATTGTGGAAGTAATAATATTCAAGATTCTTAATCTCTGCCCGGGCGGCGGAGAACAGCTCTTCCATGACTTTGACGTGCGGATCCATCGAACCGCCGACATCCATTAATAGAAGAACAGAGACCGTGTTTCGCCGCTCGGGACGCATCTCGATATCGAGATAACCTTGGCGAGCGGTGTTTTTAATCGTGGCGTCTAGGTCAAGCTCATCTGGCGCCCCGGTGCGCGCCCATTTGCGCAAACGTTTGAGCGCGACTTTGATATTACGTGTGCCGAGCTCGACACTGTCATCATAGTTTTTGAACTCGCGCTTGTCCCAGACTTTGGTCGCGCGCCGATGCCGCGACTTATCTTGCCCGATACGAATGCCTTCGGGATTATAGCCATTGGCGCCAAACGGTGACGTCCCGCCCGTGCCAATCCACTTATTGCCGCCTTCATGGCGTTTCTTCTGTTCCTCGAGCCGTTTCTTCAACGTTTCCATCAGCTTTTCGAATCCGCCCATGGCTTCAATCTCAGCCATTTCCTCTGGCGAGAGAAACTTCTCGGTCATTTTGCGCAGCCATTCTTCTGGCAAGTCTTGCGCTTCAATTGCGTCACCCAACGTATCGAGGCCGTTGAAGACATGCCCGAAAACTTTGTCGAACTTATCGATATTACGTTCGTCTTTGACCAAAGCGGCGCGTGCGAGATAGTAAAAATCCTCGACGTCACGGTCGATCACGCCTTTGTCCATCGCTTCCATTAGCGCCAGATATTCTTTCAAAGTCACAGGTACTTTGGCAGCACGAAGCTCGTTGAAGAAATTTAGGAACATGCGGATCTCCTGACGTTCACGTTAAAGGTAACGTGCGCAGGGCAAATTTCCAAGGGTGTCGTGGCGGGAAGCGGTGTGGCTGCATTGGGGACGCCCGGGCGGACAGCAATCGGGTGTGTCTTGCTTGCATCTCGGATTTATAGACCGGACCCTTCCAAAATGTCCGGCTTACATACTCCGAATGGGCGCTTTGTTCGTCTCCGGCTGCGGCTTGCCAGCGCCTTTGCCATAGCCGTGCTTTTTCAGCAGGCCCCTGAATTGATGATATGACAAGTCTAACGCCCTCGCCGCTTTGCCTTGGTGGCCATCAAAGGCGGATAGAGCGGTGTCGATGAGACTGGTTTCGAACAGCCGTGTTTGGTCTTCAAAAGAAATATCGAGCACGGGAGGCGGCAGCGCCGCTGCGGTATCACTGGACGGCGTTGTTTGGGCGGTTGCAGCTGCGAGACTGGCCGCCGGGCGCCAAGGTGAGTCAAAAGGATCGAGGGCGCCGCCATCAAACTGGACCGGATCTGTCTGATGTTCAGCCAAGGCGCGATACGTGATGCGTTGAGCGAAATTCCGTAGCTCCCGAACATTACCTGGCCAGTTGTGCGCTTCCATCGCTGCGATGGCCGATGGTGCAAAACCCGGAAAGTCTTCCGCCATTTCGCGGGCCATACGGCGGGCGAAGAAATCGGCCAGCAATGAAATGTCAGCGGGGCGGGCACGCAGCGGCGGCAGCGTGACGACATCGAACGCTAAGCGATCGAGCAAGTCCGCCCGGAAGTCGCCTGTTGCGGCTTTGCTTGGTAAGTCGACATTGGTTGCCGCCACGACGCGGACATTTGTTGTGAGGACCTTTTCACCCCCAAGGCGTTGAAATTCGCCATACTCAACCACGCGTAGGAGCTTTTCCTGCACTTGCATCGAGGCGGTCGCGATCTCGTCTAAGAAGAGAGTGCCACCATCTGCGAGTTCAAACCGGCCGAGGCGGCGCTCGGTTGCGCCGGTAAATGCACCGCGCTCATGGCCGAATAGTTCGCTGTCCAGCAATTGCTCGGACAGGGCCGCACAATTCACTTTCACAAATGGCCCATCCCAACGCTTGGAAAGAAAGTGCATTCGCTCGCCGATCAGCTCTTTGCCGGTTCCGCGCTCACCGATGATCAGACAGGGCCGATCCAAGGGCGCCAGTCGAGAGACATGTTCTTGTGCGGCCAGCCAGCTTGGGTCTTCGCCAATCAGTTGCGGAGTTTGTTCGCCAATCATTTAGTGTAAATATCAAAATATGTTGGTCAAAACAACTAAAAATAATGACGTAATAGACGAAATAGCATTAAGTGAAAAGGACGAAAAAGAAAAAATATACAATATAATCAATGCATTATGAATTTAATTCAAAACTGGCACGGTCCTTGAAATGAACGTGGCATGGCGGCCAGAGGGGTCGCCGGCAAACAAGAAAGACAAAAACAATGACCGAGCGCTCTTACGACAAAGGCTATGACGATACCCGCTACGATCAGGCCCGCCGTGAGAGTGGCCGTTTCGGCCGCTACCTCTCAACCCGCTCACCAGAGACTTGGATGTTCTTCGTCGCTGGTGTCTTCCTCGGCGGCTTCTTCTTCTAAGAGCTGAAAACAGCCAAAAGAAACCGCGTTTCCTCCCACTCCCAACGAACCCCAAAAGATAAAAGGAAAAACTCTCATGGGAATGTTCTCTCGTCTCGGCGATATCATTAACTCCAACATCAATGCGATGCTGGACAATGCCGAAAACCCAGAAAAGATCGCCCGCCTGATGATTCAGGAAATGGAAGACACTCTGGTCGAAGTTCGCACAGCTGCGGCACGCGCCATGGCCGACAAAAAAGAAATGCAGCGTGAGATCACGCACTACACCAACATTCGCGATGACTGGGAAAACAAAGCTGGTCTCGCAATTGATAAAGGCCGCGAAGATCTCGCTCGTGGAGCATTGGTCGCCAAGCAAAAAGCGGAAGAGGAAATCGTCCGCCGCGAAGAAGCGATGGAATTGGCTGATGAAGCCTTTCACAAGCGCCAGGACGATCTTAGCCGTCTGCAGGCCAAGCTTGATGAAGCCAAAGCCAAGCACCGGGCTTTGATGATGCGCCGTGAGGCTGCTGAGCAACGTATTCGCGTTCGCACCCAGACTTATGACACGCGCGTCGATGATGCATTGGCCCGCTACGCCAATGTTGAGCGTAAAGTGGATGAGCTGGAAGCCTATGCTGAGACCATTCGCGGCGGTGAGCCAACCCTCGAGCAGGAGTTTGCGGCTTTGGAGCAGAATGACGCGATCGAAGCGGAATTGGACGCTCTGAAAAAGAAGCGTGCGAAAACTGCAGCTAAACCTGCGAAAACCACTGAGAAGAAAGGCGCGTAATCATGTTAGTACCGTTTGCAATCTTAGCTGGTTTTATGACCGCAATCACCGCGCCGGGCCTGATCGCCCTGCATCTTGAAGACCGCCGCAAGGCAAAAAGTGAGGCCGCAAACTGATGGAAGAAGAATTCATCATTGCCGTAATTGCGATTGTTGCAATTTTCATCGTCTTTCCCGGCATGGTGTTCCACTACATCACGCTGTGGCGCAAACAGAAGACGCTGATGCCGGACGATGAACGCATGCTCGAAGATCTCTGGCGCTCTGCCAGAGCCATCGAGCGCCGGATCGAAACGGTAGAAGAGCTCCTCGACGCACAAGACGAAGAAGAGACACGACCCCGGCGTCCACTTTCACCCCGTCGATTTGAGGATTAATCGATGACCCAGAGACGACGACACTATCGTCCATTAAGAGACGAAATTCACACAAGCAGAGAAGAAGAAGAGATGTTCCGTTCCCCTAACCCAAAACGCTTTTATCGGTCGCGCACAGATCGTGTTTGGCTTGGTGTTTGTGGCGGCGTCGCGGAACGCTTCGGCTGGGAACCCACTCTGGTTCGACTGCTCTTCGTGCTCAGCATCTTCTTCATGGCCGGTCCGATTTCGATCTTCGCATACATCATTGTCGCGATGATCACGCCTAAAGAACCGATGGGGCGCCGTAATTTGGCCCCAGAAGAGGAGCAGTTTTGGCGCAATGTTTCGGACCGTCCACGCGTCACAGCCTCAGGGCTAAAATATACGTTCATGGATTTGGAAGAACGCCTTCGCAATATTGAGCGCAGCGTGACCAGCGAAGAATGGCGACTAAAAAAAGCCTTTCGGGATCTAGAACAAAATTAAGGAATGGGTTACAACTGTAACCAGGGATCAGGTAAGTAAGGACTAGAAGGGGGATATTCCCATGACACGTAAGGCCATCAGAAGCGGGATCCAGACTGGGTTGATCGTCGCTGCTGTCCTCTCTGTCGCCGCCTTTGCAAGCGTCAAGGATGATGGCGTGAGGCTCGAAGCCGGCGGAGTTGAAATGACATTCAAAGCGTCATTCGACAAAGGACTGATGATTAGCTTCATCGCGCCTGAATAAGACACCAAACAGAACGTCTGCTCCGGCACACACACTCTCTCTCCCTGAACGCACACTTGAGAGTGCCGGAACAGATCCACCCCACAAGATGGGGGGAAGTCTCGCAAAAGCTTGCGGGACTTCCGGCGTAGAAAAACAGCCTGCTATTCCTTTATACTCGGTGTCGTATCGGCTAGACAAAACCATGAATTGTCGAGTCTGCGTCAGGGTGTGAACCGTGCCAAAGCCAAAAACTGAAACCGGGTTTCAATTTACTATTTTTGGATTAGCCAGCGCGGCGGCCAGCTCTTTCAGTTTGTTTTCTCTATCACAATCGATTTTGTCATTCGGTGTCGGCCCAATTCTGAGTGATTTGCTGACATATTATCGCATGCTTGGTGCGTGGGTGATCGGCTCCGTGGGCGCGCTTTTCGGTTGGACTTTTCCCGTTTGGTTGATCGATTTGTGGATCCTAAGCGGGCTAGCGTCAGCGGCTTTTGTGCGCGCGGCCAGCGGAAAGTGGGCAGATGACAAGAGACGGACAGCGGCGGGCGAACCCGAGCTTTCAACGCTCAACAAAAGCTTGGTCGATTTTTTCAGGTGGCTGGTGTTTACAGTGACCTTCATCGGACTGATCAACCTGATCCTGTCGATTTTTCCCGTCTTATTCGGATTTATCGGGCGGTCCGGCTTGGGCAACGACAACAGCGATCGAATTTTCCGCCGACAATTTTTCCATTTCCTGATCATCATAGCCGGTCTAGGCGCGTTCTTTGCCATGAATGCTTACGGACCCGCAGTCTAGATCAAACCCGGTGGGCAGGTTAAATGCGCCGAGAAGTGACTCTCGGCGCAATGCATCGAAGCTTGCGATATTTTAGCGATTAGCTCGTCTGGTGAATCGTCGGCGCCGGGCTTCAATAATTGGCGGTTTGGCTGAACCACTGGCATTGGGCGCGATCGCCATAGCGGCATCTATGGCATTTGGTTGGGGGTCTGCCGACAGAGCGGTGAATGGAATTTGGAAAACCCGTGGCGTGACGCTGGGCGTGGTAGATGTGTACATTGGCTTGATCTCCATAAGTCTGATTGTTGTCCGGTAGCTTTCTTCGCTGCCGATGACTTGGAGATAGCGTCACCCTGATCTGCGTGCTTGAAGATCGTCTGGAGATTTCTTGGAGAAGTCATGGAGATCGTCAAAACATAGACTTTTCCAGGGGTTCAGAGCTTTCAAATCCTGCGTCTAAGCTGAAGTGTTAACCAAAACTGTCAATCTCACGCATCTGTGTGCTCGTTTTTTCATTTGTTTTGTGTCACATGGCCCAGAAGTGGCATAAGTAAGTGGCATGTCAGATAAGCGTATCCTTCTGATCATTGGCGGCGGCATCGCGGCGTACAAGTCTCTCGAGCTCATTCGGGAGCTATCGCGACGTGGCATTGCCAGCCGATGCATCGTCACCAAGGGTGGACAAGAATTCGTTACGCCTCTCTCGGTGTCTGCCTTGTCCGGCGAGAAAGTCTTCACCGAATTGTTCGATCTCGATGATGAATCGGAGATGGGCCATATCCAATTATCCCGCTCGGCGGACTTAGTCGTTGTATGTCCGGCGACGGCGGACTTGATGGCGAAAGCCGCCAATGGCTTGGCCAATGATCTCGCCTCGACGGCGCTTTTGGCAACCGACAAACCGGTTCTCATGGTACCAGCCATGAATGTCCGCATGTGGGAACACGCCGCGACGCAGCGCAATGTTGAAACGTTACGCGGTGATGGGGTGACCGTGATGGACCCCGATGAAGGCGCCATGGCGTGCGGCGAGTTTGGTCCAGGACGATTGCCCGAACCGATCGCGATTGCAGATCGCATCCAAGCGTTGCTGAGCGATGGGCCCGTGCTCTATGGGCTTGAGCCGAAACCCCTGGCGGGCCGGCATGCGCTCATTACCGCCGGGCCAACGCGCGAACCGCTCGACCCTGTGCGGTTTTTGTCGAACCATTCAAGCGGTAAACAAGGCTATGCAATTGCCGGCGCTTTGGCGCGCGCGGGTGCACGTGTGACCCTGGTTTCCGGCCCTGTCTCTCTTGAGACGCCTGCAGGCGTCGATCTGGTTCCCGTGGAAACCGCCCGCGAAATGTTAGAGGCGTGCCAGGCCGCTCTCCCATCCGACTTGTTTGTATCCGTTGCTGCGGTCGCCGATTGGCGTCCAAGCCGGGCGGCGGCAAAGAAAATGAAGCTCAAAGAAGGCGATGGCGATCCACACCCAACGCTGGAATTGTCCGAAAACCCGGACATTCTCGCAACGCTATCGCGCAAGAAGAAAAATCGCCCAACCTTAATCATCGGGTTCGCAGCCGAGACGCACGAAGTTGAGGCCCTGGCGATTGCCAAGCTGAAACGCAAACGCTGTGACTGGATTGTCGCCAATGATGTCAGCGGCGATGTTATGGGCGGGACAATGAACGAAGTCTCTCTCGTCACGCGTGATGGTGTCGAGGACCGTTGGCCGAGAATGACCAAGGAAGACGTCGCGACCCGTCTCGTGGAACGCATTGCCCGAGAATTCGACGATGAAGCGGGCCAAATCGCCGCCGAATAAAATTCACAATCGCGGCCGTTCAGACTGTGCTAGTCTATCCTGCAACTGCGAGGGAGGACGCACATGGCCAGACCCATTCCGACAGATGAGCATTTGCTCTCGATGATTTACAAGAAGAACCTCAAAGCGTTTTCAGATTGGTCGGAAGAGAATAAGACTCG
>JABSQA010000030.1:0-1541 GCA_013213825.1 Henriciella sp.
ACAAGGCGCCCTTGCCGCATCTTCCACATTTCAACATCACGCCAGATTTAATCGGTGTTTCGAACATAACGAGCTCCTGTCCCGCACGTGGGTATAAAAGCTGAGGGTTCAATTCCACGCGCGTCTTGGTCGCACCTGATCAACTTTTCCTCATAACAAAAGCAGTTGCTCCAGATTTCGTGATTTGACCATTTTGCCTGGCCAAACAATTCCAATGGGGACCGCGCGATTTCTGATTGGAAATCACCATACCAATAATGCGGCATTAGGGAGTGAAACGAAATGAAGTTAAACCACACACGAATTGCGTGCTTTGCGAGCGTATCAGCGCTCGCACTGTCAATTTCTGCGCCTGTTATGTCGGCGCAAGAAAGCGACGAAGATGATAGCCGTCGTCTAAGTACCGTTACAGTGACAGCGACCCAGCGTACGGAATCTATACAAGATGTTCCGATCGCGGTGACCGCGCTCAACCCGGAAATCCTGGAACGCGCTGGCGTAGCTGATGTGACCTCGCTCGACAGCGTTGCCCCCAGCTTCAACATGAACAGCTCGGACACCACAACCGGCGGCACCACACTGCGCATTCGTGGCGTGGGGACCACGGGGAACAATATCGGCCTAGAAAGCTCCGTCGGTGTATTTCTAGACGGCGTTTATCTGTCTCGCCCGGGTGTCGCGCTCGGCGATCTCTTGGACTTGGAGCAAATCGAAGTTCTTCGCGGGCCTCAAGGCACTCTATTCGGCCGTAACACATCTGCTGGCGCTTTAAACATCAAGACAAAACGCCCAGACCTCGAGAGCTTCGAAGGGTTCGTGAACGGCACGCTTGGCAATTATGAGGCGGTGAATCTCCAAGCCGGTGTGAACATTCCGATCATTGAGGACACTTTGGGTGTACGAGTTTCCGGCGCCATCCGTCGCCGTGATGGCTTTGTTGAAGGCCTGAACGGCTCTGAAAGCCATGACCGTGACCGGACGGTGTTGCGGGCGCAGGCTTTGCTCGATCTGAAAGAGAACGGCACGCTGCGCGCCATTTTCGATCACTCTAACGCCAATGAGCAGTGCTGCCACGCCGTATGGTTCACCGACACACCGGCCGTCGCAGCCTTCGCACCAGCGGGACTTCCAGCCGATGGCGGCGCGCCAAATGTCGGTCAATCAGCACTCGACAATCTTCGGTCCAACGATAGCGAGTTTGGCAATCCATTCGAACAAACTGGATTTTCGCTCGAGTATAATGTCGACACCCCATTGGGCGCTTTGACCTATATCGGCGCTTATCGTGACTTTGAAGACGAGACCTTCCGCAGCACGGATTATACCGGACTGAACATCTTCACAGTCGGGCGGGCTCCCGAAGCACGAATCCTACCTGGATCGCCATTCACGCCAGGCGGAAACGTCACGAAAATTGAAACCACGACGCATGAATTGCGTCTGCAAAACTCGGCGTTCAATGACCGGTTAGACTGGTTGGTCGGACTCTACTATTCCGATGAAACCATCGACTCGCGCGGTTGATTGACTTTGCTCAACCA
>JABSQA010000030.1:1551-30238 GCA_013213825.1 Henriciella sp.
AACCTGCTGAATGCCTTCGCGGGCGGTGCTGATGCGACGGGCGATTTCGCCGACAATGCATTCCTGCAAGAGGGCGAGTCCTTCTCTGTGTTTACACACAATATTTTCTCTGTAACTGACCGCGTCGATCTCACCGTAGGCCTTCGCTATGTGGAGGAAACCAAAGACGGTAGCTTCACCCAGATCGACGGAAACTTCGATGCTTGTTTGGGAACCTTCAACACGCTGGCAACAGACCCGACAGCAATCCCTGGCGCATTGGCTGGTCCTGCTGTCGCGCTGAACTGCTTCGTGTTTGCGGCACCTGTGTTCAACGAAGCGAATTTTGGACCTCTATTCGGTGCATTCTCAGGCAGCGGACTGGACGGCCTGTTGCCACAAGAATTCTCCGACACGTTCGAAGATGAGGAATTGGTCTATACGATCAAACTGGGCTATGAGATCTCGCCAGACATCAATGTCTATGGTGGTTTCACGCATGGCTTTAAGTCGGGCGGATTTAACCTCGATGCATCTGCCGCAGCTGGCGGTGCAGACCCACGCTTTAATTCTGAGCTGGTTGATGCCTGGGAGCTTGGCTTAAAATCGACTCTGTTTGACGGCCGGGCCCGCGCAAATGTTGCGATCTTCCACCAAGATCTTGAAGGCTTCCAAGTCCTCGAGTTCACCGGCATCCGCTTCCAGACGTTCAATGTCGGCAAAGCGAAAGCCACAGGTATTGAAGTGGAAACTGAAGCGCAATTGACCGACACGATCTCGGCCAATTTCAACTGGACCTATTCAGACGCGCGCTACCCGAATAACTGCGACATCCTCGATCAGACGGATCCGCGATTCAATCCAAACGCCGCCAATCTCTGTGGTAATAGTCTGACCAATGCGCCCGAAAATGTGATCGTCGCGGGGGCAACATATGAGACGGAGGCCGCCGGCTTAGGTTGGTTCGCAAATGCAAACCTTCGCTATGAGTCAGATCGTCGGACCAGTACGCAGCCAACAGAGCTGCTGAGCGACGTGCTGCTGCCAGGCGACATCCAAGACTCTAACACCAAAGTGAATCTGCGCGTCGGTGTATCGTCGCCTGATGACCGGTGGACCCTCGAACTTTGGGGACGCAACGTGACCAATGAGATCACCAAAAACGTCACCTTCAATATTCCGCTGCGTGGGGGCGAAGGCGCCCGTGCTCGCGGTCAATTCACTCAGGATCCCGCCACTTATGGCGTGACCTTGAGGACGCGATTCTAGGATACTCCTAAAATAGCGTTTCCTTCGTACTGGGGCGGTGAATAACCGCCCCTTTTTTTTATCGTCACACGCGACTTTGCAGATTCAGTGACGCGGCATAAACTCGCCCCAAAATAAGGGAGGCTAAGAATATGCATTCAACCATTTTAATCTGCGCCGCGAGTCTGGTCATACTGACATTGCTGCTCGCGTTTTGGACAAGTATGCAACGCGGGTCGAGTAAGACCATTGCTTACAACGCGACGCTCGACCCGAGCTCCGGAATGGCCAAGGCCCAACGCGCGCACGGCAATGCTGCGGAATATGCGGCTTTACTGATCGGCCTATTCCTGGTGGTCGGATTTGCGTATCAGGGTCGCGACCTCGGCGGCCTCATACACTGGACCATCATCGCAGTGACGGTATCGCGCGTCCTGCACGCGCTTGGCTTTCTGATCTGCGAGACGCTGGAAAAACCACACGTGCTGAAAATGATCGGCGCGCTAGTGACCTATCTTGGTGGCTTGTTCCTGGCGGTCATGGCAATTTCCAAAGCGCTCTAAACCTACTTGCCTTCGAATGACGGCGCTCGCTTCTCGAGGATCGCATTAACGCCCTCTATGTGGTCCTCGGTATGGTGCATCATGGACTGCGCCGCGGCAGACATTTCCATAATGGTCTCATAATTCGCGGTCGTTCCATGGCGCAGAAGCGTTTTGGCAACGCGTAAGCTTTGTGGCGGTTGTTGCGCCATTCTTGTGGCCAGTGCCATCGCCTCATCCATCAGCGTTTCACCTGGGACGGCGCGTGAGATCAGCCCCCAATCAGCAGCGGTGGCCGCATCAATCACATCTCCGGTAAAGAGCAATTCCGCGGCGCGACTGGCGCCAATGATGCGCGGCAACAACCAGGCACCGCCATCGCCCGGGATCAAGCCCAGTTTCAAAAAGGTCACCCCGAACTTGGCTTTATCGGACGCGATCCGCACATCGGCCATACAGGCGACATCGCAGCCCAATCCGATCGCCGCCCCATTGACCGCCGCGATCAGAGGGACCTCCAGATTATAAAGTGAATTGACGATGCGATGAATGTTCCGCCGGTACCCCTCGCGGACGATATAGGGTGACCCGGCAAAGGCACCGGTCCGATCGCGCATCGCTTTGACATCCCCCCCAGCGGAGAAGGCGCGTCCTTCGCCCGTGAGAATAGCGCAACGTATGCTCGGATCATCTTCAATCTCAGCGCAAGCTGCCACCACCGCTGCACCATCGCCTTCCTGACCGAGTGCATTCATCATGTCCGGACGGGTGAGCGTAAGAATGGCAATGGCGCCTTGTTTTTCGAGTCGAATGACGGACATGCGGGCTTCCTCCAAAAGTCTGTGTTTGCCTTTTACAGCGCCCGCCGCGGCTGTCACCACTTGCCTAGGGGCAAGTCCTGTGACCTGTTCGGCATATGAACACTGTTGCTCATATGGTCATCGCGTCTGCCGTGATGGCGCGCCCAGACCGTCCGAAGCAGAATTGGGCGATTTTGGCTGGCAGCTTCTTGCCTGACGCCTCTATGTTTGTTTTCTTCGCCTGGAGCCGTCTGCAAGGCTGGAGCGGCGAAGAAACATGGAATGTGCGATATTGGACCGAGCCGTGGCAAACGCTCGGCGCGATCTCTAATTCACTTGTATTGTTCGGCTTATTCCTGGCGATCGCCTGGTGGCGCAAATGGCCGTTGCTCATGGCGCTTAGCACGGCAGCATTAATCCATATTGGGTTAGATTTGCCTTTGCACGCCGATGACGCCCATCGACATTTCTGGCCGATCAGTGATTGGCGATTCATCTCGCCGGTATCTTATTGGGACCCGGATCAAATGGGGTGGCTGGGCGGCTTGATTGAAAGCCTCGCCGCGCTGGCTGCAATCACTGTGCTGTGGCGACGTTTTCCGCGCAAACAATGGCGCATCGCCTTCTTTGTCCTCGGCGTGGTTCAGGGGCTCGTTCTGGCCGCACAAATCGCTTGGTGGCTTTAGGGTTGAGGCGACTCGGTCTCGGACTTCGTATAGGTGCCGGTAAACCAGGTCGCCCATGTCTCGGTTTCTGCATCAAACTGCTCGAAGTGTTGGGTCACTGTACCATCTGCGTTGAGGTTCCATTCGCCCGTAAAATCAGCCTGCTGGCCGCTTGCCACATAGGTGATTGTGCCAGCGAGCTTCATTGACCCGGACTCGGTCAGTCCGCCTTCATAGTCAATCATCGCGCCCTGACTGACCCAGACTTGCCGCCACGTCTCGGTCGCAGGATTATAGAAATTATAACTCTGCCCTGTGCCGCCATTCACGGACGTCCAGCGCTCGAGGATCAAACACCCATTCTCCTCTCGAGTTATTTTATTCGAGCCTGCAAATGTGCCATCAGGCGTCGTCACATCCCAATCGCCAAGCCAGAAATCGAAGGCGTGAAAAGCCTCTCCAGAGCATGGCGCCGCTTGTTGTGTCGCCTCTTGCGCCATAGCGGAGCTTAGCCCAAACGCCAAAATCCCAAATCCAAGTTTCGCTGCGCGCATGATGACCTCCAACAAAAACGCCCTGCGGCGCAGCATCGCGTCGCAGGGCGAAATGTCAATTCAGTTGGATATTGGCTACTCGGCAGCAGCTGCCAGATCTGTCGCGCTCAGTGCCGTGTAGCGGCGCATGTGATGATCCACGTTGCCAAACTCGCTATCAATCATGGTCAAACGCTTGAAGTAATGGCCGACAGCCAACTCTTCCGTCATGCCCATGCCGCCATGGATCTGGATCGACTCTTGGCCAACAAAACGACCCGACTGGCCAATGCGGACTTTAGCAGCTGAAACCGCCTTTTTCCGTTCGACCGCGTCTTCGCCCAGTTTCAAAGTCGCCATATAAGTCATCGAGATAGATTGCTCATGCTCCATGAACATATCCACCATACGGTGCTGAAGTACTTGGAACTTGCCAATCGGGGTCCCGAACTGCCTGCGCTGGCGAGAATATTCGACTGTCATCTGATGTGCGACGCCCATCGCGCCAACAGCTTCTGCACATGTTGCGGCAATGGCCTCATCGATGACTTGCTCGATAAGCGGCAGGGCATCGCCTTCTGATCCGATCAACGCATCAGCGCCGACAGAGACGTTTTCGAAGTAAACTTCTGAGGCACGACGCCCATCTACGGTCGGATAATCGCGTGTGGTGACGCCATCCGCATCTTTGTCAACGATGAAGACAGAAATCCCGCCCTCGTCGCGGCGATCGCCCCCGGTACGCGCTGTGACGATCAGCTTGTCGGCCCAAGGTGCACCGATCACAACCGCTTTGTGACCATTCAGAACATATCCTGCGCCGTCTTTCTTCGCCGTCGTTTCGAGATCCGCCAGATTGTAACGGCCGCGAGGCTCTGCATAAGCGAACGCAAATGTGCTGGCGCCGCCCATAATCGCCTGCAAATGTTCTTCCTTCTGCGCTGCCGACCCGGCATGCTTCAAGAAGCCACCCGCGCAAACGACGCTTGGCACGAACGGCTCGACCACAAGGCCTTTGCCGAACTCTTCCATAACGACCATGGCATCGATCGGCCCGCCGCCGAGACCACCATCTTCTTCTGAGAATGGCGCCATGAGCAGACCGAGTTCGGCAAACTGAGCCCACATTTCAGGACGCCAACCGCTATCGCTTTTGACGACACCCATGCGGGTATCAAAATCGTATTGCTCGCGGATCAACCGTGCGAGGCTGTCGCGGATCATCGTCTGTTCTTCGGTGAAGTTAAAGTCCACGGCGTGGTCCTCCCATCAATTCTCGTTTGTTAGTGTGTTCAATAAACTCGCGCAGGTTCCGATCAAGTCTGTATCGACCGGAGTTGACGCGACGGACTTAGGCGACGTGATTAATCGCGCCGAATCCCGCGAGCTTTCGTCCCATTGAATGAGCGCCGTCAGAGGCGTGTCATCCAAGACGATAATTGTTTCTTCCGATGGCTCGTCGCCGGCATAAGTCGAGCTAATTCTGTGCGCTGGACGTGATCGCCCCATCAGAAAAAACTCAGTCGCTTCACCAACGGTAAAAGACGCGCCACCCCCGGTTTCAACCGCGGCTGTATTGCCAGTCGCCAGCGGATACAGACCGGCAATCGCCTCACGCTCTTCCGTGGTGGGCATATCAGCATCGCAAGGGACGTAAAAAATTCCCGAGAAGAGGGCGAATTTGTCCGCCGGTCCGCCTTCTGTCCATTCAGAAATCGATTGGAAAATCGCAAAGTCTTCACCTTGCGCCAATAAAGCTTCGCGGAAAGTATCATTGCCCCCATCATAGGCGCTGGCCCAATAGATATAGGATCCCGGTCCGATCGATAGGGCATCATCTGGCGCCGCGATGGCCGCGCCAGATGCAAAGATTGCTGCAGCGATTGATAAAGCAGCCCGCACAGGCCTACAGCCCTAGGATCATCTTAGTGATGATATTGCGCTGAATTTCGTTTGAGCCGCCATAGATCGATGTCTTGCGGAAGTTGAAATAGGTCGGTGCAGCCTGGTGGGCATAATCCGGCCCGATCGCAAATTCATTCGATCCATCGCTGGGGAAGCCGCGGAAGTCTGGTGCGCCATAGCTGCCCACCGCTTCCAGGGTCAATTCGGTCAGGCGTTGCTGAATTTCCGTGCCTTTGACTTTCAAGATCGAGCTCTCTGGTCCTGGGCCTTTGCCAGCGGATTCCCGCGCCAAAGTCCGAAGCTCCGTGAATTCGAGCGCTGTGAGGTCGATTTCCAATTGGCTAATTTTGCGCGAGAATGAATCGTCCTTTATGAGCGGCTCACCGTCGAGCAGCTCTGTCGACGCAATGTTGCGAAGACGTTCAATGCCGCGCTTCGAGCGCGCAACGCCAGCAATGCCGGAACGTTCATGCGCAAGCAGGAATTTCGCATATGTCCAACCTTGGTTTTCTTCGCCGACGCGGTTTTCCACAGGCACACGAACATCGGTCAGCCAAACTTCGTTGACCTCATGGCCGCCATCAATCGTAATGATTGGGCGCACTTCGATGCCCGGCGTGTTCATGTCGACCAGGATGAAGGAAATGCCTTCTTGAGGCTTAGCTGCATTCGGGGCTGTGCGGCACAGGAAGAAGCCCCAATCGGCGTGCTGTGCTAGCGTCGTCCAAGTTTTTTGGCCATTAATCACATAATGGTCGCCATCGCGTACGGCCGTGGTCTTCAAGCTGGCCAAGTCCGAACCAGCGCCCGGCTCCGAATAGCCTTGGCACCACCACTCTTCGCCCGATAGAATTTTCGGCAAGTATCGCGCTTTTTGCTCTTCATTGCCGAACGTGTAAATCACAGGCCCGACCATAGAGACGCCAAACGGCAGCGGCATCATCGCGTCGACGCGGGCATTCTCTTCAGACCAGATATAGCGCTGGGTAGAGGTCCAACCGGTGCCGCCATACTTTTCTGGCCACGCCGGAGCTGCCCAGCCTTTTTTGCCAAGGACTTTGTGCCACGCCAAGAATTGATCGCGCGTTAGGTCTTCGCGCGCGCCGGTTCCGCGCATCTCTTCAGGATAATTTTCTTCAATGAAAGTACGGACTTCATTGCGAAATGCGACTTCTTCAGGCGAAAAATCTAGGTTCATGGTGAATCTTCCCGGCGGCTATGCTTACTTATTTGAGCTTATAATTGCCGCGAGCGCGCCGGAAAAGCAAGTTAACGCGAACGTAAACGTCAGTTTGTCTCAGATGCCCTCGCGGCACCTTCAGCTCGCCGTCGGTTCACCTAAAAATGGCGCGCAGGCCGTCCGCAATAGGCCAATTGCTGCCGCGGACCCCATGCCCCCGCCTGTATTAAACTGAAATTCGGCAATCGGGCTCATCCCCAAGCGCTCCAAAGCGGCTTCATGCGCCGGGCGCTGGGTGACGTGAGCGGCACGAACATGATCAATCCCAAGCGGGTTGAGGGCATGCACTACGCCGGCGGCGATCGTTGTCGCAAAGCCGTCGATCAGTACGGGAACACCTTGATGCCGCGCCGCGATGATGGCGCCGACGCAAGCCGCTAGCTCGCGCCCGCCCAAACAGCGCAGCGCCTCCAAAGGATCAGACAGATGCCCACGATGAACCCGCAGCGCTTCGCTGACAATGGCGACGCGTTGTTGATTCATTTCAGCCGGCACTTGTGGTCCTGGCCGAACCCAATATTCCGGGGCGCCGCCATATAGGGCGCAAGCGACCGCAGCAGCCGACGTACCAATCCCCGCACCAACCACGCCGAGCGCGACTAGATCAGGATTGCCTTCAAGCGCTTCGAACCCGAATGCGATCGTAGCCGCGCATTCACGCTCAGTCATCGCTGGCTCTTCAGCAAAGTTAGGGGTCGGCTTATCAATGGCCAGTTCGAAAACGCGAATATTCACGCCGACTTGCGTGGCAATCGCGGAGAGCGGCGCGCGGCCTTCTTTCATGGCATCGACTTTTTCGCGGGTACTGGCATTTGACGAGAGGGTGACACCGCTCTGCGAAATACCATGCGAGCCAGCGAAGATTGCCAGTGTCGGATTTTCCAATCGCGGGGGATAGCGTTTTTGCCATTCGGCCAACCAAGCCGCGCCTTCTCCGAGTTTGCCAAAATCGCCCTCTCGGCCCATTTCGAGCAGCGCATCGAACACGCGCTGTGCTGCCGCCTGATCGGATTCGATCGGCTGCATGGCTAGGTTCCGAACGTCATCTAATGGACGTGAGTTGGACTCGGCTGCTGTCACGTCTATTCCTTTAGGCTTGAGCGCGCATAAAACGCCCTTATTTCAAAGTGCAAGTCAATTCTCGTTCTGGTAATTTGATAAAACTGTCGCAAGTATATTTTGAGATTATGATTTTAAGGTGCCCTACATGACCCGACCGAACATAGAAAGCCCATGTATCAAAGTATGCGCGGTCGATGGCGAAACCGGTCTCTGCCTCGGCTGTGGACGGAGCCTGAAAGAAATCGGGGGCTGGATGCAATTTGACGATGCTGGGCGACGCGCCGTGATGGAGATGCTGCCGGATCGACTGCAAGAGCTCAAAGAGATGGGAAAGTTAGGCGCAACCAGATGAAACCGTCTCATATCCTGACCACATTTTTATTGGCTGGCGGCGTGGCTGCCGCGATCTCATTCTACCTCAACCCTAAGCTTGAGGCGTCGCAAGCCGAGATCGCATCGGCGGAGTCTACAGAAACAGTCCCGAATGTTGCTTCCGTCTCTGTCGACCCTCAGCCCAACAATACGTCTCGTCGTATGGCCACCATCCGCTCTCGACCGGATGGGCATTATTGGACCCGTGCTCTGGTCAACAAAAAATCGTCGGTTGAATTTATGATCGACACAGGGGCAAGTGTCGTCGCATTGACCTATAAAGACGCCCAAAAAATGGGATTACAGCCGGACAAACTTGATTATCGATGGGAAATTCGCACCGCGGGCGGTGTGACCATGGGGGCGAGCGTCAAAATCGACTCCATTCAGATCAACCAAGTGCATATTAAGAACGGCGATGCCATGGGTCTGCGCGCAGACTTGCAACAATCCTTGCTGGGTATGAGCTTTTTGCGTGAGCTCTATTCTTATGAGTTTCGCGGTGATCGGATGATCATCCGACAATAGTGTCCCAAATCATTTTGGTCGCAACAATAGCGAGTAGGATTGCGAATAGGCGCTTGAGCAATTGCGCGTCTAAACTATGCGCCAAGCGGGCCCCTACGGGCGCCATAATCACTGTGAAGATAGAAATGAGTCCAAACGCCACCAAGTTGACGTAACCCAGGGAAAAAGGCGGCAATCCGTCTTGCCCCCACCCCACAAAAACGGCTGTGATCGCGCTTGGAAGACCAATGGCGATACCAAACCCGGCGGCGGTCGCCACGGCCTGATGCATGGCGCGGCCAAACACGGTCATAAGGCTGACCCCAAACGTGCCACCGCCAATCCCCATAAGGGCCGAAAATACGCCAATGCTGGTCCCGAGACCTACGCGCCCAGCACCACCAGGTAGATCCTCAGCCAGTCGCCAGGTCGGTCGGCCAAAGAAAAGCTGTGCGGCCAACAAATAAGCCATGCCCCCAAAGAAGGCTTTCAAAGCCGTCGCCGAGAGCTGCCCAGCCACCAATTGTCCGGCAATCGCGCCCACGACGATCCAGGGCGCCCATGTTCGCAAAACGGCCCAATCTACAGCCCCGCGCTCATGATGGGCCATCACTGATCTTGCCGAAGTCAAAATGATGGTCGCTAATGACGTCGCGATCGCAACATGGCTGGCAGTGTCGGAAAAGCCGAGGCTTTCGAACAGGATCATCAAGACCGGAACAATAATGGCGCCGCCGCCAATCCCGAACAGGCCAGCGGCCAAACCACTCAACAAGCCGCAGCCGGCGAGGACGAGAAAAAAAGGTCCGTATTGAATCAGAAAATCCATCATCCCGCGGGACCTAAGCCAATCCGCGGGACCGGGAAAGTCCTAGCCGAATTGAGCGATAACATCCTCAATGTTCGCACCAGGTCGTGACAAGATCGCAGCAACTTGAGCACGCTGCTCGATTGCGAGCCAAATACCCGCCACTTCCAAATCGACAACCGACCATTTGCCACCGCGCTCAATCACACGCCACCGCACGCGCAGAGAATCTGTGTCGCTGCGCACCTCGGTGGTGACAATAGCATCGCGGGCATTGCGGGCGGCCGTATTGATAACATTGACCTCAACACCGGAAAATTGGTGCGCATTGGCTTCAATTTGGCGACGCAAAAAGTCAGTAAATGAGTCTGCGAACCGCGCTTTGTCTGCAGCTGGGAGTGCGCGGCCGTGGCGGCCCAAGGTAAAATTCGCAATGGCGCGTGTATCGATGTGGGACAACACCGCTTCGGCCACGTGGGCGCGCTCGCTATCGGCAATATCCTGAGCGGCGGCGTTTACGAGCGCTTCGGCGCTTTCCACATTGGTCTCTGCGCCAACAGCGATTGGCGCGGTTGTGGCCAAGGCGATCGCAATGAGAAATGTCCTAAACATGGGTTTATCCTTGCATTTTCCACGCCACTTCCGGGCGTCTTGACGAAGAGATAAGAATGCAAATGTGAACCGATTAGGGCCAAATTAAGCATAGGGGGTATGCGCGCCCGGAATGGTTGCCTCTTTGCCACACTCAGCAATGCCAACGAGGTAGCAGCATCGTCTGCTTCATGATGGTTCGCGCGACTGCTCGCAAAAAATTCCAGCTTCGCCGAGGCGAACAAATCAGTTTCGCTTAAGAACCCGTTTTACCTGGTTTAGACGCGTGCACGGCGTCCGCTAAACTGTGCTTTCCACTGCCCGGTTTGAGCGGTTTTGGTTGCCCCGGCGCCGGTGCCCAGCCGGATAACCAGATGATTTCGAAACTCGCCCGAACGCGACCGTCAGGATCAGAGAACCAGTCAAAATAGATTTCAGACATGCGCGCCAATTCCCGCCTCGATAAGGGGCGACGTGCTTGTCCGGATTGCCTGGCGAACGCGGCTTGTTCGCCCATGCCTTTCAAGTCTTCGAGCAAACGCATGGGGTGTTCATATCGCACGGTAACATGGTCGATGTCGGCAACGGGTAAGGCGAACCCTGCTCTCTGCAGCAACCCCGCCATGTCTTGCAGGCTCGGCAAGGGCGAGAGGCGCGGGCTAACCCCGCCAGTGATTTCAGATTCGGCTTCGATCAAAGCGGTGCGCAACTCTCGCAACGTCCCGCCGCCAAATAGGCAAGCCAAAAACAAGCCATCCGGCTGCAGAACGGTTTTCACTTGGTTGAGCAGGCCAGGCAAATCATTGGCCCAATGCAGCGATAAAACGCTTGTCACCAAATCAAAACTGGCCGGCGCGAAGGGCAGCGTCTCATCTTCCGCCAGCACCGCGTTGATTTTGTCGCCGCTCAGCACCTCATACATAAGCGGCGATGGCTCTAAAGCCGTGACTTGGGCGACATTGCCATTCTGAACCAGCGCCTCACTCGCCTGACCATCATGCGCCCAAACATCTAAGGCATGCTCAAAATTTCTTGGGCTATCCCCAAGTCTTTCCAATAATTGAGTCGACTCGCGGGCCTTCAAAAAGGCATACTGACGGAAATTAGAAGAGGCGCGGTCCCGGTTTCGGGCAATCCGGGCACGATCAAACAATTGGGGGGGTGGAGTCGACACCATGGGTTCCGATTTGCATTGGACGACCCGTTCGGCAAGAGCCGGATTGCGGTCACTCGCGAATTTCGTTTGGCCGCATCGCTCCCTGCTTTCGGGTGAACCGTCGGGCGTGGCGAGCCCGCTCAGCCCAGCTGATTTAAGCCGGATCAATTTTCTCAACGGTTCAGGCTGCCGGTCTTGCGCAATTCCCTTAGATATTGAGATGGGCGCCGATGATCAGTGTGGAGCATGCGCAGCGCGACCGCCTAAATGGGACCAAGCGCGAGCGGCCATCGCGTATGATCCGGTCTCGCGGCAAGCGATATTAGACCTAAAACACGCGGGTCGCCGCGATGGGTTGTCTGTGATGTGCAATTGGATGACGCTCGCCGGACGCGATATTTTACCTGAAACAGATTGGCTCATTCCGGTTCCGCTGCATTATCAACGCCTGGCCACGCGCGGGTTCAATCAAGCCGCATGGCTCGCCCAAGGCGTCGCCCGTCAGTCAGGCACGCTCGCGCTCATTGACGGTCTGTCACGCAAGCGAAATACACCGAGCCAAGGTGGATTAACCGCGCGCCAGCGGCGCCGAAATGTTGCCGCCGCATTCGAGGTCCGAGCCTCGCGGCGCAGTCGCATCAAAGGCAGCACGGTGACTCTCGTTGACGATGTGTTGACCACCGGATCAACCCTCGCCGCTTGTGCCAAAGCCTTACGGAAAGCCGGCGCTGTGCGCGTCAATGTGTTAGTGCTTGCACGCGTTGTAAGAGAAACAGATCTCACCATATAAAGGGCGAAACGACCGAAAGGACCGCCCCGACAATGGCACATGTCACGATTTATACGCGAGCATTCTGCCCTTACTGCTCGCGCGCATTGAACCTATTGAAGCAAAAAGGTGTGGACATGACTCACATCGATGCTGGCATGAACGCGCAGAAAAAAGCTGAAATGATTCAAAAGGCGGGCGGCGCGCGCACCTTCCCGCAAATCTTTGTCGGTGACCTCCACATTGGCGGTTGCGATGAAATGATGGCCTTGGAACGCTCTGGTAAGCTGGACGCATTATTACAGGCTTAGATGATTAAATACGCCCTGATCTGCGCTGATTGCGACGCTGAATTCGACGCCTGGTTTGCTTCGTCGGAGGCTTATGACGATCAATCGAAAGCTGGCCAAGTGGCGTGTTTGGCTTGCGATGGCACGAATGTCAGCAAAGCGATTATGGCGCCGGCGGTCTCGGGTACGAAAAAATCAGGGCCTCCGGATCCTCAAAAAGTATTCGGAAAACTGGCCGCAAAAGCACGCCAGCACGTGGCGGAGAATTTCGATTATGTCGGTGATGGCTTCGCCACCGAAGCCCGCGCAATGCATTATGGCGAAACCGAACACAAGCCGATCTGGGGCGAAACCACGAAAGAGGACCGTGAAGCCTTAAAGGAAGAAGGCGTCCCAGCCGAACCGCTTCATCCCGCCTTCACGCCCGCGAAACCGCGCGACGAAGACAAGTTGAATTAGTGAGCCTGCTGGGCGCCTCATCTTAATCACTCACCGTCTCTAGGGCCACCAGTTACGGCAATCCCCTTCTAGCATAAGCCCAGCTTGGCCATCTTGTTGTAAAACAGAATCAAAACTTGCTTCCCGCGCGTAGTCAAAAACGCATTCAGCGCTGGCCTCCTCAAACTTTGGGCCCCAAATACCGTAGCCGAATTGGGCTGCAACAGATGAGACCGACACGATGACCCCAGACCCCGTATTTTTATCAAAATTGTAGATCCAAGGGCCGCCGGATGCACCGCCTTGCAAGGAACATATACTTTTTGAACGGTTATAGCTGAGCCAAAGATACTCCGTGGTTATCGCATTCGAGCAGTAACGAAGCTCCGGGTCATATTGTTGCTCATAACCAAAGATGGACGTCCAAGCGACATCAGACACACCATCATCATATAGTGGCGTATCAAATCTGATATCATAGGTCGAAACCGCCTCATCCAAAGCTTCTGGGACTGAAGGGTCACCCGCTCTATGCGCTGCCATATCAGGCACCACATAGAAGCCAAAATCCCAGATCAGGCTGGCACTATTGCTATATTTCAAGTGCTCTGGTGTGTCTCTAGCCTGTTCACTGTCCCTCCGCGCATAGGTCACAAAACGTGAATCTATCACGCCAAATTGAGGGACCCAGCAGCCATAAGGGTCATTTGTACAAACTGCATCGGTTGCCTCCCCACTTGTGTTGCGCTGATCCGGAATAAACAACACGTTGCGCATGAAGCCTTCATTCTCACGATTGTAAATACAATGCCCGGCTGTGAGGATAAGAGATCGCCCGGTGACATTATCTGTCACGACGGTTCCCGTGCATACCCGCCCCCCCATGTTTCATACGCTGGGTCGTTAGGGCTTTCATAGAATAATCGCCCAATGGCGGAGTGATACGTGTCATCGACTCCAAATGGACGTGACCAGCGCGCGTTCAACACAGCCTCCGGCCGCGCTCGATCATCCGGAAGAAAGACCAAGAAAGTGGCGTGATCAGAGCGCGTCTCGCTCCGGTCCGCATGCCGAACCACCACTTGCCATGACCAATGCAACTCTGAGATGGGTTCGCTGAGTTCAAGCCCCCATTTTCCATTGCCGAGCTCATAAGCGCGCTTCAACCCGCCTCGTTTGCGGCGTTCATCAATCCATGCATCACCATAGGTTCTTCGCATATCAATCCAAACGGATTCTATGCTGTCCGTATCACCAGTAATATCAAACTCGAATCTGTACGGCGGGTCGAATGTTTCCCAACCGTTGGGACTCATATTTGAAATGGTAACAGACCCTTCGCTTTGGGTCCCTATGACCAAGGATTGCGCATCCGGTGCGATTTCGGTTTCACCTGCAAGGACCATCCCTTCAGGCTCAGCCGCCGCCATTCTCTCAGGTGTCCAATAGTCGATGACACGTTGCGCCTCGGCAGAGATTGGCGTTTGGATTTGCTCTGATGCCTTTGCATCAGTGTTTTCTTCTTGCGCCCAAATCGCTGAGAAACTGAACCCAGTCGCGATGATGCCAGATATGATCGCGTAGACCGCGTGGCGGCCTATTCCCCTTCGAAAGCCCGCATTCATATGATTTCCTCCAACACAACCAAAAACTTTATACTAGCATTGGATAAGTTTATTTGACCGAGTCAATAAATATATTGAAATACACGATAAATTACATAACATAAATAGAAATATATAGTATTTATACTAGACACTGAGCGTCATCTATTACTTGCCTCCCCCAAATGTGACAGGTACACGCGCAGTCAAACCCGTCTGCTCGTGACTGCCCCGCCTCAGGGGTTTTCGGTAAAAGCGGTTAGGTAAGGGGTCCCTCAATTGGCATAGACCTCGTCCATTCTCATTCGGACATCCAAATATCCCTCAAACAGCGAGCGCAGACGACTTTGCGATTCTCGCGCTTGGTAAATTGCAAAGCCAGATATTTTGGTCTAATGATGAAACCAGACTGGAGACACTCGGATCAGGAGATAGAGATGACAGAGACAGCCATTGTGATCGGCGCAGGCGCAGCGCAAGGGGTTGGAGGCGCTCTATCCCGCCGCTTTGCCGCAGGTGGCCATCACGTCATTATTGGTGGGCGAACCAAGGAAAAAGTAGAGGCCCTCGCAGCGGACGTCAAAGCCAATGGCGGTTCAGCCGAAGGGTTCCGAATAGATGTGACCTCTAGCACTGATCAGGACGCCTTGTTTGCGCACGCCGCAAAGCGCGGAGACATCTCGGCGGTGCTTTTTAATGCGGGCAATAATGCGATCATTCCTTTTGAGGATCTAGATGCTGAGACGTTCGAGAGTTTTTGGCGCGTTGGCTGTTTTGGGGGATTCCTGACCGCCAAACGTGCAATCCCGTTGCTCGCTCAACAAGGGCGTGGCAGCCTGTTCTTCACGGGCGCCTCGGGTTCGATGCGTGGCAAAGCGAATTTTGCTCATTTTGCTTCAATGAAAGCGGGCCTGCGTATGTTGTCACAATCTTTGGCACGCGAATTCGGCCCAAAAGGCGTGCACGTGGCGCATGTCATTATTGATGGCGTGATTGATGGAGAGATGGTGCGCAGCCGGTTTGGCGAATATCTGGATCAGCTCGGCGAGGATGGTGGACTATCGCCAGACGCCATCGCCGACGCGTTCTGGTATCTGCATCAACAACCGCGATCAGCTTGGACTCAAGAATTGGATTTGCGTCCGTTCAAAGAGACCTGGTGAAGGCAATCAATCTTAAATGTCAAAAGACCGAACCGCACGTTTTCGGAGATTCGAACTGAAGATGTCCTGCATTTGCCCGACAACTGCGCGATAACGGCATCGCGAGTAGTTGAAGAAATCGGTGAAAACACAAAAAATCCAAAAAAAACGATCCAGCTTGCTTGCAATCGACTTCAAACTATCTGACCAATAAAGATAAAACGGGCAGATAAAAAATTCGGATAGGAGACATGGGGGACACACAGCTTTCGATCGAAGATATCGAATATGTCGCCGACATGTTGCGGGCAATCGCATGGGTAAAGAGTGATCTTGGTCCTGTATCGGAACAGACGCTCTCTGAATTAGAAGTCAGTCTTGGGGCTGCTGAATCCGCACTGCGCCGAGTCGCTGCGGAAATGGCGATGGACGAGAAGACCGGCTCGCAATCAAATTGACGAAGATTTTGATTTTAGATCAAACGCTGACTGTCCCGGCAGTCCGGCGTAGAACCAACCAATAGACCGTCCAAAAAACACTGAAATGCGGGCTAAGCGAAAAGCACTGATACGTTCATCGCCCGCCTCCAGTTCTGCAAAGTCAGTCGTCGACAAATCTAATGCAGTCGCCGCTTGTTCGAGACTTATTCCTGCCTCAGACCAAGCCTGGGCGATACGCAGCCCCAAATGCTTGTCAATTTTTCCCACCACGACGCGTCCCATGTCGTTCAATCGAATGACGATGACGCATAAGGCGCGTCTGCACCGCTCTCAAGGCAAAGATAAAACTCCTGCGGAAATAGCAAGATTTTTCTAAACAGTGAGTTGAATCATCCTGTTTCGGACAAAAAATACCTCATTCCGCCAAGAAAGTTTGCGACATCGATAGCCTGTCACATCGCCTTCGAATCGAAGCGCTCACGTAAGCGAATAGGTTGCATCGACAAGATTGCCAGCGCTTCTGGTCCAGTCTAGATCGATACTAACAATCCACGATACGGGGAGTATGAGGCATGGCTGAGGCCACACAACCAGAACAAACCAAAGGGATACTCGGCTGGGTCGAGCGAACCGGCAATAAATTGCCTGATCCCGTCTTCATCTTCTTCTATTTGATCATTCTTCTTGTCGGCATCTCGATCGTCGCAGAACTTGTAAATGTATCTGCCCAGCACCCCACGCAGGTGAACGCGGATGGCACGCCGAAAATAGAAAGTGCGGTCAGCTTATTGGCGCCTCAGAATATTGAACGGCTGTGGGTGGACATGCCGAAGACCTTCACGCACTTCCATCCGCTGGGTTATGTTTTGGTGGTGATGTTGGGCGCTGGTGTGGCTGAGCGCTCCGGCCTATTTGCAAGCGCCATTCGCGGCGCGGTGCGCAATGCGCCAAAAGCCTTGCTTACGCCGCTTGTCGCGTTGATCGCGATGCTCTCCAACCATGCCGCCGATGCTGGCTATGTCGTCATGATCCCGCTCGCGGCGATCATCTTCGCGTCGGCAGGGCGCCACCCCTTGGCCGGTATCGCGGCCGCTTTTGCCGGCGTGTCGGGAGGTTTCTCAGCGAATATTGCCCCCGGACAACTCGATGCCCTACTCTTCGGGATTACCGAAACGGCCTACATTACCTCAAACATTGATGCGGGATGGAACGTCAATATTGCCGGTAATACCTATTTCATCATGGCCTTATTGCTCATCTATATGCCGATCATCTGGTACGTTACAGATCGCATTATCGAACCCCGTCTCGGCAAATGGGTGCCGGACGCCGATAGCGATCAGAAAAGCTATTCCGACGAAGACAAACCCCTGACCGACGACCAGAAAAAGGGGTTACGGAATGCGGGTCTCGCCATACTCGCGGTTTGCGGCTTGTGGGCCTTTATGACGCTCGGGCCAGGCACGCCGCTTTACATCACGGATGCTGAGTTCGCAGCGACGGGACTAAGCGCTGCAGAGATCTCGGAAAAGGCGTGGTATGACCGCCTCAACCCCTTCTTCCGGTCTCTTGTCGCCGGCTTCTTAGTGCTGTTCCTCGCCGCCGGCTGGGCCTATGGCGCCGCAGCCAAGACCATCAACAATCACAAAGACCTCGTCCACATGATGACGGAAGCGATGAAAGACATGGGATATTATCTCGTTCTGGCATTCGCTGCGGCGCACTTCGTCGCCATGTTCGGTTGGTCTAACCTCGGACTTATCACTGCAGTGCACGGCGCCGATGCGATCCAGTCGAGTGGCTTGCCTCTGCCGATTGTCCTCGGATTGATCGTCGTCTTCTCGGCATTGCTCAACCTCTTCGTTGGCTCGGCGAGTGCGAAATGGGCGCTTATGGCCCCCGTTTTGGTGCCGATGTTGATGCTGCTTGGCATTAGCCCAGATGGCGCGACGGCCGCTTACCGTGTGGGCGATGGCGCGACCAATATCATCACGCCGCTTATGGTCTATTTCCCGCTAATCCTGGTTTTCGCTCAGCGTTGGAAAAAGGATTTTGGTTTGGGCAGCCTGACCGCGATTATGATTCCATATTCAATCTGGCTACTGATTTCAGGAGTCATCCTGATGATGATCTGGATCTTCCTCGGCCTCGACTTGGGTCCGGGTGCGCCAGCGCAGATTCCAATTCCAGGTGCGAGCTAAAGCCCCAGCGCCTGGCGCTGCACTTTAAAGTCTTCTGGAACGGGCGCCTCGAGCGCCCGTTTTTCTTGATTGGGCAAGGTGATCTCGAGATTGGCGGCGTGCAGCATGAGTCGCTTCGCCGTCAGTGTTCCAGCCCCGTAAATCGGGTCACCCAAAATCGGACACCCCATATCTGCCAGATGCAAACGGATTTGATGCATGCGGCCTGTATGTGGCCGCGCTTCGATCAGTGCGTGTGTTTCAGTACGCGATAGTACAGCCCAATGCGTGCGAGCCGCATCCGCGCCGCGCTCAACCTGCCCGGGCTGAACCGCGCGGCCGACTTTCAAAATCGGGGTCTCGCAAACCCCGGACTTGGCTTCTGGCAAGGATCCTGAGACCAAAGCCAGATAGCGTTTTTGAACCCGCCGCTCAGCGAACTCGGCGGACAGAAAAGTCATCGCAGGTTTGGTCTTCGCTGAGAGCACAAGCCCCGATGTGCCGGCATCAATGCGGTGCACGAGATGCGGCCGCTTGCCATTCGAGCGCGCAAAGGCCCAGAGCAAGTAATCGAGCGACGTGCCGCGATTGCCGCGGGTCTGCACCGCCAATCCGGACGGCTTGTTGAAGGCCAGGAGAAATTCATCCTCATAGAGGACCAGGTCGCGCACCATCTGTTTTTGCGCGTCCGACAGGTTCGGAATTGGGCGGTTTCGCATCGGCGCTGATCGGACCCTTACTTTGGTCGGCGAGGATCATCCCCTGACCGACAAACCGCTGACAATGACCGTCGCGGCAATGATCATCGCACTCACGAAGACCCAAGACAAGAAGAGCAGAAAGAACCTTAATCCAGACATCATGAAGCCTGTCGAACCAACCACGGCGAGACTGCGCCAAACATAGGTAAAGAAGGCGAACAAAAACCCAATCAAAATAGAGCCCGGCAAATAGGGCCCTGCCAGCATCAAAAACGCGCCGGTCAAATAGATCCAAGAATGCAAATGCAGAGCATGTATGGCGTGATCGTAAATGTACAGACTGCGTCGCCAGATGTGCAAAATCGTCAGCGAGATAATCGTCATTGGCACCAGCAAAATGCTCAATCGCGGCAGCCAATCTTCTAGTTGCGCAGCAAATTGGTCCTGGTTCTCCAAAACGGCCAGAACCTGGTTCTCTATGCCTTCGCGCACCTCATCCGGCGCGTCGACATGGATGTTGGCCTGCTCCAACCGCTCACGTGCCGTCTCCGGAATATCCTCCACCGTTTGCGCATCTCGAATGCCTTGCGAGATTTCGGCGCGGGTTTCGTCATCAACTTGAATATACTGGCCAGGCGGGACGAGCGCGAACAAGACCAGATAGAATAATAAGCTGGCGAGCAGAAACAATCGGAAGGGCGGCACATAGCGCGCACGCTTGCCCTCGGTATAGTTCTTTGTAAGCCGCCCGGGCCGAAACAATAGGATCGGCACAGTGCGCGCCAATCGCCCGTCCAGCGTGAACGTGTCACCAATGGTTTCGCCGATCAAACTCAATATCGGGCGATGAAAACTGGCGGCTAATTGCCCGCAATTGGTGCAATAGCGCTGAGTTACGATCTCCCCGCAATTCTTACAGGCTTGGCCCGCCAGATCTGCTTTCTGGCGGGTTGTTAAACCTCCGACCGATGCCGCCCCTGCGGCCTCAAATTCTACTGTCATCGTCCCTCCCCGAACGTGCGCTTATTCGCTGTCAGTAGCCTCCGCTGGCGTTTCTTTTGGACATAACCAACGCGAACGGTGATTGTCTTCAGCGTTCTCGGCCCAACCTTCGAGATTTGGGTCGACCAGGTTTTTGGTGACCTGGAACCACATTGGCGTGATCGGATGATCCTCCAACATAATCTTCTCGGCTTCTGCGAACAGTTCTGCCCGTCTGGTCAAATCCCGTTCTTGGCTGGCCGCTTCAAGCAGCCGGTCATATTCAGGATTTGCATAATTTCCGTAATTTTGCTGGCCGGTATCAGAATCCAACAAATACAGGAAGTTCAACGGATCATTATAGTCCGCAAGCCAAGCGCCGTCTGAGACCTGGAAATTGCTCTGCCGCAAATCCGCATAAAGAACTTTTGTATCTTGCCGCAAAATTTGCGCATCGACCCAGGGCGCAATCTCGTTCCAATTGGCTTGTGCCACCGGTGCCGCTTTTGGATTATCGTCAGTCGAGCGGTGCTTATATTCAAACCGTAGCGGATTGTCGGGTCCATAACCGGCATCTTCGAGGAGCGATCGTGCTTCAACCAAGCGCTCTGCCCGCGACAGCGATTTCCAGGACACTTCAGGCCGATCGGTTTCATAATTGTTGATACCGGGGGGCACAAAACTATAGGCTGGCACAAAACCAGGCGTCAGCACATTCTCGACCAAATATTCGCGATCTAATGCCATTGCCAATGCTTTCCGCACGCGGATATCGTCGAAGGGGGCTTCGCTGGAATTGAAGCTCCAATATGTGGTCAAAAGACCGGGCGTCGTGCGCGCCCACCCCGGTAAGCGCCGATCAAGCTCAGCTTTGCGACCACCATCGAACGCATTGTTGATATCCAACTCACCCGCTTCGATACGGCGTTCGACTGCTGCAAGATCTTCAAGTTCAAAATAACTGACGCGCTCAAAGCATAATGAATCGGCTTCGTAGAAAGCCGGGTTCTTTTCGGTGACCAATTGATCGCCGGTGACCCAATAGACCAGCTTATAGGGTCCATTGACTTCGATATTTTCCGGCTGAACCCAAGCTTCGCCATACTGTTCGACAATATGTCGGGGCACGGGATAGGTGGTGTAATGCGTCAACAAGCCTTCGAGATAAGGCGCTGGTTCTTCTAATGTGATTTCCAAAGTGCGGTCATCGATCGCTCTAACGCCCAATTCTTCAGGCGCAACGCGGCCCTCGTTCAGAGGCTGTGCGTTCTTGATAATGTAAAGCAGTGACGAGTATTGCGACGCGATCGCGGGATCTTGGATCCGGCGCAAGGCAAAAACAAAATCTTCCGCTGTCAGTGGCACACCGTCTGACCAAGTCGTGTCGCGCAGCGTGAATGTCCAGACCAGTCCATCCTCGCTGGTCGTCCAAGATTCAGCCATTGCAGGAATGACTTGGCCGTCCGCTGTGTGCTGGGTCAATCCTAGGAACATATCGCCAATGATAATGTTTTCCCAAGCCGCAGATGACCGGTGTGGATCAAGCGTATCGACTTTCGCTGAGATTCCGCGTCGCAGGGTGAGCGTATCATCATCGCTTGAACCGCCGCCGCCACAAGCCGAAACAACCAAGGCTAAGGCCAATGCAGTTCCAGTGAAAAATCTGTTCAAGCGCATAAAATCTCCCTTCGCGAGAAGTTTTGTCCCATTTGTAATACTGTTTCAGAGAATCTCGAATTTGCCTAGATCGTGAGTGTCACAGAGCGAACATAGTGGATGGCGCGCCTTTATCGGCGGCGGAAGAAGCCAATAAAGCCAAACATTCCAGCAAGCATAGACCCGATACCACCAGCCACTACCGTAATCGGGCTGATCGATTGAGCGAACGCAACCGCTTGGCCAATGCGAGAGACTTTGACTTCGACAGAATCACGAAATGTCCGCAGCGGTAGCGCTTCATCGCCCATCAAAGCGAACAATTCGATGACCAAATCCTGATTGCCGACGGCCGTCGGGGTCACCTTCCAGCGCCACACATTTTCCGTGAGGGGCGAGACGCGCTGCACATCTGGCGTGATCGCCTCGACCTGAAACGCCTCACCCGATACGACGGCTTGCACCGTATCCGAAACTTGCGCCTCCCCTTCTCCAATATTGCCGGTTCCAGGCAGGGAGTCGGTCGCGCTATCATCGCCCGTTGCATCGAGCGCGACCGTCACCGTGAACGGTCGCCCAAAGGTAGCGCCACGCGGGGTTTCGTGCGCAATTGGTACGGTCCGCAAGCTGCCGAGAAAGTCTTCGGTCGCCATCGCTGGCGCGAACATTTCATCGTCACTAGACCCTTTGCTGGTCAGACTGCGCGATGGTGACGATTGGGGTTTGCTCGTCGAACCGGGTGCGTCAAAGCCGATACTGCCATTAGGGGGGGACGCGCTAGAGGTCTCAGGTTGCCCGCCCCCAGACACAAATTGGAGTCCGCCAAAGGCCAAGGCGGCGGCACCGAGTAGAATCAGAAGCAACGAAAACAGTCTCAACATCTGACGTCTCCCTATCTGGAGTGTTTTAGGCTCACCTTGCCATTAGGGGAAGCGTTAACTGAACCCGCCTTGAACGCCTTAGCCGTCATCATCATCCACTTGCATATCTGACTTCTCGAGCTCTGCACGCTCCGCTTTGGCTTTCGCAACACCTTCGCTCGGCATTGGCGGCGGCAAAATTTCGGGCGCATCCTGCTGCTGCATATACAGCGTGCGACTTGGGAAGGCGAAACCTGTGCCTGCCCGCTCAACAATATCATAGCAGGCAACGGCCAATTCTTCTTTGATTTTCAGCCACTCTCCCCAATTGGTCGAATGGGTAAAACAATAGATCAGGAAGTCGATTGAACTGTCATTGAAACTGTCGACTCGCACGAACAGCGCCGCCGCAGGCGGTTTGGCAAACCGATCATCATTCCAGAGAAACGCTTCGATCTCATCGCGAATATATTTCAATTGATCGACCGTGGTTCGATACTCCACTCCAATGACCCATTTGATGCGACGATGGCTCATCCGCGAGAAATTGGTCAGTGGATTATCTGACAATAAGCCATTCGGGACATAGACCGGACTTTTATCGAAACGGCGGATGAGGGTTGAGCGAAAGTTGATTTTCTCCACCGTCCCTTCGACGACACCATCAACTTTAATCCACTCTCCGGGATTAAACCGTTTTTCGCTCATAATCAGGATGCCCGAGATCAGGTTTTTGAACAGGTCCTGTGCGCCTAAGCCGACAGCAATGCCGAACACGCCAAGGCCGGCAATCAACGGTGCGATCGCAATGCCCCAGATTTGCGCAACGGCGCCAAATCCGAGAATGATCAGCAGGATCTGTAAGAGTTTGACCAACCAATCAACAATCGCCGGTGAGAGCGTGTCCCGCAGACCGGTAAAGATAAACTCGAACGCATTCACAGCGCGGGACAGGGTCCAGAACACGGCCAGCGTGATCACGGACTGTACGACTTTGTCAGCAATCACCTCCGTATCACCCGACACGTTGGCGTATTGCAACGCGAAATAGGTACCGATGATCACAGGGACAATTTTTAAGGGCGTCGCGATGGCCTTGACCAAAGCGTCGTCAAATTGCGTTTCAGTTCCTGCTGCGGCCCGAGCAATGCCGCGCACAACGATGCGCGAGAATAGACCGCGAACCACGAGGGAGAAAAGCAGGATTGCAACGATGATAATAATCTGGCCGTAGGTGAAGCCATACGCGCCCTCGTTCCAAATCCGTATTAGCGAGTCGAGCCCTTCCATCGCCCAATCGGGCAGGTTTTCGGACATCCAAGTCGGTAGCGCCTGAGCAGCTTGTGTATCGGTCACCATGAACGCATCACCTCATTCTGAGTCCGGCTAATTAGATCGCTCTTTTGTGGCAGTAAAACGAATTTCTGGATTCTTTTCTTGGGCGTATCCAACATCCCACGCGTTTTTCGCCAAATAGACCGGCGCATCATCCAAATCCGTTCCGGAGGCAGACTTATTCTTATCCAAAAATGCGCTTAGCACGCTATCATCATCGCAATGAATCCATCGCGCGACATTATAAGGCGCGACTTCGAATAAGACGTCCAAGCCATATTCATTGACCATTCGCTCGGCCATGACCTCGATTTGCAGGGCCCCGACGGCACCGACAATCATGTCCGAGCCGATGCTCGGTTTGAACAATTGCGTCACGCCCTCTTCCGCCAAACTTTCCAACGCTTTGCGCAGATGCTTGGCTTTCATCGGGTCTTTGGTGCGCGCCCGGCGCAAGATTTCCGGTGCGAAGTTCGGAATACCCGCGAACTTGATGTCGCCGCTTTCGGACAAACTATCGCCGACCCGCAATTGGCCATGATTGGGAATACCGATCACATCGCCAGCATAAGCCGTCTCTGCAATCTCGCGGTCCTGCGCCAAGAACATCATCGGATTGTGGACATTGATCTGTTTGCCATCATTGATCTTCAGCCGCATGCCGCGCTTGAATTCGCCGGAGCAAATTCGAAAAAAGGCCACCCGGTCGCGGTGGTTCGGGTCCATATTGGCTTGGATCTTAAACACAAAGCCAGCCACACCTTTATCGCCACGCTCCAATGTATGCGGCTGGTCTTTCTTCTCGCAGGCTTGTGGGCGCGGTGCTGGGGCAAATTCTTCCAAGACGTTGAGCAATTCCCCGACCCCGAAATGACGCAGGGCCGTGCCAAAGACGACAGGGGTCATATGCCCTTCAAGAAAGGCTTGTTTGTTGATCTCTGGCAGCATCTCGCGCGCCATTTCGCTGCCTTCTTCAAGCTCTTCTAACGCGCTAGGATCCACTTGCTCGCGGACGCTTTCGAGCTCCACTCGCGGCGACTCGCCGGGGGTCAGGCCCTCATCAGCGGTCTTTTTCGAATAGTGCAGAAAGTCGCCTGAGCGCAGGTCGACCATGCCGCCAAATCGCTGACCAGAGGCGGCCGGCCAAAACAAAGGCGCGCAGTCGAGTTGCAATTGATCTTGAATCTGGTCGAGCAGCTCCAGAGGATCAAGCGCTTCGCGATCCATTTTGTTGATGAAGGTGACGATGGGAATGTCGCGAAGCCGACAAACCTCGAACAGTTTCAATGTTTGCGGCTCGATCCCTTTGGCCGCATCGAGCACCATGATCGCGCAATCGGCAGCCGTGAGCGTGCGATAGGTATCTTCTGAGAAGTCTTCGTGTCCGGGCGTGTCGAGCAGATTGTAGACATTGCCGCGATATTCAAATGTCATCACCGAGGCGCTGACCGAGATGCCCCGGTCACGTTCGATCTTCATCCAATCGGAGGTTGTTCGCCGACGCTCGCCACGCGCTGCAACTTCACCCGCCATGCGAATGGCTCCGCCTGCCAAAAGCAGATTCTCTGTCAGGGTGGTTTTACCGGCATCGGGGTGGGAAATGATCGCAAAGGTTCGTCGGCGATCGGCTTGTTCAGATAACAGCATTGCAAATTCTCGAGCGTGGTCAGCCCGTGCGGGTAGCGGAATTCCGGGTTCGCTTCAATTGACCAATTTGAGTGACGCCTGCTCAGGCGTGTTGGCGGGCGCCATAATCATTGGCTGCGCCGCGCAAATAGGTCTCAAGCACGAGGGTTGGAACATCGCGCAAACGCGGCTCATACCCACCAGACGCATTCGGCTTCAATATGAGACTGTTTGCCCCCGTCTTTGCCACTATTAGGGCGGCGATATCAGATTGACCCAGAGCTAGGTCTTCTGATTTTGCGTGTTTCAAGCTCGCAAATCTTTCGACCGCGAATGTGACGGCTTGCTGCGCACGTAATTGCCGAGGATCGCCACAGCCGATCGCGCGCCAGCGCTGCATCAAATGTGCTTCTGGTGCGTCTATCTCTATTACCGTGTCATTCAGCAAAAATAACATGGTTCACCCCTAGGTTCCCAAGGACCATGTCCATGATTTCCCGTTAATGAAGCGTTACAGAATGCGTATATGACGTTTATTCGACAGGTTCGGTCAAAAAATGACGGCCGTCACGGTCTTCGATCTCAACAATCCAAAGGTCTCGATCGCGATCTTTCGCGCGTCTAACATAATCGTCGACATCGCGTTCTTCTCGACCGACATTCTGACTTTCTAGGTCTACAAACATGCGCTCACCTTCCATCGAGGTTCTCGGCGCATAGACGCGTGCAGCGCCATCAAGGGTCGAAACTTTGATCAAAACATCGCCGCGGGACTCGTCGCCCTTCTGCAGCACAAAAGCGGCGGCGCCGGCGACTTGCGCGCGGCGCATCAAGGCCTCAATCCAAACTTTTGTTGGCAATCGTTCTTCAAACATCGGGTTCGCGCCTCCCTATTCGGCGGCTCGGCGGGCATTGGCGACAGAGGCTGGCAACCGAACGGTGACGCGCGTTCCAGTGCCGGGTGCCGTGCGGATTTCGACCTGACCGCCCTGCATTTCGGCCAGGCGTTGCACCATCGCCAAGCCTAACCCCGTCCCCGCGCGCCCTTTTGCATTTCGGCCTTGCGCAAACGGTTGGGCAATCCGGGCAAGATCTTCAGCATCCATGCCCGCACCGTTATCCGTAACTTCAATGATGGAAGTCTCACCCACAATGTGCGCCCGCAGTGTGACCGTATCGCCGGGCGAAGAATATTTGATCGCATTTGAGACCAGATTGTCCCAAATCCGGCGGACCGCATCAGCATCCGCCATCGCGATGACTTCCGCCGTACCGGTCATGCGAAGTTTGACCTCCGCTTTATCGGCCATGGCTTGCGATTGACGCAGCACGCTTTCTCCGCTGGCGGCAATATCCATCGGCGCGGGATCAAGTTCGTATGTCCCGGTCTCCGATTTTGCATAGGCCAACATGTCTTCCACCAATCTCAGGAGGGTTTCACCGCTGTCTCGGATGAGCCCCGGATAGTCTTTATACGCAGCCGGCATAGGACCGCGCATCTCAGCATCCATGATCTCGGCGAAGCCAATGACGGCATTAAGCGGGCTTTTGAGATCATGCCCCAAACCTGCAAAAAACTGGGTGCGGTCTACGGCATCTTCCCCGTCAAGCACGGCACTTTCTGGCATCAAAACAAGCCAAGATCCGTCCACGCGCGGAATGCGGAGCACCGATACCTTATGATCCGCGCCAGAAAAGTCGGTCAAATCTGCGCCAACTCTGACGGCAGGTGCGAGGGCCCGCTGTCCCAAAACGGTCTGCACGCGGCCGAGAGGAGAAAGCTTGGCAATCAAAATCGGCGCGTCTGAATATGCTGTGGAAGCCTCGTCGGACAGGGCCTCTTTGACCGCCTCCGCCCTCGATTGATCAGGGCCTGTGGGCACAAATCTTAAAAATATTTGCAAAATAATA
Source organism: Henriciella sp. (assembly GCA_013213825.1). GTDB lineage: Bacteria > Pseudomonadota > Alphaproteobacteria > Caulobacterales > Hyphomonadaceae > Henriciella. The sequence continues at coordinate 28,893 of JABSQA010000030.1, forward strand.
ATTATGGTTAACAGGAGCGTTCCGAACAACTGTCCAGCCGCACCGCCCGCGGCCATTACAGTCAGCGCACCAATCAGCGCCGTTAAAGTGCCCAAAGCGATGCCCCAAGTCTTAAGACCGGGCGTGGGTTCCGAGCGACTAGTTTTAACCGAATGGTCAGCTCTGTTAGGCATTTTTCTCACCACGGATTCATTAAATTATGCGTTAGAATCCTAGTTTCAGCAGATGCTAGCCTTTGCGGGACGCAAAAGATAGGCCAGTGTCGGGTCGTAGAGTGAGGGAGCTTTTCATGACCATAAAAAGCGTGATTGCGGCGGCGGCCGTTATTGCAGGACTGACTCTACCGGCGACAGCCCAAATGGTCACTCCAGCACCACAAAAAGTTTCTGCGTCTGGCGAACAGAGCGATCCATTAGCAAAAGCCGCTGCGCTTTATGCGACGTATCAAGGCGAAGTCACCGACGTGAAGACCAATGGCTTCTCTTCAGCGGGCGACATTGAGGATTCACTCAACAATCTCGGCGGCCACAATCCAGAACAACTCACTCAAGGCTGGATGGCCTACTCCGCTTTGGTGGCGGCGCAAAATCCAGAATTCCGGGCTGCCGTCCTAGATATTGAAGGCTATTATGGTCGCGACAGTTTGATGACCGGCATGCAGAATGATGTTCGCTATGCCCGGACACTGAGCGGCGGCAATGAAGCGGTCAACCAAGCGCTGACCGCCGTTAACGCCGATAGCCGTCGATTGATCGGCGCCGCTGCATTCGTCAAAGAACAAGCCTATAGCCTACAAGGTGCAGGTTGGGCCAAAGGCCGGGTCGGAAATTCGCAAGCCAAAGCCACGAGCCTGTTTGCCTCTACCCAATCTGGCATTCCGGCGCGCGGTGCCTTGGTGCAAGCGATGCAGGCGCCTGAGTTTAACAACGTGCTTGAACAGGCTGGTCGCTCTGGCGCACCGTCCGTTTGGGAAAGCGTTTCTGGCGCAGCGAGCACCATCCGCGTTCCAGCTGCGGTCGCAAACCTTGGCCAGTCGCACAAAGTAGCTCGCGGTAAAGAGCCAATCGCAGACCGGATCACAACGCTGGCGGCTTATCGCATCCTCAATGCTGACCCGAGCGTCGCAGGCTCCATGCGTCAAGCGATGAGCGAAAGAGAGACGCAAGGCTGTCTGAACATGGCCAATTTAAACTTACAGCAATGCGTCGCAGCTGCGCACAAACATTATGAGGTCCCATTCTGCATTGGCGAACACGGTCTGGCAGATATCGGCACCATAAAGTGTGCCTTGTGGCCCAAGCAGGACTTCTACGCGCTCTAGATCGTTCAGCTTCAGGTCGATATAG
>JABSQA010000031.1:0-26375 GCA_013213825.1 Henriciella sp.
ATGATGATAACCCGGCGGCCGAACATTCCCGAACATGCCGTTGTGCCCGAACACAATGCCCCGATGCGACATGCCCGAACGCCCCACGCAAACCTCTTGGAGCGCATCTTCTTAGCGCCCTATTGGGTCAATTATCATTGCGAGCACCACATGTTCATGCGTCTGCCATTCTACCGTCTCGCGGAAGCGCATGCCCTCCTGCAACGAAAAGGGATTACGGAGAGAATGGAAGTTCAACCGAGTTATCGCGGTGTGTTGAGTGCCGCAGCGGGTAAACCTGAAACACCGGCACCAGCATGATCAAACCAGAGACCAAAGCGCGCAATGTTCTGGGCGAAGAGCTTTTGCCGTGTAGCCATGATCCCCTGACAGGATTTTTCCGGGATGGCTGCTGCAATACCGGACCGATGGACCATGGGATGCACACTGTATGCGTGACCGTGACGGCTGAATTTCTCAATTATAGCTTTCATCGCGGCAATGATTTGATCACGCCGCGTCCTGAATACCAATTTCCGGGCCTCAAGGCCGGCGACCAATGGTGTCTATGCGCCTCGCGATGGGAAGAAGCCCGGCAGATGGGCGTCGCCCCTCCCGTGCATTTAGAGTCGACCCATCATAAAACCCTCGCGATTATCGATTTGGCCCATCTCAAAGCCCATTCCGCGGAAGGAACTGTATCATGACGCTGCATATCGAAATGGTTTCAGACCTTGTTTGTCCTTGGTGCTGGGTGGGGTTGCGACGTTTGCAAGGCGCTATGGCCTTAGAACCAGACCTGGATGTCGAAATCCTGGTTCGGCCATTTGAACTGGATCCGACCATTCCAGCCGGGGGCGTTGATTATAAAGACTATATGAAACAACGCTTTGGGTCGGATCAAAGTAAGGATCGCGCAAACCAAATGCGGGATCTTTTGATTCAGTATGGTGAAGAAGAAGGCATTCCGTTCCAGTTTGATCGGATCACCCGTCGCCCGAACAGTTTCAATGCGCATCGCTTGGTGCGGTGGGCGCAAGGTCAAAACCTTGGAATGGCCGCCAAAGAGGCGCTGTTCGAGGCCTATTTCTCAAAAGGTCTGGATATTGGCGATCACGAAGTCTTGGTCACGATTGCGGCCAAGATCGGCTTGGACCCTAATCTCGTTTCTGATCTGCTTGCCGGTGAGGCCGATGTGGATCGGACGCGCGAAGAGCAGAACCTATTTCGCCAAATGGGCATTTCCGGTGTGCCCACCTATATCGCCCATCGCCAGATCTCGGTTCAAGGCGCGGAGAGTTCTGAAAAACTCGCCCGTTTCCTCAAGACCGCAGCCGCGAAAAGGCCGACCGAACGACCTTTGCAAGACGCTGAATCCTAATTCAGCTGCGCTTCCACCAGTTTCTTATAAACGCTGTCCAGGGCCATCAACTCGTCATGCGTGCCGCTCTCTACGGCGCGTCCATCGTCAAGCACGATGATGCGATCTGCGGCCCGTACGGTCGAGAGTCGATGCGCGATAATCAAAGTCGTGCGGTTCTTGGTAAATTCCACCAAAGCGTCTTGGACTTTCGCTTCACTTTCCGCGTCGAGGGCAGACGTCGCTTCATCCAAGAGCAAGATTGGCGCATCCCGCAGAATGGCCCGCGCTAGAGCCACGCGTTGGCGTTGACCGCCCGATAGATTACGCCCCATCTCCCCGACTTCGGATTCGTAACCATCTGGCAATTCGCGAATGAACCCATCAGCATTCGCAGCACCCGCTGCGGCCTGGATAGCATCCGCGTCGCTGCCCAATCGACCAAGTTCAATATTCGCCGAGATCGTATCATCAAAGAGAGCGGTATCTTGCGAGACGATGGCTGTCTTTAGGCGCAGCGAATCCGCTTTCACCTCGCGTATGTCAGTACCATCTAAGCTGATATGTCCCCTGCCCGCATCATAGAGCCGCAATATCAAATTGAAAATGGTTGATTTGCCGGCACCACTCGGTCCGACAAAAGCGACCGTCTCACCGGCTTGCACATGGAAGGATAATCCCTTCAAAGCTTGCGTGCCGTCTGGATAATCGAACACGACATCTTGAAAAGACAGATCGCCCTTCACCGCCGCAATATCTTGGGCATCCTCTTTATCAGCGATGCTTGGCACGGCGTCGACAACTTCGAAAACACGGTCTGCCGCGGCGCCACCTTCTTGCGCCACCGCATTTAAGGTTCCAAGCGCGCGCAATTCAGGCGACGCGATCGCCAGGGCGCCAATAATTCTGAGGAGATCGCCAAGCGTGGCCGCACCGTTCGAGATCCGAAACGCCGCGAATCCGAGAATACCGGCTAAGGCGACACCCCCCGTCACTTCGAGGATCGGATCGACCGCGGCACGATCGGTGAGCACTTTTAGGAATAACCGCGATCTTTGGATAAACCCCTGATTGGCCTTCTCTTCTTTATAGGCTTCCAAACCATAAGCTTTGACGATTCGGGAGGATTGAAATCCTTCAGACAATAAGGCGGTGACTTCGCCGATCTGACGTTGCGCGGTCTTGGAGCGTTTGCGAATGCGATTACCAAGACCAATCACCGGTCCGAACGCGATCGGATAGACAACCAAAAGCAACAGGGTGAGCTGCCAATCGGTCCACAGCATCACCACCAACAAGCCAAAGACTGTGACGACGCTTTTGGTGAAATTATTGGCGAATCGTAAGCCGGCATCTCTGATTGAGTTTACGTCATTGATAAATCGAGAAACGAATCGCCCTGACGCATCGCCGGCCAAACGGGCATAATCGCCTCTATTTAGCGACACATATTGGGCATTTTGAATATCGACCAAGGCGCGCTGCACGCCGGTATTGTTGAACACGGTCATCAGATAAAGCGTGATCGCACGGCCAATGGTCAGCCCCACAATCGCGCCGGCGACCCAGATGATCCAAGTTGGCGAAGACGCGCCTGCCGTATCGCCAAACGTGCTTTGCAGGCGATCGCCCATAATCCCCAAAATCAGCGTATAGCCTGTGGCAAACGCTGAGGTCAGGATCGCGAAGATCGTACCGCCGACGAACCAGGAGAGATGTGGCCGAAAATAGCCCTTAAACAGCCTAAACAGGCTGCCTGATTTTTTTGGACTGTCTTCAGTCTTAGACGTGATGGTGGTCACCCGTCTCTGGGTCGAGCAGCTTGTGCGCGTGCAAGATGAAATAGCGCATCTCAGCGTGATCAACCGTGCGCTGCGCAGCGCCCTTCCAGGCGTCGTATGCGTCTTTATAGTTTGAGAAGGCGCCTACAAAGTCGATCTTCGAGAGATCCTCAAACTCGACATCGGTGACGTCTTTGAGTTCCCCACCAATGACGATGTGCAGCAATTGCCGTGTTTCAGTCTCGCCCATGCTCTGGCGCTCCGTCTGCTGTGTTTGTTCATACGGGCGCACGGTCCAATTTGGGTCTGGTAACCGTACGCCTTTGACTCGCGCTGATAACAGGGAATGCAGCGCCTTTCCAGCCGCCAACAAGCTTCTTTGTGCAGGTTCACCCCGATTAAATACATATGGCTCGCCCAGATGTGTCGTCGCGACACCCCCGGCTTCCTCAATCATAAGCGTGGCCGGTGCTAAATCCCAATCCGATTTACGCCAGAGCGTGACCACAGCATCAAACTTGCCAGCGGCAACCCAACAAATCCGCAAAAGGGTTGCATTGGGCTTCGGTCTGGCCAGTTCCACATCCGGCCAAGGTTCTGGCCAGCTTGGATGGGTCAGCATGCCCTCATTAGTGATGAGGCGGCACCCTTCTTCATGATCGCAATTCGTGACGCTTAAGCGCTTGCCATTGAGAAAGGCTCCACCACCTCGAACGGCCCAATAGGTCTCTTTGAGCATGGGCGCATAGACCAAACCGACTTTCGGACGCCCCGTCTCTAAAACGCCGAGTCCGATACACCAATATGGTTCTTGGCGCATGAAGGCGCGGGTGCCATCAATGGGATCGACGATCCATACCCGCTTCGCTGTGCGGGTTTCATTGCTGAGCGCGGTTTCTTCCGAAAGCCACCCATAATCGGGACGTGCAGCCATTAAACGGTCGCGAATGAGCGTGTTGACGGCCAGATCCGCCTCGGTGACGGGATGGCCCTTTGACTTATCCCAGACCCGCACATCACTGCGTTCAAAATAGTCCATGGCCAAGGCGCCGGCCTCGCGCGCGACGGATTTGAGTATTTCTAGATCTTCGAGGTCAATCTCACTCGCCGGCAATCGACATATCCTCAATCAGAAGCGACGGCGCGTCCCGCGTCCCGCGAAATTCAAGATCGGAGGCTGGGATAAGGCGTTTGAACATGCTTGGCAGATCGCCCGCAATCGTCACTTCAGAGACAGGGTGCTGGATCTCACCGTTCTCGAACCAGAATCCCGCAACACCGACGGAATAATCTCCGGTATTCGGATTAATCGAGGGACCGAACATATCGCTGACCAACAGCCCATGGCCAACCTGCCCCATCAACTCGGCGGGTGTGGCTGTTCCAGCTTCAATGTAAGCATTCGCAACACCCACGCCTGGGGTCGATCCAAAACCGCCGCTCGCATAGCCATTAGGCGCCAGTCCTAATTGTTTGGCCGAAGCGCCATTCAAAAGCCAACGGGTGAGCACACCGTCGTCGATCAAAGCCTGACGCGCCACGGCACGTCCTTCCCCATCATGAACGCGACTACCCATGCCGCGCGCCCGAAATGGGTCATCAATTAGATTTACCCCGGCTGCGAACACTTGCTCATTCAGCGCATCTTTCAAGAAAGAGACGCCTCGCGCGACGCTCGGTCCGCTGATCGCTGACAAAAAGGCGCCAATCAGGCTGCCTGAAACCCGTCGGTCATAGATGACCGCAGCGGTTTGGGTTTTCACTTTTCGCGGACCAAGACGCGCGACGGCGCGATCGCCTGCAATTTTTCCGATCTCGACAGCTGCGGGGCGGTCTTCCAGACGACGCACGGACCGACTTTCATAATCGCGCTCCATGGCGCCATCTTGTTCGGCAACAGCCGCCAAGCCGAGCCCCGTCGATCCCGAGACTTTGTGCGCGGAAAACCCGTTCGTCGCCGCCACCCAGCGTTCCGTTGTGCTCCAACCATTGCCGCATCCGGAGACCTGTTTGACGCCATCCACCGCCAAGGCGGCGGCTTCTGCTTCTAACGCCTCGTTTTCTAAGGTCTCGGTCGGAATTTCGCCATCGCCAGTTAAATCAAGCGCAGGCATATCGCGGGCCAATTCAGAGTCTGGGGCAATGCCGCAATACGGGTCCTCCGGAACGACTTTCGCCATCGCGACACACCGCTCTGCCAATGCCGTCAGCCCCTCCGCAGACGTGTCGGATCCAGACACGGAAGCTTGCCGTTGACCGAAAAAGCACCGAAGTGAAACGCCTTGCGATTCTGAACGCTCGATACTTTCCAATTTGCCGTCTCGGACATCGACACTGACACCATCAGAGTGAGCGTAGGCAGCATCTGCGGCGCTGGCACCCGCCTTGCTGCAGGTTTCAAGCAATGTGGATAGGATCGATTCAGGCGTGAGCGTGCTTTGTGTCATGCGCCTCATGTAGAGAGGGTGCCACAAAATGCCTAGCCCTTCTCTGCGCCATCGCGCTTGACCTATCGCCGCATCGGCAGCACATCCGGGCAATGACCAAGATTGATCCTATCCATATTATTGGTGGCGGCATGGCGGGCTCAGAGGCTGCATGGCAAGCGGCCAATATGGGCGTGCCCGTCATCCTACATGAAATGCGTGGCGTGAGGGGCACCGATGCGCACCAAACAGACAACTTGGCTGAACTGGTTTGCTCCAACTCGTTTCGGTCTGATGACCACGAATTGAACGCTGTCGGCGTCTTGCATGAAGAAATGCGCCGCGCCAATGGGATCATTATTCCGACGGCCGACAAACACCAGGTCCCCGCGGGCACCGCGCGTGCGGTCGATCGTGAAGGCTTTGCCGAGGCAGTGACCCAAACTCTAGACGCGCACCCCTTGGTCACCATTGTACGCGAAGAGATAACAGGATTACCCCCAGCAGACTGGTCGAGTGTGATCATCGCAACCGGGCCGCTGACATCGATTTCGCTCGCCGAAGCCGTCCGCGCCGAAACGGGCGAGGATGACCTCGCCTTCTTCGACGCGATCGCGCCCATCGTATACCTCGATAGTATTGATATGGACAAAGCCTGGCGCCAATCGCGCTATGACAAGCCGGGCCCGCATGGCGATACGGCGGCCTATATTAACTGCGCCATGGACGAGACGCAGTATAATGCTTTTATCGACGCTTTGATCTCGGGCGAGAAAACTGAGTTCAAAGATTGGGAAAAAGATACACCCTATTTTGAAGGCTGTTTGCCAATCGAAGTTATGGCCGAACGAGGACGCGAGACTTTGCGGTTTGGGCCTATGAAACCTGTCGGTTTGACCAATCCGCATAATCCAGAGGTCAAAGCCCATGCGGTGGTGCAATTGCGCCAGGACAATGCGCTCGGCACGTTATGGAATATGGTCGGCTTTCAGACCAAGCTCAAATACGGGGCCCAGGCCGAGATCTTCAAAATGATCCCAGGCCTCGAGAATGCGCAATTTGCGCGGCTCGGAGGCATTCATCGCAATACGTTTCTAAACTCGCCAAAACTACTGGATGAGCGCTTACGGCTGAAATCGATGCCTCGGCTTCGGTTTGCGGGTCAGGTGACTGGCGTTGAGGGGTATGTAGAAAGCGCGGCCATGGGGCTCCTGGCCGGGCGGTTTGCAGCGGCGGAACGGCTTGGAATTGCTCTGCCTAACCCGCCTGAAACCACGGCCTTGGGCGCGCTGGTAAAGCATATCACTGGCGGACACTTAGAGGGCAAAGCAACGTTCCAGCCGATGAACATTAATTTCGGCCTCTTCCCGCCAGCGGATCCTGAGACCGTGCCGACAAAAGACCCAGAAACCGGCAAACGTTTATGCGGAAAAGAAAAAGGCCGCGCGAAGAAACGGGTCCAAGCCGCGAGAGCTTTGCGTGATGTTTCTGAGTGGTTGTCTGATCAATCGGCGGAGACTGTACCCGCGGAGTAAATATGGCTGATCTTGTCAAAAATGCCCCAGAGCTGTGGACCAAGGACCTGCCTCGGCCTGCGCTCGATGGGCACAAATATGACCGAGGCCATACCGTCATTCTGGGCTCTGACGCCTATACGGGCGCGACGCGATTGGCCGCTGAAGCCTGTTCGCGAATAGGATCCGGTCTGGTCTCAGTGGTAAGCGCCACCCAAGCACAGACTTATCGCCAAACTTTGCCTCCGGACATTATGGTCGCGGATGCAGCGCCCAAGACGCTAACCCGGGTAAACACGCTGTTGGCCGGGCCAGGCGGTTGTTCCGAGGCGCAAGCCGACGCCGTGCTCGCGCTACAGTCCGATGTAAAACTTGTATTAGACGCCGACGCCATTCGTCTTTGGCCTGACGTCAACGATCGCGACGTCATTATGACCCCTCATGAAGGTGAATTCTCACGCTATTTCGGTGAACCCGCAGGCGACGAAGTGGCTCGCGCAGCCGATGCGGCAAAACGGTCTAGTGCCGTGATCGTCCTGAAACGCCCGAACACGATTATCGCCGCGCCTGATGGGCGCATCGTGGAAAACCATATGGCCTCCCCTTACCTCGCCAAAGCGGGCTCAGGCGATGTCTTAGCGGGCCTTATCGCGGGTCTCGTCGCGCAAGGCATGCCGTGCTTTGCCGCGGCCTGTGCGGGCGTCTGGATCCATGGCAAGGCAAGCGAGCGGATTGGTCCGGGACTCGTGCCGCAAGACATGTTCCCCGAACTCCGCTCCATCTTGGCTGAGCTCTTACTTTAAATGATCGCGCACGCGCGCATAATGATGCGAGATGTTTTCAAACTCTTCGTGCGGACGCCAACGCATCACGCCGCAAAATCCGCAGGTCAAATAAAGCGTGATATCAGCGATTGAGAATCGCCCTGCTGCGATCCAGTCTTTTTGATATAGGTGTTCGTCCAGACGAGCCGTAAAGGCCTTAACAGCTCTTTCTGCTTTGGTCGCAGCTTCTGGCAATTGAGGTTTTTCGAGCGGCGCCATAACCGGATGCGCATTCCGGAACCATGTTGCGAACTGCATCATCATCATAAACTCGACGCGTCGGTCCCACATTTCGATGAGCCCCTTCTCCATCGCATCGCGGCCCATCAGATTTGGCTCGGGGAACATATGTTCGAAAAAGCTGCAAATCGCGCGACTTTCCGTGATCGTTGTTCCATCATCGAGGACGAGAACGGGCACCTGTGCGAACGGAGACAGATTGCGATAAGCGGCCTGCTTATGCTCGCCTTTCATGATCGATATTTCAACAATATCGACAGCGTCCAACTGCCCTTTTGCCTTTAGAAAATTATAGGTGCGCTCAGGGTTAACCGCTTGCGGGGCATGATAAAGCTGCATCTGTGTCTCCTGTGCCTATTTTGGCTAATTCAGCTGCTTACGAATTCCGAATGTGACATTTAGCGGTTCGCCCGGGAAGTAACGTTCATTGCCAAAGGCGAAATCGGCGCGGTCAGCATAGGTCTCATCGGTAATATTGCGAACAATTAGGAAGGTCTCCAACGATTTTGAGACATCATAACTCGCTCGTACATTACCAACGAGATGTCCGGGATAATCTTCCGTATTGGCTGGATTGGTAAAGTATTCACCAACGTAATCTGTCGAAATTGATAGGGTGAACGCATCGCTTGCTAACCATGTGAACGAAGCGTTTGCCAGCCATTCGGGCGCCGTATCTATCTCGTTCCCATCACGGATCACTTCCGAGCCATTTCCGACAATCCGATTAAATGTATAGGTCTGACCGGACCAGCTGACATTGCCATTGAAGACAAATTTGTCGCTGATTTGCCAAAGCGCTGCGAGTTCTATGCCTTGATGCCGGGTCGATCCATCCGTGACATTCAATCCGTCTGAATCTCGGAAGAAGAAATTGTCCTTGTCGGCCGTATAAGCCGCCAAATCGAACACCAGATTGCCGTCTGCGAGCGTGCCACGGGCACCGATTTCAAAACTGTCTAATGTTTCGACTTCGGCTTCAGCCGTTCCTTGCTGCGACTGAAGACGGTACAGGTCGCTGGCCTGTGGCGCACGGCTCCCGCGAGCATAATTGGCGTACAGGCTGATGTCATCGCTCGCTTTATAGACCAGTCCAACTTTTGGTGTCACGAAGCTGAAATCATCGGTGCGATCAGCTGGCACATTAAACCGGCCATTGATACCGACCGGAGCATCGGTCGTGTAGTCATACGCATGAGCTTCGCCGCGCAATCCAGTTAATAAAGTCAGGCGCTCAGACAAAGCGATGTCGGCTTCGCCCCAGATGGCGCCGACGATCGTGTCAACGTCGTAATCATAATGAATACCGACCGGAAACCTTGAATCGCCGGGGAAGAAGCCAAACGGCTCAGGTTGGGTTTCCCGTAAGTAGCCGGTGGCGAGGTCGACATCGCCGCCGATCCGCCAGGTTAGTGTGTCCGAGACGACCCGGTCATAACGGCTCATCACGCCGATGGCGGTATGCCCGTTCTTTTCAAACCCGCGATAAGGCAGGAAATGCTGCCTGAATTCCATTTCTTGGGTTCGCGCAAACGGGGTCAGTGTCAGCGTGCCACCCGCAAAATCGCGCTCCAGTCGGATCGCGCCGCGTGCCGACCAGGCATCGCGGAACGCCAATGGGTCATCATTGGCCTTGGCCAAATCGCGATCCTCATACGCGTCAGGACCCTGGATGAAATCGGCGGTTTCTTGCTCTAGATATGATCCTGACCCCCAAGCCGTGACATTCCATCCAGCGAAGACCGTTTCAGCGACGCCGGAGCCCTTGATTTGCAGGACATCTGTATTGTCCCGCCAACCAACATCCTTTTGCACTGACGCGGAAGCGCGGCCCAAATAGCCCTGATCGAAAATCCGATCCGTTTTGTAGCGGCCAAGGCTGCCATAAGAGGCGTTGATTTGGCGTAAGGGCTCACCACTAGGATCCGCGAGAATGACATTTACCAGACCATGAACGGCGTTTGACCCATATTTGGCTGAGCCTGGTCCGCGCACGACTTCTATCGCCTCTGCTGTTTCATGATGCGGCTCGAGGAGACTGTTGACGTTGCCAAAAGCAGGCGAACGCGTCGGCACGCCATTTTCCAAGATCAAGAAGCTCCCCTGTCCCGCGCCTCCGGTGAGCACGGGCGAGCGAATGGCCAGCAAATGCTCTTGGCCAGAATTGGTGTGAATATTCACGCCAGGGAGCGTGTTGAGGATCTCAGCCGGGTGATCGGCAGAGATATTTGCAATCGTCTCAGCGTCGAGGATCGAAATCGCACCCGCTGCCTCTGGGCTCCGGTCACCATAGGTTGTGATCGTTGCCAAAACGCGGTTGGTCTTTTCAGGACAAAAGGGCGAACTGGCATCTGCAGATAGGCCCCGGGCCTGCAAACAGGCTGCGACATCATCTGAGACATCTTTTTCCGCGTTTTCATAAGCAAATTGAGCATTCGCCGCTGCCGCGCACCCGAATGCCGCAGAGGTCAGTAAGATCGATCGGATCATTGCGTGAAATTAGCTCCCGAAGAACAAGTTAGCAGGTAGGCCCCCCACGACCGCTCCGGACAAACAGGTTGCCAGCGTGCCAGCAATTAGAGTTTTCCAAGCCAATTCCAAGAAGGTCGTCCGGCGCGCAGGTTCGATGATGGATAGTCCACCAATCAAGATCCCGATCGAGCCGAAATTTGCGAAGCCACATATCGCATGTGCGGTGATCATGCTTGACCGTTGAGACAGGCCCTCGCCGCCTTCTCCAGCCAGCTGCAAGAAGGCGACAAATTCGGTCAGCACGGTCTTGATCCCAATTAGAGAGCCGGATTGCGCTGCCTCGGACATGGGAACGCCAACCATGTACATGATGGGCGCGAAGACCCAGCCAAGGACGCGTTCAATCGATAAGGGCGCTCCTGCCACGTCTGGAAGCGCGCCCAGGCCGGCATTCACGAGGAATAGAAGCGCAAACGCTGCGATCAGCATGGTGACAATATTGGCTAAGATTTTGAGACCATCCGATGCCCCCGTAGCGAAAGCGTCCATGGTCGATTCATATTCAAAATCTGGTTCATGGGCGCGCAGCTTGGAGTCGATTGATTCTGGGACCATTACTAAGGCCAAGGCGATTGCCGCAGGTGCGGCGATCAATGAGGCCGCCAATAATTGCCCCAACGCATTGGGCAATACGTCTTTGAGGAACACCCCATAAAGCACCAGAACACTGCCTGCGACGGTCGCGAAGCCTGCCACCATCAGGATAAATATCTCCGATCGCGTCATCCCCTTCAAATAGGGTTTCACCAAGACGGGGGCCTCAGTCATGCCCATGAAGACGTTGGCCGATACAGCGAGCGAGGTCGCGCCGCCTAGGCCCATTAAACGCCGGAAAATAGATGCGAAGCCTTTCGTCACCCAGCGCAGAATATGCCAATGCCACAATATGGCGGACAGGGCCGCGACGACGATGATGAGCGGCAAAAGGTGGACCGCGAATATCGGGCCGGGTTGCCCTGTGAGCTCCTCCCAGCCGGCTTGTGTACCGAAGGTTGGACCGAAGACGAATTGCGTCCCGTAGGCGGTTGCTTCGATCAAACTATCAACAACGATATTGGCCGCGAACAGAGCTTCTCGAATGATTGGGATTCCGAACAGGATCAGCGCGAATGTGAACTGAATGGCCACCGCACCTAGGACAATTTTCCACGGAAACGCTTTCTTATTCTCAGACAATCCCCAAGCGATGCCGAAAATCATCGCAATGCCAATAAACGCGCGTGCGTTGTCCCAACCCCATTCCATCCGCAGATCCTCGTTGTGTTCGTTTCCTAAACATGACCTAGCCCGCGACTTTCGTGCGGGCTAGCCTTCATGTCAGCAAAGTCGATTAGCCGAGTTTGCAGACGCAGATTTTGTGTCCATCGGGATCGCGGAAATATGCGCCATAAAAGCCTTCCACGCGTTTTCCCGGTTCGCCATCGCCGACGGCGCCTAATTCAATCGCCTTGGCATATGCGCGATCCACGGTGTCAGTATCTGCGACACCCAAGGCAGGCATGACGCCATTGCCACAGGTTGCAGCTTGTTCGTCATAAGGCCCACCAATCGCCATCATCGGTTGGCCTGCTCCAGCGCCGTAAAAATACAGGCGTCCATTGTCGAAGACGCGCTTGGCGCCGATTTCCGGCATCCAGGCATCATAAAAAGCGATCGCTTTTTCGATATCGTTTGATCCGAGTGTGACATAAGCGAGCATAACGTGCCTCCTGTAGCTGTATTGCCGCTTAGGCATCATGGTGGGGGGAGACTGGCAAGAGGTAACGCAGCGTCGGAGCTTGACGTTTACGTCAGCGGATGGTGCAAGGCCTTCGCACACGCACAATGCGTAAAAGGTTTAGGAGACACACTTATGTCTATTCGTTTTGATGATCGCGTCGCAATCGTAACCGGCGCGGGGGGTGGCTTGGGCCGCGAACACGCGCTAGAGCTCGCCCGGCGCGGCGCGAAAGTCGTCATCAATGATCTCGGTGGATCCATGGACGGATCTGGCGGCAATTCAGAAGCTGCAGAAGCGGTAGTGGCCGAAATCAAAGCCTTGGGCGGCGAAGCGATCGCAAACGGCTCGTCGGTTGCCGACGATGCAGGTGTTCAGAAGATGATTGATGACACCATGTCCGCCTTTGGTCGGATCGACATCATCATCGCCAATGCGGGTATCTTGCGCGATAAGTCATTCTCAAAAATGACCACCGAAGACATTAATTTGGTCCTCGATGTTCATCTGCGCGGTTCGTTCAAACCGATTCACGCGGCTTGGAACATTATGAAAGAGCAGAATTACGGCCGAATCGTTGTCACCACATCATCGACAGGTCTGTACGGCAATTTCGGTCAGGCCAATTATGGCGCAGGCAAGCTCGGTGTCGTCGGCATGATGAACACATTGAAAATCGAAGGCGCTAAAAACAATATTAAAATCAACACGATTTGCCCGATTGCCGCAACGCGTATGACGGAAGGCCTGATGCCGCAGCAAATGCTCGACAATTTGAAGCCTGAATATGTTACGCCTGGCGTGATGAACCTGGTCAAAGAAGACGCTCCGACGGGGATGATTCTCTCTGCCGGAGCCGGCGCCTTCTCTATGGCGCAAATCGTTGAAACCAATGGCGCTTTTGTCGGTCAAGGTGAAGCGCTCACGGCTGAAGCGGTCGCCGCGAAATGGGATGAAATCACCGATACAAGTGTCCAGACTGCCTTTGATTCTGGCTCAGGTCATGGTGCCAACATCTTTGCCCGCCTGCAGGAAGCAGCGGCAAAGGCTTAATTACCAAGCAAATAGGAATAAATTTGTTGAAACCGGCGTCGCCCTATGGCCTCGCCGGTTTTTCTTATTTAGACTGAGACTCGGAAAAGGGACTGAAGGGGAGTACCCAATGCGTGTACTTATCTTGTCGGCATGTCTGGCTGTTTTAACGGCATGCGGCGGCGGCGAAGAGGCGGGCTCGGATCCGGTTGAACCTGAGACTCAAGCGACGCCAATATCTGAAACACCAGAACCGGTCATAGACCCCACGGGCGAGACCTGCGGTGGGATTGCAGGTCTGCAATGTCCTGCAGGCTATTATTGTGAACAAGCGCCGGGTGAATGCGTCGAAGTTCAAGACGGTGCTGGAACGTGCCAACCACGTCCAGAAGTCTGTACACGCGAATATATGCCCGTTTGTGGCTGTGACGGGCAAACCTATGGCAATGCCTGTGATGCCGCGTCCAATGGCGTGAGTGTTGCTTTTGAAGGCGAATGTGCCAGTCCTGATACGGAATAGGCTTAAAGCGACCGCGCGATACTGTCTGTAAGCGGGGCCAGACGGTCAGGCATGTGTTCATCCGTCACGTCTCGATCATACGTGACGGTCCGCAACAATTGCGCGCCGGTTTTTGACTCAATCGGCGTCACCAGACGTCCCTGCTTCGACAATTGCTCCATCAGGACCGCGGGAATCGTTTTTACGGCGCCGGCCATTAGGATGCGGTCAAACGGACCATGCTGCGCGAGTCCTTCTAGACCATTGCCATGTCGGATCGTGACATTCTCGACGCCAAGGGTTTCAAGTCGGAGACGCGATTGCTCGACCAAGCGCTCATACCGCTCAACCCCATAGACATGACGGCTAATCTGGCTCAGCAGCGCTGCGGTATAACCGCTGCCAGATCCAACCAATAATACGCGAGCATCCTTACCCGGCTCAATCTGTAAGGCGCGCAATAGTTTGGCAGTCACAATGGGGCGTGGAATCATCTGTCCACAAGGAATGGGCAGCGCGCAATCCTTGGCCACCATCGGTCGCAAATTTTCATCGACAAACACCCCGCGATCCACGGTCTCCATGCCCGTCAATACACCGTCATCGGTAATGCCCTGACGGCGCAGAGAGAGAATGAGCCGCGCCGCGCGCAGTGGATCTGGAATCAAGTCTGCCATGCGTCCCGCATCTCAGCGAGAAACGCTTCATGCGTCAAATCTACATGGAGAGGGCTTACAGAGATGTAACCGTCATAGATGGCGCGGAGATCGGTGCCCTCATCTGGATTCGACAATTTCCCGCGATAACCGATCCAGTAATAGGCGTTCCCTCTTAAGTCTTCCCGTGCTTCTGTACGAATGATTCGTTCATCTCTAAAGCCTTGACGGGTGAAACGTACGCCTTCGACGTCATTTGGCGCTCGATCAGGGAAATTAACGTTAATAATCAAGTCGTCAGGCCACCCACGTTCAAGAATTGGACGCAGAACCTTCGCCCCCCACTCTGTCGGTGTTTCCCACGGACAAGAGTGCGGGTTTTGAAAGCCACGAGATTGGCTGAGCGCGATGCTCGGCACGCCGTGCTGCATCCCGAACAGCGCGGCGGCAATCGTTCCCGAAAAGGTCGTATCTTCAGCTATGTTTTGGCCAGCATTGACACCAGAAAGGATGAAATCAGGCCGTTCCGGCATCAACTCGTCCAATGCGAGCAAAACGCAGTCACTCGGCGTGCCATTCACAGCATAGCGTTGCGGCGCCAATTCTCGCACGCGAACAAATTCTGTTAGCGAAATCGCCCTGCCCTTGCCCGACTGCTCCAATTCTGGCGCGACGACCCAAATATCGTCACTGAGTTCGCGGGCGATATGTTCTAATACCTCAAGGCCTGGCGCGTTGATGCCATCATCATTGGTCAGCAGGATTCTCATTCTGAAGTCCCCCGAAAAGAAAGAAATAGATAAAGCGCAGAAATCAGCGCAGCCCCATAGACCGTGATGGTCTCGATGGGGGCGGTAAACGTGTACAAGTCATGTCCAGACAGCAAGAAATGCGCTGCGGCATGAATGATCAGCGTTGCACAGACGATCTGTGCAGCGATACGTTTCCAGCTGGCGAAGAATAAAGCCCAGATCATCCCAGCAAAGAGCGGGATATGCAGCCAAAGAAACACCTGACGGGCCTGCTCATTCGGTAGATCACTTAAGATGGGCAACAGGCGCCATTCCGCATGAGTCATGGCATCCATTTCGTGGACCGCGAACAAGCTAATGATCAATATCAAACTCAGATTGAGCAGAGACGTCACGCAATCACCTCAAGCCCGCCGAGATAGGGTTTCAGGACCTCCGGCACCGTTATCGAGCCATCCTCGTTCTGATAATTTTCCAGCACGGCGACCAGCGTCCGTCCAACTGCGAGGCCAGAGCCATTCAAAGTGTGCACGAATTCAGGTTTCGGTTTAGCATTTGCCTCACTTGGTGCCGGGCGCCAACGGGCGCTCATGCGACGGGCTTGGAAGTCCCCGCAATAAGAGCAAGAGCTGATTTCGCGATAGGTATTCTGGCTCGGCAGCCAGACTTCAAGGTCATAAGTCTTTCGAGCGCCAAAGCCCATATCGCCCGTGCAAAGCAACATCCGCCGATACGGTAGATCGAGCGCCTCGAGAATGCCCTCCGCGCATTTGGTCATACGCTCCAATTCCGCGAGCCCCTCTGCCTCGTCACGGACGATAGAGACCATTTCAACCTTATTGAATTGGTGCAGGCGGATCATGCCTTTCGTATCGCGCCCCGCACTCCCCGCTTCAGAGCGGAAACACGGCGTGTGACCGGTCATGCGGATGGGCAGTTGATCGGCGCTCAAGATTTGCTCGCGCACCAGATTGGTGAGAGAGATTTCAGAGGTTGCGATCAACCAATGACCGCTGGTCGTTTCAAACGAGTCCTCGCCAAATTTGGGCAATTGCCCCGTCCCGATCATGGCCTCGGGGCGCACCAAAAGTGGAGGCGTGATCTCCTCATAGCCATTCTTGAGCGTCTGAGTCTCTAGCATGAAGGTCGCCAAAGCTCGCTCAAGCCTGGCCATTTGACCTCGGAGCGCGACAAATCGAGCGCCGCTCATCGCTGCGGCCGCTTCGAAATCCATGAGCGGTTGCCCAATGGCATTTTTCAGGCCTGCGCCGAGATCTGCATGGTCGAGTACACTATTCCGACCGGCCAGGCGCGCGTTTGGATCACCCCATTTATGCTGTTCGACATTGCCCGCCTCATCTTCGCCTTCCGGCACATCAGGCATTGGAATATTCGGCGTGCCCAGCAGCAGCTTATCGAGCTCTTGGCGGGCGGCGGCTTCTTGTTCGCCTGCCGCTTCGATCACATCTTTCGCCTCAGCGACTTCTGCGCGCAGCTTTTCGAACAGCGCCTCGTCGCCGCTGGCTTTGGCTTTGCCAATCTCTTTGGATTTGGCATTGCGGGCACTCTCAGCCTCTTGCTTGTCAGCGACCGCTTTGCGCACGGCTGCATCATGATCCAGCATATGCGAGACCACCTCGCCCAAGCCTTTTTGCTTGCGCTCAAACGCCGCTTGAAAAGCGTCGGGATTGTCGCGAATGGCGCGGATATCGAACATCGGCTCGCCTCATAATTCTATTCGCCGATGCTCGTAGTCGCCTTGGCTGGATTCGTCTACCGCCCAAGCCGTGAATTGTATTGATCGAACTCAGTTCGGGATCGCTTGTTCCGCTGAATGGAAGGCAGGCTTTCTCGTCCAAAGAATGATTAGATCAAAGATTAGAACATTTGATGGTTCTGCGCTCTCCGTAAGTATCGCATTCGGACGTCGCTTCTCTGTAGTCGATCGTGCGACAGCCATTATTATTGTACGTTGATCCTTTCATGACCATAACGCGTCGTCCGCCCTCGACCTCGTAATTGGTGCCGTCACATTTTACGCGCTCTCCAGCCCCAATATTGACCCTGAGACGATACTCTTCATAGATATTATCGCCGCCATGTTCTGTGACGTCGATACAGATCGCTGTGCCTGATTTGACGTCTCGCGTAACCACATACGCGTCTTTCCAGCCCGGATCGCTCTTAACGCCGCGCTTATACTGAACGACGATGCTTGCAATCGTATACCCGCCACAATTTATGAGTTCGAGCTGCGAGGCCGTATTCTCTGCATTGGTGGGTCCCGATATCAGGGGCGCACTCAATGCGAATAGAGCCAGTTTGCCGAGAGTGGTTCCGCCGATGGATCGAAACCGTTGAGTGAGTTTGGTCAATATATACTCCAATCAATATACCCCTGAGAGATAATATTAACGCAGTATAAATTACTATATATGCTTGCGAATACATGTAAATGTTGATTCTTTCGAAATCAAACGTCCCTTAGAATGCGCATTGATCAGGGTGCCTCGTAACGACCCGTCACGAGATCACCAACGCGATTACCCTATTGGACAAGCCAATAAGAGCCAGATCGTTCTACTGCTCTTTAACCTGCGGCGCCAAGCGAATGTGAAGCTCGCGCAGCTGCTCATCACGAACCGGGCTCGGTGCCTGCATCATCAGGTCTCGGGCCTGTTGGTTCATTGGGAACAGCGTCACGTCGCGAATATTGTCCGCATCTGCGAGCAGCATGACGATCCGGTCGACACCTGGGGCAATCCCGCCATGCGGCGGCGCGCCATAGCGGAAGGCGTTGAGCATGCCGCCAAACTCGGCTTCAACCACTTCAGGTCCGTATCCGGCCTTTTCAAATGCTTTCAGCATGATCTCAGGACGGTGGTTCCGGATCGCGCCCGATGACAGCTCATATCCGTTGCAAACAATGTCATACTGGTAAGCCGTAATGGCGAGCAGGTCTTCATCTGTCTCAGCCGCTTCGAGCACCTCGAGACCGCCTTGCGGCATCGAGAATGGGTTGTGCGAGAAGTCGACCTTCTTATTGTCCTCATCCCATTCATACATTGGGAAGTCGACAATCCAGCAAAGTCGGAAGACGCCTTGCTCGATCAGGTCGAGTTCTTGTCCGACCTTGGTCCGCGCAGCGCCCGCCAGCTTATATGCGTCAGCTTTCTTGCCGGCAGAGAAGAAGATGCCGTCGCCGTCGCCCAATCCGGTATGCTCAAGGAAGGCTTTAAGGTGATCGGCGTCGAAATTTTTCAGCACGGGGTCCTGGCTGACCACAGTGCCATCATCTCCTGCGCGCAAACGGGCATAGCCAAGACCCGGCGCCTGCATCTCTTTCTTCGCCCATTTGTCCATGTCGTCGAAGAATTTGCGAGACTGGCTCTCTGTCGCTTTCGGCGCAGGGATGGCGATCACTTTGCCGCCACCCTTGATGATTTTGGCAAAAATCGAAAAACCGGTTTTGGAGTCATCTGCGAAGAAGTCGGTGACATCGACGAGCTCAATTGGGTTGCGCAAGTCAGGCTTGTCAGACCCATATTTAGCCATGGCTTCGGCATATGGGATGCGTGGGAATGGGCCGTCGGGCACTGTGCGTGCTTTGCCTTTCCAGTCCGCAAACTCTTCAAACACACCGCGCATCACCGGCTCGATCGCTTGGAAGACGTCTTCTTGGGTGACAAAGCTCATTTCAACATCGAGCTGATAGAATTCACCTGGTGAGCGGTCTGCGCGTGCATCTTCGTCTCGGAAGCACGCCGCGATTTGGAAATAGCGATCAAAACCCGAAACCATGAGCAGCTGTTTGAACTGTTGCGGCGCTTGCGGGAGCGCATAGAATTGTCCTGGGTGCAGGCGAGACGGCACCAGGAAGTCGCGCGCACCTTCTGGGGATGACGCGGTCAGGATCGGCGTTTGGTACTCGGTAAAGCCCTGATCCACCATACGCCCGCGGATCGAGGCAATGACTTCAGCCCGTAAAATCATGTTCGCGTGCAACGTCTCCCGTCGCAGATCGAGATAGCGGTGCTTCAGGCGAATATCTTCCGGATAGTCTGGCTCACCGAAAACTGGCAAAGGCAATTCAGCCGCTTCTGACTGAACGCTTGCTTCTTTGACGCGAATTTCAATTTCGCCCGTATCCAGGTTCGGATTGACCAGTTCTGCGTCGCGCGCCAGCACTTCGCCCTCAATCGTGATCACGCTTTCAGTCCGCAGGCGTTCAACGACGGCGAATGCCGGGAAATCAGGGTCGAAGACGCATTGCGTTAGGCCATAATGATCGCGCAGGTCGATAAACATAACACCGCCATGGTCGCGGCGCCGGTGTAACCAGCCGGAAAGTTTAACGGTCTCACCCACATGAGACTGGCGAAGTTCGCCGCAAGTATGGCTGCGATAGGCGTGCATGATGCGCTCCGTTAGGGACGGGAAATAAAGGCGGCTTTTGGCGTTGCCGCAGGTCGAATGTCAAGGGCATCGGACACCTCTTCCATCCAAACGCGAAATTAACGGGTTTTTCAGGGCTTTGCGAGACCAATAAGGCATGACGAATCCTATGCCAGAATCAGTGGCTGCAGCGCCGGCGGCCGTTCCTCAGCAAAAGCGCAATCGCACGCAAGGCCGCGTCGTTGAGTGTAATGGTACTGAGGCAAAGATCTCCGCCTTTGCCCAAACCGGCGATGCGACCGGCGAAAACTGGGCCGTTGGCCAGCTCATTTCCATTCAAACCGGCGACAATCGGGTGGTAGGCCTGCTCTATCGCGTCGAAAACGATATTGCCGCGCAGCAATAAGGCGTGGACGGCGCTATTACGCTTTGCGTGGAACTGTCAGGCGAAGTTCGACCGGATCAGCACCGTGGTTTCGTGTTCTCCGGCGGTATTTCCAATTATCCGCACATTGGTGCGGTGGCGCACCGTATTCGCAAGGAAGATCTCGCTACGATCTACAAAGCAAGTGATAAGTCTGCTGTGACCGTTGGGTCTTTGAGCCAGGCCGCAGACATTCCCGCTGTCGTCTCAGTCGATGCCCTGCTCTCTCGCCACTTTGCTGTGGTGGGGACAACGGGGACGGGTAAGTCGACCGCGGTCACGCTCATCTTGCATTTGATCGCTAAGCATAAGCTCAATCAGCGCATCCTGATCCTCGACCCGCACAATGAATATACCAGCGCGTTTGGTCCTAAAGCCAATACGATTACTGCTGACAGTTTGGATCTTCCTTTCTGGCTGCTGAATCTCGAGGAGTTTCAACAAGTTGTCTTCCGCGGCCGCGAAGGATCCGAAGAAGAAGTGGATGCGCTGCGCGAGTTTATTCCCAAAGCCAAGTCCATCTATCGCTACGGCGTCGGGAACACTGTTCGGCGCAAAGCCGGGTCTGGTGCGTCGTTCACCGCGGACACCCCCGTGCCATATCGGCTGGCCGACCTTTTGAAGCTCATCGATGAGGAAATTGGTTCTCTTGACGGGGCCTTGCGGCGTCTAACGCTTCGCCACTTAAAGGCGCGCTTGGAAGCCGTCATCGCCGACCCTCGGTTCAACTTCCTCTTCGGATCGCATGATGCGACTGACCGAATTGAAGATGTCTTATCCAACATTTACCGGGTACCGTTGAATGGCAAACCCATCACGGTCTTCCAAATGTCGGGCATTCCCTCGGAAGTGGTCAATTCGGTCGCCTCTGTGCTCTGTCGCCTGGCTTTTGACATCGCGTTGGCAAGTAACTCGAAGGTCAAAACCCTGGTCGTGTGCGAAGAAGCACACCGCTATATTCCGGCAGATGTTTCCAGCGGCTTCGCACCCACGCGCGGCGCGATCGCCCGTATTGCCAAGGAAGGTCGTAAATATGGTGTCTCCTTGGCCATCATCACACAGCGCCCGAATGAATTAGACCCGACCATCCTGTCGCAGTGTAACACCATTTTCTCACTACGTTTGGGCAATGATGCGGACCAAGACGTGATGCGTAAAGCCATCTCGAACGGATCGCGGTCGACCTTGGCGTTCCTGTCATCCTTGGCAGACCGCGAATGTATCGCCTTCGGAAGCGCGGTGTCGACGCCGATGCGGATGCGGTTCCGCAATCTTGCCGCCAGTGCCCGCCCATCCAGTCAGAACGTAGCAGACGGTAGCGATATCGAAGCATCTGCTGATGCCAGTTTGGGAGACATTGTCACGTCTCTGCGCGGCACCAATCCGAATGAGCCAAGTGAAGCGGCCGGTGAGGAGTGGATTGTTCTTGATGAAGATCAAGCTCCGCCCGCAGCTGTCCGCGCCCCGGCTCCACAGCCGGAACAAGACATGAGTTTAAAACGCCGATCATTGCTGCGCCGCAAGAGCGGATAGTTCACGCTATTTTGCAGATTCCTACTCGCCTTTCGGTGCGGCTTGATTTAGGGGCGGTCGCATGAGTCGCGTAAGCCTTACACCAATCGTCGATCAATCTGACTTAGACGATGCCTGTCACCGATTAGCCGCCGGCACTTTCATTTGTGTCGATACCGAGTTCCATCGGGAGACCACATATTGGCCTGAACTCTGTTTGATCCAAGCCTCGTGCGAAGATTATGAAGTCATTATCGATCCAATGGCTGAAGACCTGGACATTGGTCCATTCTTACAATTGATCGCCGACCCGTCTCGGCCAAAGGTGTTTCATGCCGCACGGCAGGATCTCGAGATCTTCAATCGACTGATCGGACATCCACCTGGCCCCATCTTTGATACGCAGATCGCGGCCATGGCTTTGGGCATTGGAGATTCCGTTTCCTATGACAACCTCATTCAACGGGTCCTGAAGCGGCGGATCGATAAGTCGAGCCAATTCACAGATTGGAAGCGCCGTCCGCTGACCGATAAACAACTCGATTATGCCATGGGCGATGTCACGCATTTGCGCGATGCCTATCAGGAAATGCTCAAGCGATTAGAAGCGCAGGATCGGTTAAACTGGGTTCAATCTGAGATGGCCCAACTGGTGGACCCGGCCCTATACGATACGTCTCCAGAAAATGCCTGGAAGCGCCTCAAAATGCGCAAGCCTAACAAAGAATACGCAGCCGTTTTCGCCTCCGTTGCAGGCTGGCGAGAAGACAAAGCGCAAAAATTCAACAAACCGCGGCGACGCATATTGAAAGACGACGCCATCCAAGAAATTGCCGATCAGAAACCGCAATCTGAAAAAGCGTTTGAACGCCTACGCGCCGTGCCAAAGGGGTTCATTCGATCAAAATATGCAGAGGGTTTGATGGATGCAGTCTATGCCGCCACATCTGATCCCGATGCGCATGCGCCACGACTACCCAAACGCCAGCACAATCCAGAAATGCCTGCTGGTGCACCAGAAATGTTGAAAGTCTTGCTTAAGGCCGTGAGCGACGAAGCCAATGTTGTCCCACGACTGATTGCGAATGCAGCCGACATTGAAAAGCTCGCCCGTGGTGAGACATCAGATGATATCGCGGCCCTTACCGGGTGGCGCTACGAATTATTTGGCCGCAAAGCCCAGGCCCTTTTATCTGGGAAGCTCGCGCTTTCATTCGAGAATGGGCAAGTTCGTCTGTTCGAACTTTAAGCTTCGTCGACAATCAGTCGGGGATGCAGCTTCATCAATCCCGCCAACTGAGCCAAACGGCGTTCGACGGTCTCGGAGACCAAATCTCTAAAGTCATGCTGCACATGCATGCACAAAGTCTTGTCGGTCACGGTCAAGCGCGCGGTCTCTAGAATGGGACCCGAACGTCCGGAATAGACGCTGGCCAGGCGCATCGCTGTCCCAAGCACTTTCGCGCGGCGTTTGGCCCGCATCGACAATAGGCGCGCATAATGCGGATCCTCGCGATACTTAAACGTATAGCGAGAAGCGGCCGCATAAGCGGCGAATAAGCGTTCAGAATGGCTCAGCGATGGCAGAGGCGCACGCAAGACTTGCTCAAACACCAATTGGGCGCGGTGGTCTGCATGCATCCGCGCACCGGCATCTGCCATCATACAGATCGCGCGCAAGACTGTTTCTCGACGTTTGAAGAAGTCAGCAAACGGATGGATGAAGCTATAGAGTTCGCGGCCAAAAGTGAGGCTCTGCGGGGACGAGCGAAGGAAAAGCGGAACGGCGTCGAGCAAACCATTTGCGCCATCGACCCCCACCCCTTCTGCGGCAACGCCATCGCGCAATCCGAAGGCTGAGAAGACGACCTCTTTACTCTCTATTTGCAGCATCAAAGCTTTCAACAATAAGGCGGCATGCGGAAGCGTATCGAATCGGCGTTTCGAAACTCCCATCAACAATTCGCGTGTGTGTTTATCCGACTCGGCCAATTCGGCCGCCTCAATCACATCGTCGACATCTTTGACTGTCATGCTGTAGCCATGCGGCACGCGAAGCGGATAATTTCGTAACATCATGTGCACCGCTGCAACATTACGCCACGCGCCCCCGACAGCGAATAATTGACTGCCCCCGCCTTTGAGTTTGAATTGGCTGTCATTTAGTATTTTTGTTATTTCTTTCAGTCGCTTACTGTATGACAGATTAACATCATCAGCGCGCGCCAATGGTCCAAGCAGAAATGACTCGCCAGGCTTACTGCCTTTGACGGGGCGGATTTCCATACTCGTTCCGCCAAGGTCGGCGATCAGACCTTGAGGTGATATAAAACCTGCCGTCACGCCCAAGGCAGACATATGACCTTCATCTGCGCCGGATAGCACTTTTACGGGGACACCTAGTATGGCTTCGGCTTGAGCTTTGAAGGCAGGCCCGTCATCTGCTTCTCGCACAGCTGCTGTGGCGACGGCTCGGATGTCTTTGATGCTTAAGCTGGATGTGATGGCGCGGAAGCGATGGAAGGTCTTCAGCGCTAGCGCTTGACCGGATGGCGACAAGCGGCCCGTCTGAGATAGATCGCGTCCCAATCCAGCCATGGTTTTCTCGTTAAAGTACGGGATTAAAGCTGCGCCAGACCGCTCATAGATCACCATTCGGCAAGAATTCGAACCGATATCGATGACGGCAATTTTTTCCGCCGGTTTCATTTAGATTTTCGCTCGCGTTTGCGCGGCGCCAATCGCGGAGGTTCACTGATAACGAGCGCGCTGCCACGTCCAGAAAGGCTCGGATTGTCCATAAAGTAGCGGTGGGCACTGAAGCCGGATTCTCCCTCAGCGGGATGAATACGTGCGTAATTTCCTTCGCTATTCATTTCCCAGCTCTGCTCATCATCATTCAGATTCGCAACCATAATCTGGTTCAAGACTTGTCTATGAACCGTTGGCACCTCGATCGGGACTAAGGCTTCGACACGGCGTTTTAAATTGCGATCCATCCAATCGGCGGATGACATATAAATTTTCGCCTCCGGCGACGGCAAAGTCTCGCCATTGGCAAAACAGACGATGCGAGAGTGCTCCAAGAACCGTCCAACCAGACTCTTCACTTGAATGGTTTCAGATAGGCCCGGAACGCCGGGGCGCAGACAGCATATGCCGCGAATAACCAAGCGGATTGGCACGCCTGCACGGCTGGCTTTGTAAAGCGCATCGATGACGTCTTGATCGACAAGCGAATTCATTTTCGCCCAGATACCGCTTGGTTTGCCAGCCTTCGCTGCCCGCTCTTCTTTTTTGATTTGGGCGATCAAAAAATCTTCCATCGCGAAGGGCGACATGATGATCTTTTCGAGCTTCGGCCCCTCTTCCGGCGGGTCTTTATACGCGGTGATATAGTTGAACAGCCGACCGGCATCCCGGCCCATTGCGGGATCGGCTGTGAAGAGCGCTAAATCTGTATAAATCTTCGCCGTTACAGGGTGATAATTCCCCGTGCCGAAATGCGTATAAGAGCGCAGACCGTCGGCTTCTCTACGGATCACCAAAGAGACTTTCGCGTGCGTCTTATAATCAATAAAACCATAGACTACTTGCACACCAGCCCGCTCTAAATCGCGGGCCAGGCGTAAATTTGTTTCCTCGTCAAAGCGGGCTTTGATTTCGACCAAAGCCGTGACGTTTTTCCCCTCCTCCGCGGCTTCGATGAGCGCTGCCACAACGGGAGAGTTCAGCGTCGTTCGGTAGAGGGTTTGCTTAATGGCAACGACATTCGGGTCTTGCGCGGCTTGTCGAATGAACTGAACCACCACGTCGAATGACTCATACGGGTGATGAACGAGAATATCTTTAGCCCGAATGGCCTCGAAACAATCGCCACCCATTTCGCGGATACGTTCAGGAAAACGCGCTTCGAAAGATTGAAATAATAGATCCGGTCGATCCTTCACGATCAAACCAGAGAGATCTTTCATCCCGAGCAGCCCATCCATTAAGGCCACATCCCGGGCTTCAGCACCGATCTCTCGGGCAATGAACTCTCTCAGCGTTTTCGGGCCATCGGAATCCAAGTGGATTCGCACAATCCGACCGCGTCTGCGTTGACGCAGAAGGATCTCGAATTCGGCGATAAGGTCCTCGGCTTCTTCCTCAATCTCAATATCGCTGTCACGCACAATGCGGAACACGCAATGACCTTGGGATTCATATCCCGGGAAGAGCATTTTTTGAAAATGTGCGATCACGCTTTCGAGGCGTACAAATCGTAGCTCCCCCGACTTCTTGTCTGGTAGGCGGATGAAGCGAGATGAGAAAGCCGGCATCGGCACCAACCCGACCATGGGCTCGCCCCCACCATTGTCTGGTGTGAGCTGAAACGCCACCGCGAAGCCAAGATTTGGAATGAATGGGAAGGGATGCGCTGGGTCGACCGCTTGCGGCGTCAAAATAGGAAAAATTTGCGTTTCAAACCGGTCTTTCAACCAGGTCATATCTGACCGCTTCAGATCTGACAAAGCGAGGACGTCGATCTGCTCCTTTCGGAGGTCTTCTCGCAATTCCTTCCAGCATGCTTGCTGATCCGTCGTGAGCGCATCAACGGCGACCTCTATCTCTTGAACCTGTTCCGCCGGTGTGCGCCCTTCGATACTGAGTTTTTGGATGCCAGCCCGCGCTTGCTCTCGCAAACCCGCATATCTAACCATGTAGAATTCATCGAGCTTATTGGCAGAGA
>JABSQA010000031.1:26385-28910 GCA_013213825.1 Henriciella sp.
TCGAGAGAAAACGTAAGCGTTCCAACAGTGGATGCTTCTTATTCCGCGCCTCTTCCAGCACCCGCACATTAAACTTGAGCCAGGATAATTCGCGATTGATGTACCGATCAGCGCGTTCTGTCGGCGCTTTTATGGAACCACTCATGCGCCAAATTCCTTTATCATTGCCCTACCCGGTTTCGTCGCCCAAAATTTCACGCGCCAGAGGAATGGTGAGTGGGCGATCCCCGCTCGCGCCAGCCAATATCTCAGCCACATTTTCAATTTGCGAGTAGTCCAGGCCAACACGAGTGACAAGATAATCTTCAACGGTTTTCGGAAGCTTTAAGACGGAGCGTGAAAATGCCCGCCGCAAGCGTGCGCGCATAAGCTCCTCATCTGGTGCTGGCAATTGCGCCAAAGGCGCCGCTTGAAGACGAGAATTGAGGTCTGGAGACTGGAATGTCCAATTGGCTGGCGCTGTGTGTGCGGTCAATAGTATCGACTTTTGATGGCGTTTTACGCCGCTCAGAAGCAGTAAGAGTGTTTCTGCGGTTTTTAGATTATCGACGTCATCGATCACGAGATCATTTTCTGTGATCGTTTCCAACTCCGCGAGCTCTAACTCAGTCACATTGACGGCATCGAAAAAAGTCGCCTCTCGTTCGTCTGCCCAAGCGCGTGCGAGAGTTGTTACCCCACTGCCCTTTGGGCCGATAAGACAGAACGCATGATAGGGCCATCGATCAACATTACGCACAGCTGCGCAAATCGCGCGATTGGCCGATGTAATGGCCATATCTGCAAAATTGAGCGGAGCCTCCGGAAATGTCAGCGGGATTTGCCTCGAAGGCGGCATCGGCTAATTGTCCTCAAGCTGCGGAGGGGCGCTCACCGCAGAGGACATGACCCAGCCAATCGTCTCAGCCGTGATAACAACGCCACGATCGCGCAGATCAGAAATAAGCCGTTGTCCATCGCCAGCAAAAGCAAACGCGACAAAGGCGCCATCGGTCGAAATTGCGCGGGTTTGCACATTCGAGACGAGCGGCGACTGTACCAAAGCCCGTCGCAAGGTGATCCACTCCGCAAGTGATGTATAAGAAACCGTTGCTTCGATCAGGGTGCGCGATGTATCGCGAATAATCGAGGTTTGTTTCCAATCATCATTAAGGCGTAAAGCGACCGCTTGAATGGCCTCCTCAACAGTCGGAGCTCGGCGCGTCACACCAATCCGTCGCGGGCCGGACGCGGTCACCGAAATCAACTCAATGACATAGCCCCCATTGCTGCCTCGCAAATCTGCAAAAATGGCGCGTTGGGCGCCATACAGAGAGATTTCTTGCTGCAAGACGTCCCAAGGCGTGTCTGGGGCATATCCCGCACTACGACTGATCAAAAGTGGGACGAGGCTGCCCTTTGGCGATTCTTCCCAGGCCATGTTCCAGGCCAAATCCATGCCATTGGACGTGGTCGTGAACAATACGGCTTGAGGAGCCAGACTATCCGTGAAAGGCAACCCGACTTCGTTGAGCGCGGCTCGGACTTCAACCGGATTGTAAACAACAGCGAGGCTCCCACGATACCGTCCAGCCCCTGCGACTTCTTCTTCAACATCCACAGCGGCGGCGATCCGATCGGCAAAGACCTGGTCAATTATCAAATCTGTGGCGGCCAATCGGTCTTCGGGCAGCGTCAGGCGTTCGATGAGGCGCACGGCACCCGCCAATCGCGCTGCAGCGAAGGCCTGCAGCTGGGCCTCTCCGACGGTTTCGGCTTGCTCATCCACAGGGATCTCGTTGATCGTATAAGCGTCGCGGCTTTGCCCCTCAGCCAGCGATGAGATGCCGAAAAGCAAGAAACAAGCGATCAGAATGACACGAATCATAAATAGAGCCTCATAGTTCCAGTATTTCATATCAACACTCAGAAGACTCGTGAACCGTAGAAGCGTGCTGGTCAGCAGCAAGCCTGCATGCTAACGCGCGCAGCCATGACAACGAACCCTTCTGATTCCCTGACTTATCGCGACGCAGGTGTCGATATTGAGGCAGGCGACAATTTGGTCAAAGCCATTGGTCCATTGGCAAAAGCCACGCGCCGCGCCGGTGTGATGGGCGGTCTTGGTGGTTTTGGTGCTCTGTTTGATCTCAAAAAAGATGGCTGGGACGATCCGATCCTCGTGTCCGGGACAGATGGTGTGGGCACCAAATTAATGCTCGCCTTCGAATCGGGTATTCATGATACGGTCGGTATCGACCTGGTTGCGATGTGCGCGAATGATGTTCTGGCGCAAGGCGCTGAGCCACTGTTTTTCTTGGATTATTTTGCCACGGGGCATCTCGATGCGGGAACCGCCGAAAGCGTGATTTCGGGCATTGCACAAGGTTGCAAGCAAGCTGGGTGCGCGCTGATTGGTGGTGAAACCGCAGAAATGCCCGGCATGTATCCTCCGGGTCATTATGATCTCGCTGGATTTGTCGTCGGTGCAGTCGAGCGTTCGCGGGTTTTGCCCCGGAGGGATGACATGACAGCAGGCGACGTCC
>JABSQA010000032.1 GCA_013213825.1 Henriciella sp.
GCGCGTGTATTCCGCAACAAAGCCGCCGTCGCCTCAATGTGGATATTAGGCATTATGGTCTTGATTGCAGCCATCGGCCCGATGCTTTGGGTGCATAAATACAATACGATTTCGACGAATGTTGAACTCGCTCCGACATTCGAAAATCTCCATCTGCTTGGCACCGACACGCAAGGTCGGGACAGCTTAGCGCGCTTGATGATTGGGCTGCGAATCTCCCTCGCTGTCGGCCTGGTCGCGACCATTGTTTCTCTCATTATTGGGGTCACTTGGGGCGCTGTGGCAGGCTTTGTGGGCGGCCGGGTCGACAATATCATGATGCGCTTTGTCGATGTCCTATATGCGATGCCATTCATTTTCTTTGTGATCCTGCTCCTCACCGTATTCGGACGGAACATTATCTTGATCTTCGCCGCGATTGGCGCGGTGGAATGGCTCACCATGAGCCGGATTGTGCGCGGACAGACTCTCGCCATCAAAAATATGGAATTCATTGAAGCCGCCCGCGCCACGGGCGTCCCCTTCTTCACCATTATTCGACGGCACATTTTGCCAAATGTTGTTGGCCCTGTGGCCGTCTATGTCACGCTGACCATTCCCGTCGTCATCCTGGCTGAGAGCTTTTTATCCTTCCTTGGCCTCGGCGTGAACGAACCGCTGACTTCATTGGGCGTCCTCATTTCTGACGGCGCAAAAGAGATGCAAGACAAGCCTTGGATGCTGATGGCGCCAGCCCTGACCATGATGATCACGCTGCTTTGCCTGAACTTTATCGGCGATGGCCTTCGGGACGCGTTGGACCCGAAAGAACGCTAGACCCCTTTCATTCCCACCTCTCTTGAGTTTGGCCCAGATACGGTTAAACAAGTTACAAATGTAGCGCACAATAAATCCGGGAGATGGTTGATGTTGAGAGAGCTGATTGTGGGAGGAACCGTGCTCGGGCTCTCGGCCTGCGCGGTCGCACCTTCCCTATCCACGAATGGCGCCGCCCTACCCATCGGCGATGTTTCAACCCAAGCGCCCGATGGCATCGCGGTTTACGGTACAACCTATTTTGCAGACTTGCCTGAAACGGCGCAATTAATCGTATTGTTCCACCAAGGCGGATCAAATGCGCGCGGCGAATATGCCCCACTTATCCCGTGGCTCAATCAGAATGGCTATCGCTTGATCGCTTGGGATTTGCGCGCCGGTGGGGATTTGTACGGTGAGGAGAATCGCACCGCACAAGCCATGCTTCCCGCAAAGGCAACGTCGTATTGCGAAGCTTATGGCGATATGCAGGCCGCGCTTGAGTTTTCGGTTGAATACAGCGCAACGAATAGCGCAATCATCTGGGGATATTCATATTCGGCAGCGCTAGTCTTCCACTTGGCCGCTGATGCACCCGATCAAGTCAGTCGTCTCGTTGCGGCGTCGCCTGCGTCTGGCCCGCCAATGGCGGCATGTCTCGCGCGGGCCCGGTTGGATGATCTCACAAGGCCAGCTTTGGTCCTAAGACCGGCCTCGGAGATGCGAAGCCCGTCGGCGCAAGAACAAAAGCAGTTGTTAGAGGATGCGCAGATCCCGGTTTGGGTGCTTGAGGACGGGGTCCATGGGTCATCCATGCTTGTGGATTCGCGAACAGAAGCAAACATGTCAGAATTCCGGGCGGCCGTGATCGCTTGGTTGGCAGAGTGAGATTGCTACCTATCCGCTCCTCTTGGTGCGTAAACGGGCAATCTCTTTCAGCAAGGCTTCCGCGCGAGGATGTGGGATCGGTTTGAGGATCCGCTCCGCATGGTCCAATCGGTTTGCTTTAATCGCATGATAGGCCTCAGCGATTTTGGCTTCAGCGCCGATCATACAAACAGTTCAAGCGGATCTCGACCTGCTTCACTTTCCAGAAATCCAAGCGTCTCAAACGTCTGCTTCATCGTCCCGGAGAGCGGCGCTTGTACGGTGAGCGGCTTGCCGGATTTGCGCGGGATGACCAAAGCGCGCGCGTGCAAGTGTAGACCCTTGGCGACGCCTTGCGGCACTTCACGGCGAGTCTCATATTTGTCATCGCCGAGAATGCTGGTGCCCAATTCATGCATGTGAAAGCGCAATTGATGCATTCGCCCCGTAGACGGCTTCAGCGCCACCCAAGCGGCGCGGCGCGCTGCCGTGGACACGACGACATAATCCGTCACTGCGTGCTTTGACACTTTATCACCATGCGCGCCGAGGACCATGCGCTCACGGCCCTCATCGCCGACGCCTTTGCGCATCCAGGAGCGAAGCTGACCGGCGGGTGGGTGCGGGACGCCGACTGTGACTGCCCAATAGATCTTGTCCATGTCTCGCGAGTGGAACAGATCGCCCAGACGCGATGCCGCCGCCGGATGTTTGGCGATCAGAAGGAGGCCTGAAGTCGCTTTGTCCAAGCGATGCACAAGGCGCGGCCGATGCTCACCATCTGAGAGCGCATCAAGCATGCCATCAATGTGCCGACCACCCTGCCCGGTACCGCCCTGCACCGCGATACCAGCGGGTTTGTTCAGCACGAACATCTCATCATCTTCGTGAAGGATAAGCGGCTTCAGAAAGGCCAGCGCTTTGGCATTTGGTTTTTTCGGTGCTGACCAGGGCGCATCCGCATCTTTTGCGGTCTTGGACGCAAAGGGCGGCAAGCGCACGGACATCCCGGCCTCTAGTCTTGTATTGGCTTTAGCCCGCGCGCCATCGACCCGAATCTGACCGGTGCGCAACAGCTTTTCCAACTCGCCCTGAGTCATCGGCATGCGCCGCTTCACCCAACGGTCCAGGCGCACACCGCCCTCTTTCTCTGAGACGGTTTCGGTAATGACTTGCCGGCTCATGCAAGCATCCGTTTCAATGCCAAAAGGCCGACCGTGAAGGCCGCTAAGGCGCCGAGCATGTTAAGCCCAGCAAAGATGAGCCCCTTTATCACTTCGCCGGTCATGAACATATGGACCGTATCGCGAGAGAAGGCCGAAAAAGTCGTGAAGGCGCCCATCATCCCAACCCCGACGAGCAACCATAATGTATTCTCGAGCGCTGGTTCACGGCTAGTGAACCAGCCCATCATGGCGCCGAGAATGAAGCTGCCAATCACGTTGACAAAGAGCGTCGCCCACGCCCCTGAAACGCCACCATGCTCGGTAAAGGCCAAGCCGACACCGTAGCGCATGGAGGCGCCAATCGCGCCGCCGATAGCCACAAGAAGAAATCCGTTCATCGCTGCGGCATAGTTGTTTTTGCGAATGAGAGGAAGAGCATGCGCCCACTGATGACAGCCTTCAAACTATAACCCGGCCGTCATTCCCCCATCGACAGTGTAGATTCCGCCATTGAGAAATTGCGCCTTGTCGGAGCTTAAATGAAGGATCAAGTTCGCCACGTCCTCCGTGCCTGCATAGCGCTGCATCGGAATGCGCGAGACGATGAATTCATGTATGGCCTCGGGATCATCTGGACTGAGGCCAGCCTCCAAGGAGGACATCATACGCCCGATGACCGGAGACGGACAAACGGCGTTGACCCGAATGTTTTCCGGGCCCAGCTGCACGGCCCCTGACCGCGTCAAACCGATCACCGCGTGCTTAGACGCGTTATATGCAGACGTCCCAGACCCACCGGACAAGCCGGCAACAGACGCCAAATTCACAATGCTTCCGCCGCCACTTTGGCGCAGAGCCGGGACGGCGTATTTCATACCTAGAAACACGCCGCGCACATTCACCGCGATGACTTGGTCAAAGGCCTCTTCGGGATAGTCCTCAATCGGTGCGACCAATCCTTCAACCCCTGCATTATTGATATAGGCATCGACTCGCCCAAACGTCTCCATCGCCACTTTGACACAATTCTGAACCTGGTCCGCTTCGGTCACATCAGTTGGGACAGTGATGAGTTTGTCTCCGCCATTTGCGAGCTTGGCCGCCATGTCAGAAAGTGCTTCTATATCCCGATCTGCCGCGACGACGTTTGCGCCGCCATCCAGGAATCCTTTGACGACAGCTTGGCCAATCTCGCCGCTCGCGCCGGTGACCATGACGGTTTTATCATTGAATTGATCTGTCATGTTTCCTCCCATTTTTCAGCGAGCATAGGGGGCAGCTTGGGAAGCTCAACTGGTTTTCCCTACGCCGACGAACTGCAATCGCCAGCGCCCCGGGTGATTTGACACAATTGCCCCACACCCACATGCTCAGCGCGGGAGGAAGCAATCATGTTTATCGGACATTATGGCGCCGCGTTCGCTGCGCGAGCGGTGAAGCCGTCTATACCGCTATGGCAACTTTTCGTCGCGGTCCAATTGGTAGATTTTGCTTGGGCTGGATTGGTTCTGGCAGGGATCGAGAAGTTCGATGTGACGCCCGGCTTTATGGAAGCCTCCATCTTGGATCTGCACCATATGCCCTACACCCATTCACTGGTCGCCGCCGTGATCTGGGCGATTGCCGCAGGCGTCCTGTACGCCGCTTTGCGGCGCGGGGCCAAAGCAGTCACGGAGGGTATCATAATTGGGCTTGCCGTGTTCTCGCATTGGCTCACAGACCTCATCGCGCACGGCCCTGATTTAGCGCTCTGGTTTGGCGGCCCGCGCGTCGGGCTGGGCCTCTGGAATAGCCTCTTCTGGACGCAAGTGGTTGAGATTGGTCTCCTGTTGATCGGCGGTGCCCTTTACCTGTTCAACACCAAGCCGAAAGGGCCAGTCGGACGGGTGGCGCCCTTCTTACTGATCGGCTTCATGTTGGCGCTGCAGATCTACAATCACCTGCCTGTTGATCACCCGCCCGCCATCCCACAATTTGCGATCATGGCATTGGTGGCGTTCAGCCTCCTCGCCCTGCTGGCGTGGGCGGCAGATCGGACGCGGGAACCGGCCTAGCGTGCTGTGCGTTTAAGACGGTTCAGGGCCTCATCGAGTGCCGAGAGATATCGCGACCGATCAGCCTTGGAGAACGGAGCCGCCCCACCGACCTGATCGCCGCCCGCGCGCAAGTCAGCCATTATGGCACGCGTGGCAATCGCACTGCCAATCGAGTTTTCCGTGAACGGCTTACCGTTCGGCCCAAGCACAATGGCCCGTTTTTGCAGCGCGCGTTCCGCCAGCAAAATGTCCGCTGTGATCACAACGCTGGCGGCATGGGCCAATTCAACCACATGATCATCAGCGGCATCGAAACTGTCACTAACCGTTACATGTTTGATCAGCGGATGTGCTGGAACGCGCAAATAGCTGTTCGACACCAGGGTGACGGGCACCTGATACCGAAGGGCGACTTTATAGGTTTCGTCTTTGACTGGACAGGCATCCGCATCGACTAGAATTTCGATCTCGCCAGCCACTATTTGTAGAGACACCAGCGCATAATGGCTTTTTGCGCATGCAACCGGTTTTCGGCTTCGTCCCAAACCAGAGAGCTCGCCCCATCAATCACTTCGGCGTCAACTTCTTCGCCGCGGTGCGCGGGCAAGCAATGCAGAAACTTCGCGCCGCCTTGAGCGAGCTCCATCAGCTCGTCGGTGACAGCATAGGGATCGAGCTCGGCGAGCCGTGCCGGACCATCGCGGTCGCCCATGGATACAAATGTATCCGTAATCACCACATCCGCACCAGCAGCAGCCTCTTCAGCCGTATCGTACAGGTCGATGCGCCCCTGAAGGTCGCGAGCAATGCTGACATCATCTTCATCGGGTGCGAAACGGTCGGGTGTTCCGATGGCCATAGAGAACCCAAATTTCGGCGCCGCGTGAATAAAGCTTGAGCAAACATTATTGCCATCACCGACCCAGGCCAAACGCGCGCCCTTCAAGTCCAGACCCGACTCTTCAAGGGTCATCAAATCGGCCATGATCTGGCAAGGATGCGACCTGTCGGTCAGGCCATTAATCACAGGCACAGAGGCCGCCTCGGCGAAAACCTCCAAATCGCCATGACTGTTGGCGCGCAACATCACCATATCGACATAGCGGCTTAGCACGCGGGCTGTATCCTCGACGGTCTCGCCGCGACCGAGCTGCATGTCCGACGCTGTGGCGATGATGGAGTCGCCGCCCAATTGGCGCATGGCCGCTTCAAAGCTGAACCGGGTCCGAGTCGAATTCTTCTCGAAAATCATCGCCATTGTATGGCCTTCGAGTGGGGCATCCGCATCGACTTTGCCTTTCGGCCAGCCTTGTCGGGCGCGCTTCATCGCATGCGCTTGATCTAGAATCGCGCGCAGCTCGCTCGCCTCTAGCTGCCACAGATCGATGAAATGCCGATAGGTCATGAAACCCCTCCGGTTCAAAAGGAAGCGGCGCTCATACCCTATTTCCGCGAGGAAAGCTACCACTGACACAATCATGCGTGATCTGCAGAAATGACGGGAGATCCGTGCCGCTCTGGCCGCAAAAATGAACTGGCGCACTGCACCCAAGTCCAGTAGAGGCAAAAGCTGATCATTCACTCTCTGATACAGGACAGAAAAGTATGGACCGGGTTCTGATTATTGGCGCAGGCGCCGCGGGCTCAGTGGTGGCGCAAAAATGTGCGATGGACCGCGAAACGTTCAAACATATTACGCTGGCTTCTCGACGATTGGTGTCTTGTGAAAACGTCGCGGCGCTCTGCCAAACCCCCATCGAGATCGCGCAAGTCGATGCGGATAATGTCGAGGAGACGATCGCGCTGATCGAAAAGGTCAAACCTGATCTGGTGATCAATATGGCCCTGCCCTATCAAGACCTACCCATCATGGACGCCTGCCTCGCGACCAAGACCCATTATATGGATACGGCCAATTACGAACCACGCGATGTCGCTAAGTTCGAGTATCATTGGCAATGGGCCTATCAGGAGCGCTTCAAAGAGGCTGGCCTCACCGCCATTCTCGGCTGCGGCTTCGATCCAGGCTGTACCAATATTTACTGCGCCTACGCGCAACAAGAAGGCCTTTTCGACGAGATTGAGTATATCGACATTGTCGACTGCAATGCGGGCGATCACGGCAAAACCTTTGCGACCAATTTCAATCCCGAAATCAATCTGCGCGAAGTCACGCAAGATGGGCGCTATTGGAAGGACGGAAATTGGATTGAAATCCCGGCCCTCTCCATCCGCACCATGATCGACTATCCTGAAGTCGGCCCGAAAATGTCTTACCTCATCTATCACGAGGAAGAGGAAAGCCTGGTCAAACACATTAAAGGCCTGAAGCAGATCCGGTTCTGGATGACGTTTGGCGATGAATATATCAAGCATTTAGACGTGTTCAAATCCATTGGCCTGATCGGGCTGGAACCGATCAAGCATAAAGGCATGGACATCATCCCGATGGAATTCTTGAAGGACCTGTTGCCGGTACCCAGCACTTTGGCCGAAGGGTATACGGGGAAAACTTCGATCGGCGTCATCCTGCGCGGCACCAAAGACGGCCAGCCAGTAAGTAAGATGATCTACAATGTCTGCGATCATGCCGAGACGAATAAAGAAGTCTCCGCCCAGGCCGTCAGCTATACGACAGGCGTTCCTCCTGTCTCGGGTGCCGCCATGTTCTTCAAAGGCGAATGGTCCGGCGCGGGCGTCTTCAATGTCGAGCAATTCCCCGCCAAACCGTTTCTAGAAGACGTCACCAAGCGCGGTCTGCCCTGGCATGTGATTGATGTGCCTATGGGCAAGCAGGATGAGTTATTTGCGGTGGAGACGTAAGGACCATCGAATTGAGCGACTCCCAAATATCCGATCACTCAAGAGAAAACTTCAAAGCCATCTTATGGGGCATCGCGGGCCTAATGATATTCGTAGGAGCGGTGGTTTTGATCGGAACAGTGCAACAGCCCACGCAAACGAATTCTCATTCAGGCATCCTGATTGATGCTTCGGAATCGAGCGGTGTGCGTGGGCGGCATAATAACACAACGCTGATTATTCAGAACTCAGCGGGCGAGACGGAGCGTTACGAACTCGGCTCGACCATACAAGTCCGAAAGATCCCCGAAATCCGGCAACGTGCGCGAGCCCACAAAGGCGCTCACATTGTGTACGAAACGATTGCGCACGAACGCGGACGGCTGGTCTCCATGGAGACGACCGATGGCATTTCAATTGTCAGCGCCCAATATACGCTCGCAGCGGTACAGTTCGGCGCCTGGATGACGATTGTATTCGGCGTCATCCTAGCGATCGCCGGAACCGTTTACACGGGCAAACACCGATCAACCTAGCAACATCCCCGCGCCGATTTCGGGCGCGGCGTATGCGGAATCTCGTCCCGCAAATCATGACCATAAGTCGGCGCGGCATCCATCGTGTGGAACATTTCCCAGATCACGCCCTGCGGATCACGCGCCCAATGTTTGTTCGAGTTCGCATAGCAACATTGCGCCTCCGGCTCTGCCAAAGTGGATTGTTCGGCTTCAACAAGCGCCGCGTTCACCGCTTCTAACGCGTCATCACTATCAACTTGGATACCAACATGATCGACCCCGCGGGTTGCACACTCACGTTGACTGACCGCCAGATTGATCCGCGGACCTTCCAGCATCCATTTCAAATAGTCAGGCTTGTCCACGGTCGGGGCTTGGCCAAATAGTGCCGAGTAAAACCTTTTGGTCGCCGCAAGATCTTCAGCGCTAATATGGATGTGAATACGTTTCATGACGTCTCCAATTCTGGTTCAAGTCGCGATGTCAGCACGCCGCGGCAGCAATCTTCCATGAGGAAGCCAATCAGACCCTGCAGTGCGCCATAATCGGCGCGTGAGATAAGCGAACGTCCTTGCCGGGCTTGTGTCACCAGCCCGGCCTCAGCCATGGCTTTCAAATGATGGCCAAATGTGGTTGCGGGCATATTCAAATGATCCCGCATCTCCGTGACGCTGAGTCCGTCATCGCCCGCTTGGACGAGCAGACGCAAAATAGCGACCCGGCTGGAATGGCCGAGCGCAGCAAAGGAAAGGGCGGCGTTTTCATCATTCATAATATCTATATATCTAGATTTTTAGATATTACAAGTGCCTGATCAAAAATCTGGCGCCGCGCCAACCGCGATACACATTTTCGTGTTCAGGATTGATCCCGCGCCGAAAACCGCGCATCGGAACCAGGCAAAGGATGGGAGTGAGTGATGAAATCGAAGATTTGGACCGGATTAGCCGTTGCTGTGACCTTGATCGTATCGGCCTGTAGCCCGAACACGACCGCATCTGACGCCCCGCTCTTTGTGCCCGCTGTAGACTATGCCGATTTCACAGCCGCGCCTGGCTGCACGGCGGATGTCCCCGATGCCACCTATCGCGCCTGCTTAGATCCGCGTGCGCTATATGCTGCGGCGGTCGAGTCCGCTCAGGCCGCGGATAATCCACTCATGGTGATCTGGGGCTTTGAAGAATGCCCTTATTGCAAGAAGTTCGCGGCTGAAGAGATGAACCCGGAAAACCCGCGCACAATTGCGGATTTCGTGACCAATACTTTGTCCAAGTCCCAACGTGAGAGCTTGCCGAACAATGGCAGCGATTTTCAGATCAGCGTACTCCACGTTCATGTCCGTGCGCCGGAGGGTGCGTCTTTGGCAGAAGCGCTGGGTGTGACTGACATTGCCCGCGAGCGCGGGTGGCACCGTGTCTGGTCGCCCTTTGTCAGCTTCACTCGCCCCGGCTCAAACACATTCGTTGCACAAACCCAGTTTCAGCAGGGTGAGAAGCCTTGCAACTATGTCGATGATTTCGCGATCAGTCTGCAGCAGCTCAATTACATCCCCGCAGATGAAAGCAAAGACCGGCCGATGTGTGCCGCGGCTTAAGCGTCGGCGCATACGTCCATTGCCCTGGCGCGACCCGTTGATGCGGATTTGATCGCCGTCTAGCATCCCCTCAGACCTTCTGATCTCTGAGGCTCCAAAATGATCATCGACGTCTGGGCACAACACCCGACCCTTCGCCATTCGCAAGACCCCGTCTTCGATTCCTTGCGGCGCTGGACCAAAGGCGCCGTGCCTGATCAGGAATTACCGGTCAGCGCGACCGTGGCGGCCATGGATGAAGCTGGGCTCGCGCAAAGCCTCATCTGTGCGTGGCAGGCGCCAGGCAAGGACATGATCAGCAATGATGAAGTCGCCGCGTTCTGCGCCGAGTCCGGCGGGCGATTGGTTGGTGTCGGATCGGTCGATATCTCCAAACCCATGCAGGCTGTGCGTGAAATACGTCGCTGTGTTGAAGCGCTCGGCTTTAAAGCCATCCGCGTTTTGCCATGGTTGGCAGAACGCCCGCCCACCGACCGTCTCTTCTATCCTGTCTACACGGCCTGTTGCGAAATGGGCGTGCCATTCTGTACGCAGATCGGCCATACCGGCCCGCTTATGCCGTCAGAAGTCGGACGGCCCATCTATCTCGACCAAGTCGCGTTGGATTTTCCTGACTTGGTCATTGTCGGGGGTCATATTGGATATCCCTGGACCGAAGAAGCCATCGCGGTCGCCACCAAGCATCAGAATGTCTATATCGATACGTCGGCCTATACGGTGAAACGCTATCCGCCTGAACTCGTGCGTTATCTCAAAACCAATGGCCGGAAGAAAGTGATGTTCGGAACCAATTATCCCATGATCACACCGGCCAAAGCGCTGGAGGGTTTGGACAGTTTGGGTCTGGATGAGGAGACCGAAGCGCTGTTTTTAGGGGGCAATGCAGCCCGCGTGTTCGACTTAACCTCGGCAACGGCCTAATGTGACAGCCATGTTCGACACCATCCTCTATGAGATCGAAAACGGGCGGGCGCGGATTACGCTGAACCGGCCAGACAAACTCAACGCGATGAGTTTGAAAATGCAAGCGGAACTGTCGGAAGCCTTATGGGATGCCGATGCCCGCACCGATGTCCATTGCGCCATCATGAGAGGCGCCGGGCGTGCCTTTACCGCCGGCTATGATTTGGCCGGTGGCGACAGCGTTCCCATCTCCCGCCTTCAAGCGGAAAATCCTGACGCCCCGTATCGCGGCTATCGCAGTGTCGATGATGATATTTGGCAACTCGAACGGGCGCAGCGCTATCGCATGACCGCCTTTGACATGCACAAGCCCGTCATCGCCCAGGTGCATGGTCATTGCAAAGCGGGCGGGACAGACCTGGCACTGCTCTGCGACATTGTCATTGTCGCTGAAGATGCAGAAATCGGCTTCCCCGCCGGACGAGATTTGGGGGCGCTGCCCAATCAGTTTTGGTTGCACAATCTCGGTCCACAATGGACCAAGCGCCTCTTATTGACTGGCGACACGATCAGCGGCCAGCAGGCCGCCGAGATTGGGTTTGCTTTGAAAGCCGTGCCCGCCGACTTGCTCGAAGCGGAAGTTGAGGGCCTCGCGGATCGGTTCGCTTTGATCGATCCAGACATTTTGGCGGCCAATAAACGCGCTGTGAATATGGGATTGGAGCTCATGGGCGCGCGGACATTGC
This sequence comes from Henriciella sp., assembly GCA_013213825.1. Taxonomy (GTDB): domain Bacteria; phylum Pseudomonadota; class Alphaproteobacteria; order Caulobacterales; family Hyphomonadaceae; genus Henriciella. The sequence goes on from JABSQA010000032.1 coordinate 11,428, forward strand.
AACGCTACGCGGTCGAGAATGATGCCCGCGGACACCAAGCCAAAAGCGCCCGAGCCTTCGTCAAACGCGCCGGAGAGGTCGGACTGAAACAAGCCCTAAAAGATCGCGACGCCCCGTTCGGAGATAGCCGAGTGAATGTACGCGGGCCAGAGCGGCGGGATGAGAATGGTAACCTGATCGACCCGGAAGATTAAACTCAATCAAATGGTCCGCCGATACCTGCGAAGGCAGGTATCCATGGACCAAGATTCACCAATTTTCCGTGCGGCGCTTTTCGTCCATAGACCCCTGCCTTCGCAGGCGTCAGCGGAAAAATGAGGCAAGCCTAACCGCGCTAAACCAGAGCCTTCCGCATTCTCAAAATGGGCACGATCGTGCCATCTTCGCTTGGCTGCGATAGGTCTTCGATAAATGCATAGCCGCACGCTTCATAGAGCGGACGCCCGGGCGCGGTGGAGCCCATTTCCATGGCCTTGAATCCTTCTGCGCGCGCGGCGTCTTCACCGGCCTGGAGCAAAAAGCGCCCAATGCCACGCCGCGTAAAATCTGGATGGGTATACATGGCGCGGATCTTTGCCGGCTCAGTGGCTGGATCGGCCAAAGCATCATCGCGGCCGGATGTGTGATTGCCACCATAAAGTGTCCGGCGCCGTGACCAGCCGCCACAGCCTGCGAGCGCCTCACCGATATAGACCAAGAAATAGGTCCCATCATCGACAAGCAGCGTGTCCACGCCCATGCTCTCGCTTGAGCGTTCCACTTGCTTATCGTCCAGAAAGTCAGGCAAAAGGGCTGCCATGGACGCCGCCATCAAAGCCTCTATGGCAGGAATATCTTCGCGAGTTGCAATTCTTAAGTGCATTTTTCCCAGGCTCACCTAATGGGGTCCGGATATCGCAAAATAGGTTGGCTTAGAAAGGATTTTGCGCGTGGTTGAAAAAATCTCTACTCCTGCCTTTGTCTTGGACATGGCGCGCCTGCGTCGCAATCTGGAAACCGCTCAGCGCATTCGTGAAGCCGCAGACTGCAAGATCCTCCTCGCGACCAAAGCCTTTGCGCTCCCGGCCGCATTCCCGATGATGCGCGACTATCTCGATGGCACCACGGCGAGCGGCGAGCAAGAAGCCCAACTTGGCGCCGATACGTTCGGGAAAGAAGTGCATGTCTATTCCCCCGCCTATGCCCCTGGTGAGGTTGAACGCCTAACCGAAATCGCCCAGCACATCTATTTCAATTCCGCCAACCAACTCGACCATTATGGCGCCCAAGCCAAAGCGGCTGGGGCGCAAATCGGACTGCGGGTAAATCCTGGCTATTCAAACGCCACACTTGGCGGTGATCTATATGATCCTTGTGCCCCAATGTCTCGCTTCGGAGAAGTCGCGGACAGACTTGATCAAGTGGATTGGGACCTCGTCGATATTTTCCATGTCCATGCTTTGTGTGAGTCGGGCTCGGACGGCTCGGTGGGTTTGATCGAACATGTCGCCGATCGATTTGCCCCTTTCTTAGAACGGGTCAGCGCCGTCAATTTCGGGGGCGGTCATTTCATCAATAAAGCGGACTATGACGTCAACGCGTTGATTGCTGCCATTCAAGCCTTCCGCACGCGCTTTGATGTTGAAGTCATCCTCGAACCTGGCGGCGGCCTTGTCGTCGATACGGGAGAGCTGCACGCGACCGTAATCGACTTGCACTGGAATGATGGCGACATTGCCCTGCTCGATGCCAGCGCTTCAACCCATATGCCGGACGTGCTGGAAGTGCCTTATCGCCCCGGAATTATCGGCGCGGAGGAAGCCGACGCGCTCGCGCACACCTACCGGCTTGCCGGGCGCACCTGTATGACCGGGGACATTATCGGTGACTACTCTTTCTCGGCACCGCTTCGTCCTGGCGATCGCTTAGTCTTCACCGATCAAATGCACTACACCTTCGTCAAGACGAACACATTTAACGGCACCCCCCTCGCCAATCTCGCCATTCGCCATGAGGACGGAACCATCGAGACGCTAAGCGATTTTGGCTATGACGCCTTTCGGGCACGTCTTGGTCGTTAAGCGTCCACAAGCTGTTGAGGCCGACTAGCTCGGATTGTGCTGCGGTTCCCAAAGCTGGATCGGATTACCTTCTGGATCAAACACATTGGCAAACAGACCATTCGGATAAGGATTGCCTTCATCCAGAGTGACTTCATTGCCGTTCGCACGTAGCTGGGCGACCATTTTTTCCAAATCGTCGACGCGAAAGTTGAACATAAATGTCTTACTCATATCCTCGCCGAAATAAGGCGTGTCCGCGCTAAAGGGTGCGAAGACGGTTGGACCTTCATTCTGGTGCCACGGTTGCGTTTCATAATCGCTCGGCACCCGATCGATTCCGAAGTTTTCTTCATACCACGCGGCCAGAGCCGATGGATCTTTGGCTCGAAAGAAGAAGCCGCCAAACCCGCTAATGCGTTGTTTTTCAGACATATCATATTCCCCACACTTTGCTTTCGGCTACTATGTACGAAAAATCGGTTGACGTAAAACGCGTTTCGCCAATATCAAGCGCAACCCATAGGAGCATTTGAAGACAGATGAAGTAGCGACACCGATCATTCGGAAAATTGCATCGCTCGCCGCAAAGTTCGGCGCTCATTATCTTATGCTTCAAAGAGGGTCTCATGCCTGTTCTTAAAAACAAAACTGCGCTGGTGACTGGCGCTGCGCGCGGCATTGGTGCGGCGATTGCCAAAGCCTTTGCCGACGAAGGCGCCAAAGTCATCGTGACGGATATTGACGATACGCAAGGTCGCGCGACAGCGGACTCAATCGGTGCCGAATATTTACATCTAGATGTCAGCTCTGAAGCCGATTGGGCCGCGGCGCTCGACACTCATCCGAAACTCGACATTCTCGTCAATAATGCTGGCATAACCGGCTTTGAAAGCGGCGAATTGGTCCACGATCCAGAAAACGCCTCGCTGCAAGCTTGGCGCGATGTCCACGCCGTCAATATGGATGGGACGTTTCTTGGCTGCCGTACAGCTATCGCCGCCATGAAGACGAGCGGGACGGGAAGCATTATCAATATTTCGTCGCGCTCCGGGCTGGTCGGCATTCCGGGCGCTGCCGCCTATGCGAGTTCAAAAGCTGCGATAATCAATCATACGCGCTCTGTCGCTTTGTACTGTGCCCAGAATGGTTGGCGCATTCGCTGCAATGCCATTGCACCGGCCGCCATCCTCACCCCGATTTGGGAACCAATGATTGGCGATGGCCCAGACCGGGAAGAGAAAATGGCGGCTTTGGTGGCGGATACGCCCCTCAAGCGGTTTGGTCAGCCGGAAGAGGTGGCGGCTCTTGCCGTCATGCTGGCAGGTGATCGCGCGACCTATATGACCGGTGAGACGCTGACCCTTGATGGCGGATTGCTCGCAGGGTCTGCCGCCAGTCCAGGCTAGCGCGACGTCGTCAATCGACGGGCGCCTGCGTTTCGGTTTAGGAAGAACCATAATAGAAACTTTCGAAGATGGACCGCTATGCGCTTGAAGGATTGTCATAATTTCGGGAACTTTAGAGCCCTGGCGAAGCAAAGGCTGCCCAGTCCCATCTTCAACTATATTGATGGCGCGGCGGATGATGAGGTGACGTATCGTCGAAACACCGCGGCCTATGAGTCCGTGGACTTGGTGCCGAGTGTCTTAAGCGATGTCTCTGAGATCGATATGTCGGTTGAGGTCATGGGCCAAAAGATCGACATGCCGTTCTATTGCGCCCCGACGGCTCTGCAGCGTCTCTTCCATCACGAGGGCGAACGTGCCGTGGCGCGCGCGGCTTCAAAATTCGGCACCATGTTCGGCGTGTCCTCTCTTTCGACCGTCACCGTGGAAGACATAGCTGAGCTCGCGCCAGGCCCGAAAATGTTCCAATTCTATTTTCACAAAGACCGCGGCCTCAACGATGCCCTATTGGAACGCGCGCGCGCAGCGCAGTTCAATGTCATGGCGCTCACCGTCGACACCATTACGGGCGGAAATCGGGAACGCGATTTGCGCACGGGATTCACATCCCCGCCTCGCCTGACGCCATCCTCTTTGTTTAGCTTTGCCGCCCACCCATCTTGGGCGTGGAACTTTTTGACCAAAGAGAAATTCGACATGCCGCACCTGTCCGGCCATGTCAGCCAGGGCACCAATATTGCGGTCTCGGTCGGCGACTATTTCTCGACCATGCTCGACCAATCGATGAATTGGAAAGATGCCGAAAAACTCTGCGCCCAATGGGGTGGGCAGTTTGCGCTGAAAGGGATCATGTCTGTCGAAGACGCCCGGCGCGCCGTGGATATTGGCTGCACCGGGATTATGGTCTCCAACCATGGCGGCCGCCAACTCGATGGCGCGCGGGCACCGTTTGATCAGCTGGCCGAGATTTGCGATGCGGTGGATGACCAAATTGATGTCATCTGCGAAGGCGGCGTTCAACGCGGCACGCATGTTTTAAAAGCGCTATCTGTCGGCGCCAAAGCTGTGTCGGGTGGACGTTACTATCTCTATGCGCTCGCCGCCGCAGGCCAGGCAGGCGTGGAGCAAGCCCTCGGCAATATGCAGCGCGAAATCGAGCGGGATATGAAGCTGATGGGCGTCACGCAGATCAGCCAATTGAACCGCAAAAATCTGCGCTGGCATTAGCGGCTTTTACCAGCCGCCACCGCCTCCCCCGCCGCCGCCACCGCCAGAGAAGCCACCGCCACCGCTGCCGGATGAGCCTGAGCTTTGCGGCATGGCTGAGGTCACACCCGAACTCATGCCGGACACCATGCTATTGGTCATGCTTCCTATCGAGCCGAAGCGATGCGCACTCATATTCGTCCAAGAGGGATTATATTCAGCCGCTTCTTTTGGAATGAGCTTTTCGAAATGCTTGGTCCATGGCTTCTCCACCCCAAGCGCCACCGCATAGGGCAAGAATTTTTCATAGCGCTCGACCGTCATAGGTGGGGCGGCATCACTGCCAACCTCAACCGCATTGAGCTGAAGCTTCTCAGCCTTTTCCATATAGAGCCGGAAGCCTTGAAGATGGGTTCGAACATCCTGGCCTTTGCGCGTCGGCGCGGGCATCAAATACATAAACAGACCATTCAATCCGATCAGGCCAATTACGCCCGCCGTGTGCCAGCCGCTCCAATAAGAATGCTGAAGGATCGCAAAGAGCAGAACGAAAACGGTCAATATACCGCCGGCGATGACATAGCCTGCATTCCATCGGAAATATGATGTGCCATAGTCGCGCGACACTTTCTTGCGGAATTCGGTATAGGCTTTGGTGAAGCCAGCATCATATTTTTCGCCAAGTTTCACCGACAGACCGTCATCAAACAAACCGGAATAGAGTTTCGATAGTTCGCCGGTCAGCGCCGCCGCTTCGCCCGGCTCCTCTTTGGAAAGCGTGGTCTTTTTCTTATCGTCAGGGTCGACATCAATTCGCATACGTCCTTGCGAAGCGAGATACATCAAACTGGCGATCAGGCCATCATGCCCCGAAAAGCCGCGATGATAGATGTGATGCGCCGCCGCGGGCGAGTAGCCCTGTGGCGGTTCATATTGTGGAAAGACGGGTCCCTTGATCGGATCTCGGCCAACACGTTCAAAGCTGCGCTGATAGAAAACCAGAAGCCCGACGAATGACAGCGCAAGCGCGGTCAGTGAACCATAGCGTGCCCACCATAACCAACCCTGATCCGACAAAGAGGGCGGGTCGATCACGCCTTTGGCGAGACTGAGCGAGACCGTTAAACCCTCACGAATGCCAAGCGGTTCTGTGGTTGCAAAAACATGTGCACCGTCCTCGCGCCGATAGCTGGCATTCGAATCGCTGCCGCCCAAGGCGCCTGTATAGACGCTATACTCGATCGGATTCGCGTCACCTGGAAACGAGATACGTGCGCTGGCTGAGCGGATGGGAAACAACCAATAAGAGCCCGTAATATTCCAATAGAGCTCATCGAATTCGTCCCCATAGCGAATCTGATTCTTCACACGGTAACGGATTTCATAAACGTGCTCGCGATAATCTAAGTAGCGATCAGGATCACCAATCCTAATGATCACCGCATTGCCTTCGCGCTCCCGATCATAAGGCTCTTTGCGGCCGTCCTTGCGGACGCTGAGAATTTTATACTGATAGGGCAACGTCCCTGTGCCATCTTCGTCAGCGTATTCGGCCGGCAACTCGCGGAAGATACCGCGGCGAATTTCGCGCCCTTCAACCCTCACAGCAATCGTCTCGGTGACGATAATATCGCCATCCTTCTCGACTGTGATATCAACGTCGAACCGCTCAATGGCCTCTTCGGCAAGAGCGCTTAATCCCACCCAGCAACAGAGCAGTGCGAGACCAATAATTCTAAGCGCCGGCATCACGCCTCGCCCCCAAGGTCGAGCGAGGGTGCGGCGCGATCGGACATTTCGATTTCGAAAAAATGACCCTGACGAAACCCAAATAGACCGGCGACCAAATTGTTCGGAAAACTCTCGACCGCTGTGTTCAGTTCGCGCACGGCGCCATTGTAGAATCGGCGCGCCATTTCGATCTTATTCTCTGTCTCTGAGAGCTCATTCTGCAGATCGAGAAAATTCTCATTGGCTTTCAAATCGGGATAATCCTCCGCCACCGCCATAAGACGACTGACGGGTGTCGCCAACGCGCTTTCTGTGCGCCCGCGCGCGTCTGGGTCATCGCCAGCCTGTAGCGCTGCGTTGCGCTTCATGATCACGTCTTCGAACAATTGCCGCTCATGACTGGCATAGCCTTGCACTACGGTGACCAATTGCGGGATCAAATCGGCGCGGCGTTTGAGCTGAACATCAATATCCGCCCAGCCATTCTTGACCATGTTCCGCTTGCCCACCAGCAAGTTGAACAGAATGGCAGCGGTGACCAATATCGCCGATACCGCGCCCAATCCCAAATAAAGTCCAGTCAAGGCAACGCCCTCCTATTCGCCATTAACCATAAGGATTACGGCAATTCTTAGGAATGTGAAGGCAGAGCTTCGTCGCGCGGGTGCTTGATTTAGCTGGCGATTTCCCAGCTACCGAGCGCGGTGTCCATGATGCCGACCGCTTCACGCACATCCGAATCTTCGATCACCAAAGGCGGCGCGAGACGCAGGACATTATTGCCCGCGACACCGACCAAAAGCCCGTGCTCCCGGCAAGCATTCTGCACGGGCTTAGGCAGCGCTTTCAGCTTCAAGCCGATCAGCAGTCCTTTGCCCGTGACGCCATCGACTTTGTCAGGATGGCTATCCGCAAGCGACTTTAATCCTTGCGCCACAGTGCCCGCGACGCGGCGAACTTGAGCGAGGAAGGCCTCGTCGGAAATAATATCCCAAACCACATTGCCGACGGCCATGGCCAGCGGGTTGCCGCCATAGGTTGAGCCATGACTGCCAGGCTGCATGACGGACCCCGCGGCTTCAGTCGTGAGACAGGCGCCGAATGGGAATCCACCGCCGACGCCTTTTGCGACGCACATAATATCGGGTTCTGCCTGATCGGCCCATTCATGCGCGAAGAGCTGTCCGGTGCGCCCCATGCCACATTGGACTTCATCATAGATCAGCAAGGCGCCGCGTTCGTCGCACAATTTGCGCAACTCTTGCAGGCATGATTCGGGAATCGCTCGGACGCCGCCTTCGCCTTGCACGGGTTCGACCAGAACCGCTGCGGTCTTTTCAGTCACCGCGGCATCGAGCGCCTCATGATCACCAAACTCAACTTGCGTGAAGCCTGGCAGAGCCGGTCCGAAGCCTTCGAGATACTTCGGATTGCCGCCTGCATTGATTGCGCCCAGTGAGCGACCATGAAAGGCGCCGCTAAAGGTGACGATCTCATAGCGATCGACATCACCCTTGGCCCAATGATACTTGCGCGCGGTCTTCAGCGCACATTCAATCGCTTCTGTACCGGAATTGGTGAAGAAGACGCGATCCGCAAATGGCAAACGCTCGCACATTTTGCGCGCCAGTTCTTCGCCAGCCGGGACTCGGAACATGTTTGATGTGTGCCAAAGCTTCCCCGCTTGGGTCTGCAAAGCCTCGACCATTGCCGGGTGAGAATGGCCAAGCGCACTGACCGCAATGCCGGCAACAAAATCGAGATAGGATTTTCCATCCTCAGTGATCAGGCGCACGCCCTCACCACGTTCAAACGCTTCTTCCGGCGGACGGTAGACCGGCATGATGTGTTGACGCGGATCCGACATGATTTGCTCCTGTCTGGTATAGTTTTAAGTTCGTATTGCCCTGCGCGCACGCTTGGCGAGGGTGCCTTGGAAAGTCAACACATGACGTGAAAAGGGCATGATCTATTCCTGCATGCTACAAATGAGACATGATCATGCTCGCGCGCCGGATTTTCACCGGAGAAATTTTCCTTACGAAATTTTCAGAGAAATTCCTCGTTGGGGCGGTTGACGAAAAACGATAAACTGTTATTGTTTTTCAATAACAAATGACTTAGCGGCTCCCTTACCCCTCTCTCCCCCCCTGAGCGTCGCTGGGTTGATAACTCTCACTCCATCATCTTGGCGACTCCCAATCGGGGGTCGTTTTTCTTTGGGCAGAGATTGCCGCAGCGAGGAATGTGAGATGGTGGGAAAAGAAAAGGCGCGACCAGCTGGCCACGCCCTGAAAAGTGATTGCAGCGTTTCCTCCCAGAAACTTGCAAGACCTGTATTGCCATATTGTCGCAGCGCGTCAAGCGCTTCGTGACAGCTTCTTAACAAAATTCTCAAAGACAGCGTTGTCAGACCTAAATACTTGGTTAACTGTTGCAATTGCTACAGTTTCCGCCCCGCCACGCGTTAACGATATTGCCGCTTCCCGGGCCTGATTCATCGGGGCGAACGCAACGTTTTCGGAGATTCGGGTTAATCCGAGCGCGGACAATTGATCGTCAGAGATCGAATTCGAAGATTCGAGTCGCGCTGATGCTTTCGCTGCCGCCGTAGCTTCGATCCCATCCAAAAAGATTCGCAGGGTCGCTTTGGCTTCTTCTGACCATGACGCGTTGAGCGATCCCGTGAGCGAAGCTTCGCTTTTTAAGATCACACCGTCCTGAAGAATTTTCAGGTCATTGGCTTTCAAGGTCGCGCCTGTCGATGTGATGTCGACAATCACTTCCGCTGTCCCTGCAGCGGGGGCCGCTTCCGTTGCCCCAGGACTTTCGATCAGGCGATATTCACCCACGGCTTTTTCCGAAAAGAATTGCCGAGTCAGCCTTAAGTACTTGGTCGCAACGCGCATGCGTCGGCCATGGCGCTCGCGGAACAAAGCGCCCGCAGCTTCAAGGTCTGACATCGTATCAACATCGAGCCAGGCGGCAGGCACCGCCACGATCACATCCGCGCCGCCAAAGCCGAGGCGGCGCATCACAGCGACGTCACGGTCAATGTCTCCAGCTAAATCGTGCAAAAGGTCTTCACCCGTAATGCCGACATGCAGCTGCCCAGCGATTAGCCCTTCGGCGATTTCGCGCGCGGACAAGAGCATCACTTCAGCATCGGGCAAGCCACTCAGTTCGGCGCTATATCCGCGTCCGCCGCCTTTTTGACGGAGCTTGAATCCGCCAGCTTTCAGCCAAGCCTCGGCATTATCCTTCAAGCGTCCTTTAGACGGGATTGCTATGGTCAAGCGGCTCATCATGCAGCTCCCATTTTCGTCGGTATCCGGTGTGGGATCACAATTCCGCCCAGCCCGGTCGCGTCCACCTCGCCTGCGGAAAGATCGCGCAATAGCGAGTCATAACGCCCACCTGCAATATAAGGGGCGTTCGCGGCGGCATCGGCAAGAACTTCAAACACAAAACCATCATAGTAAGTGAACCGTCGCCCAAACCGAGTCGCGAATCGTGCCCCTTCCATCACACTCTTATGGGCGCTCGCACTCAGCGCCTCCGTCCTTGCTTTGAATTGCTCCAGCTTATCGTCCAGCCCACTCAGCTTATGATCCGAAGCGATCGCAGCGAGGGCTTCAGGGGCTTCGGCAACCGGCAGGTCCAGCGACAAAACCCGTTCGATGACGGATTTCTCTGCCGTCGTTAAAGACGCCACGCTCGAGCGCGCACGCTCAACCAAGCGTTCGACGATTTCATCGGCGCTCCGCACACCAACAGGCCGGACATTTGTCATCTGAAAGATGTCATCCACAAAGGCGGCGATATCGTCTTTGTCCAATCCGGAAAGACGGCGAGACAGTCCAGATCGGACTTGCTCTTGCCCATTCAGAAAGGCCCGCACGCCACCTTCTTGCCGGAACGCACGCTTCAGGCCGGAAGTCTGATCAGGGGCTAAGTTGAGCGCGTCGACGAATGCCGGGAAAATAGACAGATCGCCAAAACAGGCCATGCCGCTCGCAGCATCGCAGGCAAGACTGGCTGCAGCCAATGTTTCGAACAGCCACACATCTTCTTTTACATCCGGCGCAGCGCCAAACTTTTCCAAACCGACTTGATCATATTCAACCGGTGCATCTGGGGTCATTGGCAGACGAAAGACGGGACCACTATAGCGCCGAATGGATTCACCTGAGGCCCCCATTTGACGGGCCGAAATTTCGGCTTGAGCGACAACCAAAGTGAAGTCTGGGCGCAACGCCCATTCGCGCCCTTCTTGGTCGACAAAGGTACAAATCCGACTGCGAACCGCTTCGCCAGAAAGCTCCAAAGGCACTTTTGCCCGAATAAGGACAGGCGGATCGACCAGGTCGCCCCCCACCGATGCGAGGGCGGCTTGAGCGCGTTCGGTCAGGCTCATTGTTCCGCCTCCACAATCTCACGCACGCGCGCAATCATATCCGCGCGTGGCGCTTCGAACTGACCCGGACGCGCCTCGCGATACTCTTCATTGCTATCAATCGCGGCGGCTTGACGGGCGCCTTCTTTGAGATCCTTGATCGTGACGACGCCTTTTTCCAACTCATCTGTGCCGACCATGATCACTGCTGGCGGCCGGCGACGGTCGGCATATTTCATTTGCGGCCGCATCCCGGAACTACCCATATACGCTTCAGCGCGCAGTCCAGCCGCACGCAGCTCGGTCGCCAATTGCAGCGCGACCGCCGGATTGTCGCGATCCATATTCAGCACCACGACCGGGCCGTTCAGCTCTTCAATATCCCCGCGTATGGAGAAGGCCGCGGCTAATCGGCTGACGCCAACCGAGAATCCTGTCGCGGGAATTTTCTCGCCCGTGAAGCGAGCGACCAAATCATCATATCGCCCACCACCCCCAACCGAGCCAATGCGCACGACATTTCCATCTTCGTCCGTGGTCTCTTTCAACAATTCCGCTTCGAAGACCGGGCCTGTATAGTATTCTAAGCCACGGACAATTGAGGGATCGAATTGGACGTCCGCGTCTGGCGCGCCGAGCGCTGCCAAGGCTTGCGTAATTTGGTCGAGCTCTGCGAGACCGGCTTGCGCCTCCTCTCCCGACCCCACCGCTTGGCCGAGCGCCTCTAGTGTCTCACCACGCGTTGCCCGCCCAGCTTCGGCAAAGGCCAGAACACGCTTCACGTCAGTTGGACTCAGCCCGGCACCCTTGGTGAAATCACCGCTTTCATCCATGCGTCCTTCGCCGAGCAAATCAGCAACGCCGGAAGTTCCGAATTTGTCCAACTTATCCAGCGCACGCAGAATGGTGAGCCGCTGCGTGTCATCCGTCGCACCAACGCCCAGCAGAACCGCATTCAAAAGACGGCGCGTATTTACGCGAATAACGAACTCGCCATCTTCTGCCCCAGCCGCACGCATGGCCTCTGCGGCCATGGCAATCATTTCAGCATCTGCATGCGCCCCGCCCGCGCCGACCGTGTCTGCATCACATTGCAAAAACTCACGAAAGCGTCCGGGTCCTGGTTTTTCATTGCGCCAGACCGGCCCGGCAGCATAGCGACGATAGGGCTTGGCCAGTGTCTGCCAATTTTCTGCGGCGAACCGCGCCAGCGGTGCGGTCAAATCATAACGCAGACTTATCCATTGCTCATCATCGTCTTGCAAGGCGAACACGCCCGCATTGGGACGGTCTTGGTCCGGCAGGAATTTCCCTAACGCATCTGCGAATTCGAATGCGCCCGTATCTAGGCCCTCAAACCCCCAACGGCGATAAACCGAGGTGATGCGGTCAATCATCGCTTTCTCGGCTTGGATCAGCCCTTCGCGTTTGTCCGGAAAGCCGCGCGGTTTTCGCGCCAGGTCGATCGGTTTTGGCTTTTTCTGTTTGCCCATGGGATGGCCTTTATCTGGGGTCGCGCTCCGCATAAACGAAGCCGTTATGACTGTGAAGGTATCGATGCCGGGGCTTTGATCGACCCGGCACAGGTCAGATCGGGTGGCCGTCGAGCTTCTATTCTTCAAAGATTTGGGAATGAAAACTGTTTAGGCGCACCGAGATCGTTCGCGCCTGGTCGGGCGCGTCAGGTCTTTGGATGGAGATGATGCAATGCGGTTTTCATGTCGCGCGGCGTACAGAACTCCTTCGCCCGCGTCAAGGAGAAGCTGGTTTAGTCACTGAAAGTCCAACGAAATCTCGAAAATTTGGAGAATTGGTCAACGCTATTTTGACAGCATACGCCTAGAAGTAGAACAAACTGAAGGGCGGTTATATTGAATCGTGTTTTCTCATTGTTCGGCGGCATCATTCCGAAGACCAAGTGGGTTCGAGATGATGGCAGCTTCATATTGTCGACGGAGGACATCCACCGTCGCCGTATGGTCATGGTGTCACTCTTCGCCTTTGTGATGACAGCCGGTTACACCGCGCTACAGATCCAACAGCTTGGATTTGAGCGCACCCAGTGGCTGAATCTCGGAACGGGCGTCGTCGGCTGTTTGTTTGCCATTATCTCCCTCAAAGTCAGTCTATGGAGCGCCAAACCGCGGCCCTATATTCGCATTTTGCTGCTTGGGTTTTCGCTGCTTCTATGGGTCGAAATTTTTCAATCGGGCGGCCTCACTGGATACCATATAGGCATTCTGCCCATTCTACCGGTTGTGGCGGCCATCCTGCTCAACACCCGCGATACAATGTTCTTTACCTTGCTGAACATCGTGATCGTGTTTGGGATTGGATACATCGCCATCGACACACAATATCTGCCGACATTCGCGATCTCCGACCAGTCCGATGTCTTGCTTTCAGGCTTTATAATTATGATCTCGACGCTTGGGTGTGGCGCCGCCGCGATCATGCTGGTGCAGCAGAGCGAAAAAGTGAATCGGCAATTGCTCGATCTGGTGGAGTATCAATCCCACCTTGCCGCGCATGATCATCTCAGTGGCCTTGGCAATCGCATTCGTCTTCAGGAACGTTTTGAGCGTGTTCAAGATGGCGAGTCATTCGACATTCTCTTGATCGACTTGGACGGTTTTAAATCCGTCAACGATACGTACGGCCACAATGCAGGCGATTTTCTGATCAAGACTTTGTCTGAGCGCTTGCGCGAAGTCACCGATGAGAATGACTTATTGGTCCGCTTGGGCGGCGATGAATTCGTGATCTTGCTCGAAGAAGTGGACGGTACTTTGGGCAGCGTCCGCAAATATGCTGAATATCTGATCGATATTATCAGCCGACCCTACCGCTTCGAACAAAACGTATTGCGGGTCTCGGCATCGATCGGACATGCCCGTTATCCAGATCATGGCGCATCGCCGAGCAAAGTGCTTAGCTTAGCCGATAGCGCCCTTTATGCCGCCAAGGATGCTGGCAAACGCCAATGCATCACGCATGGCCACAAAGCCGGTCCGAAGTCGAAGCGACGCCCTCAAGTTCCAGCTAAGAAGCCTGAAACAAAACGCAAAATTGCCGCATTCACTGCAAATCTGCGCCAAAAAACCGGATAAGAGTGGACATTCATCCAAGCCGGGGCTTCCGGCGGCGCTCGAACCATGGTTCAACAGCCCAAGACGAAGGCCCGGTCCCTGATCGGGTTTGAAAGCAAAGGGCTGCAGAATGACTACACTGGCTTTAGTTGACGATGATGAGAATATTGTCGCGTCTTTAAAGATCTTCTTCGAGGCGGAAGGCTACCAGGTTCGAACCTATCATGATGGCCTGACGGCCCTCGGTGCATTGACCGACAGCCCACCAGACCTCGCAATCTTAGATGTCAAAATGCCAAAAATGGATGGCATGGAATTGCTGAAGCGGTTGCGTCAGACTTCTGAACTGCCCGTCATTTTCTTGACCTCTAAGGATGAAGAGATTGACGAAGTGATCGGCTTTAATATCGGCGCCGATGATTTTGTCCGAAAGCCTTGTTCCAACCGTTTGTTGTCTGAGCGCGTGAAAGCCGTTCTGCGCCGCTCTCGCTCCGCTGATAGCAGCCCAGAAGAAGGCGACGTCAAACCGATCGTGCGCGGCCGTCTGACCTTGGACCCAAACCGGCACTCTTGTTCCTGGGATGGCCATCCGGTGCGCCTAACCGTGCCAGCATTCTTGATCCTACCCGCGCTGGCCCCGCGCCCCGGCCTATGATGATCAGATGTATGTCGACGACCGGACGATTGATAGCCACATCAAACGGCTGCGCAAAAAGTTCCGCGAAAGCGATAAGGAGTTCGACGCGATCGAGACGCTTTATGGCGTCGGGTATCGCTACAATGAAAGCTGAGATGATCCTAAAGGGGGGAAAATGAAAACTCAGATCGCAGCCATTGGACTGAGCCTAACTATTGCGGCATGTGGATCCGCACCTGAAGTTGAGGATCCGTATGCGTCGCTTGCCGAAGACTCGCTATTGGTGCGGTTCGAAGCAAATGCCGAGCTGCCTGAAGGTCAGTGTAATCCCAACGTGCATTATGCGCTGCGCACCAGCGAAGAGTACATTCTTCTGAATGCGAATTTCGAAGTGGTCGATCACAATCTAACAGGCTCGGGCGCCAGTCTCGTCAATCAAGACGATAGCGGCATCGCCGTGACCACGATCGAGCTGAATATGTTCGACCGGTATCCGGTTCCGTGCTCAGAACTCCAGGTGAAGGTCCAAGACCTGACCTGTCGTACGGAAGAAAATGGGGATAACACGCCCTGTCCGAACCCGGTTTATGAGGGGACGGACATGTTCGCGTCATTCCGCGAATTGCCGGACTATTAGTTCGCCAGTTGCAACCAAGCGCGTGCAGCGGCCAAAGCAGACTTGATGTCTTCTTTATCGAGCATATCGGCCATTTCCTGACGACAAATCTTGGCGTCATCATAACCTCTAAGCACGGCCAAATTGAACCATTTGTGCGCGGCGATCAGGTCTTGCTCGCAATCAACACCTTCTGAATAAGCCAGTCCCACACGGTATAGCTCTTCACCTGTAGCGGTCTGGCTGTCCAAACCGGTCTCAGGTGCAATATCGGTTGCCAAATCTGAATATGGCATCTTCTCTTCCTCTCAAATTTCGAGAGGTGCCCGCCTGAGTTTTCTCAGTCCGGGACACCCACCATCACGATCACCAATACCTCGGCGACAGGGGTGAGATTGCCGGACAGGATTTGCGTTAAGGTTAACAAGACCAGCCCTGAAGCAGTAGTGTGTTAATAGAAAAGGGCTTTTCGGTTAATTTTTACATATAAAAGAGGATTCAAACAGGCTGATAAATTTTATTTATATAAATATACTTCGATAAAGGGTTTGTTTTATTTCATAAAAACATGTTAATTCGAACGCAATTACAAGATTTCGGGGACGGAACTTGAGCTTTGGAATAAGAGCATACTTAGTCGATTACCTCCCCTGAATGCGATCAAGGCCTTTCACGCCGCTTGCCGCCATCTAAACTTCTCTCGCGCCGCCGAAGAGCTAGGCGTGACGCAAGGTGCGGTCAGCAAACAAATCATCGCGCTAGAGGACTTTGTCGGTGTGAAACTGTTTGAGCGGCACTCTAACGGCCTAGAACTCACGCTCGAAGGTGTCGTGCTCAAGCGTGTGACCTTGCCCGCGTTCGACTTACTTCTTTCAGGGTTCGCGAACTTTCGGCGCTCTGCGCCGTCGTCTTCGAATATTAGGATCGCCACCTAAACGTCATTTGCGCAACACGTACTGGTCCCTCGCCTGGACGAGTTAGAGTCTAAATTCCCCAAACTTCAACTCCAGATATTCTGTTCAGACCGACTGCTTGACCATGAGCTTGAGCAAATCGACTTTGCCATTCGGTATGGTCGAGGCGACGCAGAAGGCCTCGTCTGCGAACCGGTCGGCACCGCAAGTTTGATTGCCGTACGTCATCCCGACTATCCGCTCGAGACAGCAACCAAACGCCTGTTTCAGGTCTTCTTTATAGATGAGTGGAAAACTTGGGAGAAAGCACATGGCGACGCGCTCTTGCATGGCAGCAAGCGGGTCTTCGTCGAAGATTTGAATGTCGCCCTGAACGGCGTTTTGACCCAGAAAGGCATCGCCGTCCTACCCCATCTCATCGTCCAAGATTTGATCGCTCAAGATCGATTGGTCGCGATGGGTGAAGTGACAAAAGGCTGGGATTTTCAATATTATTTGGCACACTTACCCCCGACAAGGCCGCGCGCACTGGTCACTGAAATGATCGCCTGGTTGCTCCAATACAGTCTTGTTCCGATTGGCCCCAATCACACTCAGTATGAAAATTTCTCATAGCCGACCCGCGAAAGAGGCGATTCTAAAACTTATCAATATGTGTCAGTTCTAATTGGGCTGGTTCAAAGCAATTGAGACGAGACGGTACGAGCATCCAAACCCTAAAGTGTTGACCCAATATGGGTTGCACGGTGCCGTTCTCAGATGAGTTGCAATGCGCCAGTGGGAGAAGTCGTTTCCATTTGCGACAAAGCCGAAGGCATTCCCCATTGCCTCGTCTTATCTCCACCAGCTCTTTCGCTTCCCTGCAACAGACGCGAAAGAGTTGGCCCTGCAGAGGTGCCGAATAAGGCACCAAGGCTATTCACTAGGCCAGGTTCGGGCGTTACCGGATCTGGCCGTTGAACGTTATATTTTACCCCGGAACGATTGCCGCGATCAAGCGCGGCCCCGGCGCCGCAATCGCGTCCGCCAGTGCAGTGTCAAAAGCTTCGGCAGTGCTTGCTTCAACCGCGGGCACGCCCATACTCGCTGATAGCTGAACCCAATCAATGTCCGGGCCGCCAATCGACAACATATTCTTCGCCGTCGGGCCTGGATTCCCAGCACCGGTGCGATGAAGTTCAATGTTGAGAATGCGGTATGAGTGATTGACGAAAACGATCACCGTCACATCGGCGTCTTCGCGCGCCATGCTCCACAAAGCCTGATTGGTATACATGCCAGCTCCATCGCCAGAGAGGCAGATGACTTTGCGATCCGGCGCAGCAATCGCGGCGCCGAGCGCAAGTGGCATCCCCTGACCGATCGCACCCCCGGTGCGCATCATCCAATCATGAGGCTGCGCGGGTTGCGTCGGCAGAGATGAC
>JABSQA010000033.1:0-15723 GCA_013213825.1 Henriciella sp.
GCGCAATATTGAAGAGGCGAATGTCGCGGCAAGTGGATCGACCCGACAAGCTCGGTTGCGCACCAGTCTTCGCGGGCAAAAATCGATAATAAATAGCGACTTATCTACTGATCCCGATCCAGCGAATGAGGAGCTCAGTGATGAGCAATTGCGCCGCGACGAGGAATCTATGGTGGGACAGACGCTTGATCTCGAGGACCCAGATTAGTCAAGCTCAACTTCGTCTTTTACGCCGGTTTCCATTTCTCTGCCTGGCGCGCCCTGCGCAGCGTCCGCCGCGTGGGCCTTGGCGGACTTGGCTCTTCATCGGGGGTCGCGGTGCCGGGAAAACACGAGCCGGGGCAGAGTGGACGCGGTTCGCTGCTGTGCTCGGAGGGTGTCATCGCATCGCGCTGGTCGGGCCAACGCTGGGCGATGTGCGGGAAGTGATGATCGAGGGACCATCGGGTTTGCGTTGGATTGAGCCAGACCCGGCGGCGCGGCCGCAATATAGCGTTTCGCGGCGGCGCTTAGAATGGCCGAACGGTGCCGTCGGCTTGGTCTTTTCGGCTGAGGATCCTGACAGTTTGCGCGGCCCGCAATTCGACGCGGCCTGGTGTGATGAGATTGCGGTTTGGGCCCAGGGCGAGACGGTGTGGAACAATTTGCAGTTCGGCCTGCGCTTAGGCGAGGCCCCGCGCTGTGTGGCAACCACGACGCCGCGACCTGTGCCGCTGGTCAAACGATTGATGGGCGGTGAGGCCATGGTCACGCATAGCGCGACCCGGGACAATGCCGCACATCTTGCCGCGGGTTTTGTGGACAGTGTCGAAGCCGCTTATGCTGGGACAGCTTTGGCGCGACAGGAATTGATGGGTGAGCTGATTGAGGATGTCGAGGGCGCATTGTGGACGCGCAAGTCAATCGATGACAATCGCATCTTCACGCCGCCATCAGACTTTGACGATCTGATCGTTGCTGTCGATCCGCCGACCACCAGTCACCGTTCTTCTGATGCGTGTGGGATTATTGCGGCGGGGACGCGCGCCGCGCCGGATATGCGCGCGCACGGCTTTGTGCTTGCAGATGCCACCGCGCGCGGTTTGACGCCAAGCGACTGGGCGGCCCGTGCGGTAAGGCTGGCCCATGATTGCGGAGCCTCGAGACTTGTGGCCGAAGCCAATCAGGGCGGGGAAATGTTACGGACCGTGTTTGACAGCGTCGGTTGCGAGATTCCCGTCGAGCTGGTCCATGCCCGGCTCGGCAAGCGCGCGCGGGCCGTGCCAGTGGCCGCCCTTTATGCGCAAAACCGAATCTCGCATGTCGGTGAGATGAATGCGCTGGAGGATGAAATGTGCCGGTTTGGCACCGATGGTTTTGTTGGCTCACCGGACCGCGTGGATGCGCTGGTCTAGGCGCTCACGACGCTGATGCTCAATGCGCATGGTGTGCCGCGTATTCGCGCGCTTTAGCGTCCGGTGCGGAAGGCTTTACGACCGAGATATTTATTCTTCTTGGCAGGCGCCTCAGGCGATGCCTCAGCTGGAGGCTCGGTTGCGGCGGGCGGTGTGCCATCGCTTAAAATCTGGCGCACATAGGACAAGGCTGAGCTTGCCGTGTTCACTTCAATTTCAGGCGCGTCCTTATCCAGCCGTCGCGCCAGCAATTTGATATGATAAGGCGACAGGCTTTCCAGCGTTTTTTCAAACACGTCTGCACCCAGCGCTGTTTTCAACGCTAAGAGGTCATCGCTTGTAAGGCCGGCTGCGGTAACTTGCTTGCTGGCGAGTTTGATCGCGGCGGCGATCAGGTCTTTGTCCTTCACACGCGGGAAGAGTCCGTCATGCGTGAGAATTGCGCTGAGCGCGGTGTGTCCGTCAGAGGTCATAGCCATACGCTATGCTGCCACATCCGTCGCTTGCGCGGCAAGTTTTGCCTGCACTTCTTGGTAAAGCATATTGATTGTGGTCAGCGCTTCACCCGGCCATTTCTGGGCCAGGGTGGGATTGGCACCAAGTTCAACGGGGTTGGCGGCGAATTCAGATTTTTGCGGAATTACGGTCTGGAAAATGTCATACTCGCTGTCCGGATCGGCGGCGCCGTCGCGCATCGCTTCTAGGACGATGCTCTGATGCGGCGAGCCATCAAACTTGGTCGGCAATACGACCGGCCGATTGCTGAGACCGCGCTTTTTCAAGCTGTCAATAATATCGCCCGTGAACAAGTCTAAGCCGAGCGTTGACATGAAGTCTGGAATGGTCGGCACGATGATCAAATCTGAAGCCGAGAGCGTGGCTTCCGTCATCGCTGAAATCCCGGGCGGGCAGTCGCAAATGACAACATCATACTGCTTGCGCAAATCCGACATGTCTTGGCGCAAGCGCAATCCGACCCGACCTTCAATCGCCGTCATGGAATAGCCTTGCTCGGTAAGAATATAAATCAGCTCGCGCTCCGCCCGTCGGAGACCGGGTGTGGCTGGGACCAGAGACAGATCCAATGGTTTGCCCATAAAGGTCACGTCACTGGCATGCGGGACGATAAATTTCGTCATATGCGCGAAACATTCGCCAAGGAAATTCTCGCGCAAATAGTCGGAGACATTGGTGTAATTATGGATCGCATCATACAGCCGTTCGTCACCATTCTCGCCATAGATGAGCAGCGACGCATTGGCCTGGCTGTCTAAGTCGACAACGAGCGTTTTATAGCCCTCTGCTGCAAAGGCTTCGGCCAGGGACACCGTGGTTGTGGTTTTCCCGACTCCGCCTTTTGAATTGGCAACAGAAATGACACGTCCGAGCATAAAGCCCCCTTCCTAAGACCGCGAGATGCGTAACTATTCTACCCCAAGACTCGCCCATAAAACCGGGGGTCTTTTTCATTCTATATCGACTAAAACGCCTGAAAATTCTTAATAAACTGGAAACATATCCGACCGGCTCAGGCGGGCCGTACCTTCTCCCCAACATGATTGAAGGAGGCGGTTGGACCGGTGATGAAATGGCCTTGGTCAAAATCCGAAACGAAAACAGCGCAATCCCTGATCGCACTGTCCACACTGCCGGTTTCGACCTGGGGGCGGGTCGATCCCTCCGCCTTGCTGCGGGATGGCTATACCGGCAATGCCGTGGCCTATCGCTGTGTGAGGATGATTGCGGAAGCGGCGGCCTCAATTAGCTGGCAGAGCGATGATGAGCGGGTCGCGGACCTGCTCATAGATCCATCGCCAGGGGCGTCCGGACGGGCATTGCTGGAACGACTTTATACTGATCTTCAAATCACTGGAAATGCCTGGCTCGAAGCGGTGACCCTGGCCGGCGAGCCCGTTCCACGCGGCCTGTTTCCGCTGCGGGTTGATTGCGTCCGCGTACAGCAAAACGCACGCGGGCATGTGAGCGGCTATGCGGTGCAGCTCAAACAAGGTGAGCGCGTGGTCACACCAGCCGCTGATGGTTGGAGCCCTGTGCTGCATCTGAAACTGTATAATCCTGCCAACCCCGTGCTTGGCCAATCGCCTTTGGCGGCGGCGCGCAAATCGCTCGACATTCACAATGGCGCCGCGGGGTGGGCGAAGTCTTTAATCGACAATGCCGCCCGACCTTCCGGCGCTTTGCTCTACGGCAAAGACGGAGCGCGGCTGAATGATGAACAATTCGACCGCCTCAAAACCCAATTGACGGAAGAGCATGCGGGCGCGGCCAATGCCGGGCGGCTTTTGCTCTTAGAAGGCGGGCTCGACTGGCAACCGATGAGCCTATCGCCGGTCGAGATGGATTTCGCCGAAACTCGTCACGCGGCCGCGCGCGAAATTGCGCTCGCGTTTGGCGTGCCGCCCATGCTGCTCGGCATTCCAGGCGACAATACATATGCCACCTATAAAGAAGCGCACCTCGCATTCTGGCGCCTTACCATTTTGCCGCTTGTGCAGAAAACAGCGAGCGACTTCATGGTTTGGCTGCGCGGCCGGTTTGACGGCCTCAGTCTGCAGCCAAACTTGGACGATGTCCCAGCCTTTGCCAGCGAGCGTGACGCGCTTTGGGCCCGCATCGGCGCCGCATCTTTTCTCAGCGATGACGAAAAGCGCGCTCTGCTCGGAGTGGGGTCATGAGGAATGGCAAGATAAGCCTGGCCATCATCGTCGCCTTGGCTGTGCAAGCCGCTTCAACATTGATTTGGGCAGGCGCTGCTGCAGAGCGGATCGACGCACTGGAACGGCAAATGGCTGACCATCGCCCAACGGCGGAACGTCTCGCGCGCTTGGAAACAAGGCTGGATGCGGTCCAGGCGCAGCTGGCACGGATTGAAAGCAAGGTGGACGCCTTATGAGCGCGCAACCTACCCCACACGCGGCGCGGGCTTCAGTCCTCTTGATCGAAGGATACGCCTCGCTGTTTGGCGTCACCGATCAGACAGGTGACCAAGTTCGGGCCGGGGCCTTTAGCGAGGCTCTGACACGCGCGGACATTCCGATGCTTTTGCAACATATTCTCCCCGCGACTGACATTTTTGTTGATGGTCGGCTTGAATCCACTTGGCTTAATTCGGCACAGTGGAATGTCCCACTTTATTGGCAAATTGGAGCGAATGACCCCATTTTGTTCATACATTCGGTGGAATAATCGTCATCGTAATCTGCGATAATCGCAAATGGGCCAATGACATATGCAGCTGGTGTGAATGTCTTTGCAGACGGCGTGGGCCTGATTAGGCTCATTTGGCACGGTTTATGGAACGAAATGAGGCGATGAATAAAAATCCTTACGACATTCTCGGCGTGTCTAAGTCTGCGAGCGCAGACGAGATTCGGCGTGCTTATAAGCGTAAGGCAAAAGAACTGCATCCCGATTTGCATCCCGGTGATGCCGCGAAAGCTGACAAGTTTAAGGCCGCGTCGGCCGCCTATGAAATTCTCAATGATGCCGAAAAACGCGCGCAATATGATCGCGGCGAGATCGATGCAGACGGCAATCCACGCGGATTTGAGCGCGCACAGGGGTTCGACCGGGGCTCTATGCACGGCCGCCATTCTGGGTTTTCGGGCTATCACGGCCCGCCCGGAGGCTCTCAAGGAGACGCGTTTGAAGACATCCTATCCGGGATGTTTGGAGGCGGGCGACGTCGTCCCGGCCCGAAAAAGGGCGCCGATATGCGCTATCGGGTCGAGATTTCATTCGAAGACGCGGTCCTTGGTGCGCGCCGTGAAATGATGATGGCGGATGGCCGCAAGCTGAACATCTCTATCCCTGCCGGGATCGAAACGGGCCAATCTTTGCGTTTGAAAAGCCAAGGCAAAACCACTGGCGGTGGCGGCCCGCCTGGAGACGCGATCTTGGACGTCACGGTTCGCCCGAGCAAAATATGGACGCGAGAAGGGGACGACCTTCGCATGACGGTGACTGTCCCTCTCAAAATCGCATTATTAGGCGGCAGCATCGATGTCGACACGCCAATGGGCGCTTTGACGCTGAAGATTCCTGAGGGCAGCAATACAGGCGGCGTGTTGAGATTGCGCGGAAAAGGAGTGCAACGCCCCAAGAAGCCAGGAAATCTCTATGCACGGATCGAAGTTTCGATTGAAGACCCTAAAGATCCGGACTTAAAAGATTGGGCCCGAGGCTATCGTGGATGACTGAAATCCGCGATTGGTATTCACAAACCATTCAGAGGATGTAGCGCATAGAGGCCTCGTGATGAAAAAGACGATTGCCATTTTGCTTTGCGCCAGCGTGTTGGCGACTCCCTTGCCGGTCTTGGCACAGGGTAAGTACGGCAATTCTTTTTCGGCGGATGAGGCGCGAAATGCGCGCGATAAAGGCGATGTTATCCCGCTTCGGGACATTTTTCAGCGCCTCAAGAAACGTCATGGCGGTTATCAAGTGGACGCGAATCTTTACAATCGAGATCGCGGCCAAGTTTATGTCATTGACTGGATGACCGATAAAGGTGAGCGAATCCGGGTAACGGTCGACGCCAAAACTGGACGAATCCTTTCTACAAGCTAGGGTAGTTATATGAGAATTCTCGTCGTTGAAGATGAGGCGGATCTCCGCCGTCAATTAGCTGATGCTCTGACCCATGCCGGTTATGCGGTCGATCTTGCCGCGGATGGTGAGGATGGGCATTTCCTTGGGGATACCGAACCTTATGACGCGGTGATCCTCGATCTTGGCCTGCCGAAAATGGATGGCGTGACCATTCTCGAGCGCTGGCGCGAAGATGGCAAAACCTTCCCAGTGATGATCCTTACCGCGCGTGATCGCTGGAGCGAGAAAGTCGCTGGCTTCGATGCGGGTGCCGATGATTACGTGACCAAGCCGTTTTACACGGAAGAAGTTTTAGCGCGCTTGCGGGCGCTGCTGCGCCGGGCATCTGGCCACGCCGTGGCTGCAATTGAAGCCGGGGCGCTGCGTTTGGACACGCGGGCCGCGCGCGCCACCGTGAATGGCGAGCCAATCAAGCTGACGGCGCACGAATATAAGGTCCTGAGTTACCTTATTCATCACCAAGGCCGGGTCGTTCCACGCACGGAATTGGTCGAACATATCTATGATCAAGATTTTGACCGCGACTCGAACACGATTGAAGTTTTCATCGGGCGTCTGCGCAAGAAAATCGGCAATGACCGCATTCAGACGGAACGCGGGCTCGGTTACCGCCTGGTGGTGCCTGAAGATGAGCGCTCCGGCGTTGTGACTTAGCCCGTCCGCGGCGACGTCAGGTCATATGGAAACCGGTCAGCACTCCAAAAATCGCTTTCAAAGCCTTTCGCTTGCGCGCCGACTTTTGCTCGGCGCCTTGCTTTGGAGTGTGCTCTTAGTGGCAGGCGGTGTGGTTACGATGACAGCTGTCTATCGGGCTGAGACGCTGAACATTCTCGATGATGAGCACGCCGCAACGCTGCAAACGCTGGCGCGCGCGATTCGACCTCTCGACGATGGCACCGGCCGAATTGAAGACATAGAGGAGCGGCATCCGCCAGATCCGCGTTTTTTAGTGCCGCTTTCTGGGAAATATTGGCAAATCCTCGCCGTCGACGAGTTTGGCTTGCAAGTCGGCGATATCACCTCGCGCAGCGTCTTTGATGAAACGCTGATTTTACCGCCTAACCTGCAGCGCGAAGCTTTGGAAAATCCCGGTCAGATTTTGAGCGCCAATGGCATTGGCCCAGCTGAACAGACTGTGCGCATTACCGTCCAGGCGACGACCTTTCAGGCACGCGAGAACCCCATCCTTCTGGTCGCCATGTCAGATCGTACATTGTCTATGGCCGGTGTGGATCGATTACGGACCATTCTATTGGTCGCGATGTTGGCGCTGGCCGGTGGGACGCTGCTCGCCATGGCGCTGGGTCTTCGCTATGCGCTTAGACCGCTCGATCGCATTCAATCAGATATCACCGAGATCCGCGAAGGGCGCCAAGCCGCTCTCACCGGCGAGTATCCAGCGGAAGTGCAGCCTTTGAGCGAGGAGTTAAACAAGCTGCTCGATCATAATCGCGAGGTCGTGTCGCGCGCGCGGACCCATGTCGGCAATCTTGCTCATGCTTTGAAAAGACCTCTCGCGGTGTTGCGCAATGAGGCCAATGGCGAGACGCAATTGGATGACGTTGTGCGTCGGCAATCGGAAGCGATGCGGTCTAATGTCGACCATTATCTGCGCCGCGCCCAAGCCGCTGCGCGGGCGGAAGCGCTTGGCGTTCGCACGCAAGTGTCTGAAGCGGTGCAAGGCATTGCCCGTGTGATGAACAAGCTTTTTGCCGCTGACGGGAAAAGCGTCACCGTCGACATTCCGATCGATATTTATGTCCGCACCGAACCACAGGATTTAGAAGAGATCCTTGGCAACCTGCTCGATAATGCCTGCAAGTGGGCCCGCCAAACGGTCACTGTCACCGCGCAGCATGATGATGACGGCATGGTCGCCATTCTCATTGATGATGACGGGCCCGGGCTCACGCCGGAAGAGAGAGAACAAGCCATTAAGCGCGGTGTACGCTTGGACGAGACCGCGCCCGGGACCGGACTAGGCCTGTCCATTGTCGCCGAGATTGCTGGGATGAATGGTGGCAGTTTGGAACTGGATGAAAGCCCCGCTGGCGGGCTTAGGACACGGGTTCGCTTGCGCCGGGCTTGAGCAACGTGACGCAGGGCGCTGCTCCACAAGATTGATTATATGGCCGGTATGAGAGCAAGAACGAAACGTCTTTATGCGGTTGGCGCCGCGGCGATTTTGATCGTCGCAGCGGGCTTTTTGGCGTCGACTGCGCTGCAGCGGCACGCGGACTTATTCTACACCCCGCAGCTCCTGGTCGAACGGGGAATGCCAGAGGTCGGGCAGCGGGTTCGGGTTGGTGGTTTCGTCGCGGTCGGGTCGCGGCAGAATGGCGATGGGCCCGAGATCTTGTTCACGATTGAAGACGGTTCCGGTGAAACCGTACGCGTCTCTTATACCGGGCTGGTACCGGACCTGTTTCGCGAAGGCGAGGGCGTCGTTGCCACTGGGCGCTTTGAAGCCGGGACAGATGTGTTTCGGGCCGAGGAAATTCTCGCCAAACATGATGAGAATTATCAGCCCAAAGAGCTTGAAGGACTGTCGCCCACCCAAACCGGCACCTGACCCTTTCATCACAAGAAAGAGATGGGGTGTTGATTGGCGCTTATCCCAGCCCAACTTATCTGTTCGAAGGACAGATGGAGTTTGGCCATGCAGAGCCAGAAAGTTGAATTCGCCAATGCTGAGGGGCAAACCCTTTCTGGCGTATTGGAGATACCCGGCGGCACGCCACAAGCGTGGGCGATCTTTGCCCACTGTTTCACATGCTCAAAGAAAAGCCTCGCCGCGAGCCGGGTTGCGCGCGGCCTTGCAGAACGCGGGATTGGCGTCTTGCGCTTCGACTTTACCGGCCTGGGTGATTCACAGGGTGATTTCGAGACGACCGGATTTTCGTCAGATGTCAGCGATTTAGCGGTCGCGGCTGAATGGATGGCGACAGCGGGTCGTCCGGTTAGCTTAATGATCGGACACTCTCTCGGCGGTGCTGCGACCTTGGTGGCTGCCCAGCAAATCGAGTCGGTGAAGGCCGTCGCCACGATAGGTGCGCCATCGGATGCGTCGCACGTGATTGCCCAATTCCAGCAAAGTGTCCCCGAAATTGAAGCCAAAGGGCGTGCGCGGGTCGATTTAGGGGGGCGCCCGTTCACCCTGAGCAAGGCGTTTCTCGACGATGTCCGCGCTGCGACGGTGCGTGACTCAGTGAAAAGCCTGCGCAAACCCTTGCTTATACTGCACGCCCCTGGCGATGAAGTGGTCAGTATTGATAATGCGACCGAGCTATTTATCGCAGCCAAACATCCCAAAAGCTTTGTCAGTTTGGACCGGTCAGACCATTTATTAACGGGCAAATCGGATGCCGAATTCGTCATTGATGTGATTGCCGGCTGGAGCGCGCGTTACATTGAAGCGGAGGCGGTCGCGCAGGAATCGAGCCCGCAAGCGAATAAGGTTGTGGTGCGGGAAACCGGCGAGAGTGGGCCTTATCAAAACGAAGTCTTGATTGGCGGGCGCCGCTATTTTGCGGATGAACCCGCGACATATGGCGGTGCAGATACCGGTCCTGACCCTTATGCTTGGGTCGCTGCGGGGCTTGGGGCCTGCACGTCGATTACGATGCGGATGTATGCCAATCGCAAAAAGTGGCTGGTCGATCAGCTCAGCGTCAGCATCGACCACGAAAAACGTCACGCCGATGATTGCGTCGACTGCGGTCCGAAAGACAGAATCGATGTCTTTACGCGTTATATTGAGATAGAAGGAGCATTAGACGATGAGCAACGGGCCCGCATACTCGAAATTGCTGACCGCTGTCCTGTTCATCGCTCATTGGAACATGGCGCGAAAGTTGAAACACAACTCGTCACAAAACCGGCTTAATGATCTTTAATGAGTGTTAGGCTGTTACTTTAGTAAATTTCGTACCAGATAGGTATGATACATCTTTGGAGGCACGGAAGTCGATGAAATTGTTTGGCATTTCCAGAAATGCACTGGTTGCTGGTTTGGTTGGGGCAGGCGCAATGGGCGCGTTCCTAATGGGGCCGCAATTCCCAAACGCCGACGCTAATCCGATCACGCTTGAAGCGCCGCATGGCGCGCCTGTATCGTTTGCGGACCTGATTGAACAAGTCAGCCCAGCGGTGGTCGGTGTTCGCGTTCGAACAGAGGTTCCAGTCTCAGATCGCGAATTGAGCGAGCGAGAGCGGTTTTTGGAGCAGTTTGGACTGATCCCGCCGCAGGAAGATAATGCGCCGCGTGAAGGATTTGGCCAAGGCTCAGGTTTCTTCATTTCCGAAACCGGGCATATCGTCACCAATAATCACGTCATCGACAATGCGGTCGAGATTGAGGTGGTGACCGATGATGGCGAAATCCTAGAGGCAGAGCTGGTCGGCACAGATGCCGAAACCGATCTGGCCGTTCTAAAAGTGCTCGAGACAGGGTCTTATCCTTATGTCGACTTTGGTTCGTCCAAAGCCCTGCGCCGCGGGGATTGGGTGGTCGCGGTGGGAAGCCCATTAGGCTTCTCTGGCACCGCAACCGCGGGCATTGTTTCGGCTGTTGGTGAGCCAGGTGATGTGCGCCGGTCGCAGTCTTACACGGACTATTTGCAGATCGATGCTGCGATCAATCGCGGCAATTCGGGTGGTCCAACCTTCGATATGAATGGCCGCGTGGTCGGCGTGAACACTTGGATCGCTTCGACGACAGGCGGCGGCTCCATCGGACTTGGCTTCGCGATTCCATCTGAATTGGTCGACGATGTCACATCGACTTTGATCTCCGATGGTAAAATTTCGCGTGGGTGGCTGGGCGTCACCATTGGCACCGTGACAGAGGACCAAGCCGAAGCGCTTGATCTAGACGAAGCCAAAGGCGCACTTGTTGCGTCCGTGACGCCGGATAGTCCCGCGGATCTTTCCGGTCTGCAGCGCGGTGATGTGATCGTCAAAGTCAATGGGCAAGACGTTGAAGATGCGACAATCACCACGCGTGTCGTTGGGTCTTTGGCGGCCGGTTCTCGCAACAAGTTTGAAATCTATCGTGACGGCGAGCGTCAAACGATTGATGTGCGCGTCGGTGAACGTCCAAGCAATCTTGGCCAATTGGCGACAGGGTCTGCTCCGGAACCTGATTCGTCCGAGGGCGACGATGGCCCACTTGGTGTCTCGGTTCGTCCGCTTGATGACGAGACCCGAGACTCGCTTCAGCTCGGTCAGGGCGAGCGCGGTCTGGTCGTCACTGCAGTCGATCGCGACAGCCCGCTTTATGATGCTGGCATTCGCGAAGGCATGGCCTTATTGGATATTAACAACAAGAAACTCGACTCGGTTGAGACCCTGGAGCAAGTACTTGAAGAGGCACGTGAAGATGGCAAAGAACGCGTTCTTATCGCCGTCCAGACTGAGCGGGGGACAAATTTCGTTACAGTCGATGTGAGTGAAGTAGAATAGAGCGAGGGAGAGGTGTCTATGCACGTCTTGGTAATCGAAGATGATCTTGAGCACGCTGAGTTCATCGAAAAAGTATTGTCAGAAGCCGGTCACAGTGTGGAAACTGCGGGCGACGGATCGGGCGGTCTAAGCCGCGCCCGAGAAGACTCATTTGATGCATTGGTCGTCGACCGTATGTTGCCTGAGAAGCCAGGTCTGCAATTGGTCGAAGAGTTCCGGAATGGCGGTGGGACGACACCTGCTTTATTCTTGTCGGCGCTGTCCGATGTCGACAATCGCGTTGAAGGCTTGAAAGTTGGGGCAGATGATTATCTCGCCAAACCATTTGCCCCAGAAGAATTGGTGGCCCGCGTCGAAGCGCTGGGACGTCGCCAAGTGTCTGGCGAACCGCCGGTCACAGTTCTGCGTGTCGGCGATCTGGAAATGGATCTGTTGAGCCGAAAAGTTATGCGCGGCGAGACCAAGATCGATCTGCAACCGCGCGAATTCAAGCTGCTTGAATATTTGATGCGCCATGCGGGACAGACCGTCACACGGACGATGCTGCTTGAGAAAGTTTGGAATTATCACTTCGATCCACAAACCAATGTGATCGATGTTCATATCTCGCGCTTGCGGGCGAAGATTGATAAGGAATTCGAGCACCAGCTCTTGCAGACGGTACGTGGTGCGGGTTACTGCCTGCAAGCATGAAGTCAGGCCCCTTCGCGTTTGTCCGAACGACAACGTTCCGGCTCGCGCTCGTTTATTCGATCCTCTTCGCGCTGTTTTCAGCCGGATTGCTTGCTTATCTATTCCAAGCCACCGTTGGAGAGATGCGAGCCGAGTCAAAAGCGCGGCTAGAAGCTGAATTTAGAACCCTCGCGGCCGCCTGGAATACAGGCGGCCCGACCCGTTTAGAGCAATCGGTTCTAGAACGGGTCTTGGTCGATTTGCGCGACTTTACCTACCAATTTGAAAATGCCCGCGGCGAAACGATTATTGGCGACCTGCCGCGGATGCCGCTTGAACCGATTGAAGAGGTTGGCGTGTCGCGGGAAGGCGTGTTCGAGATTGAACGCCCGGGCCCTGAAGGCGGTTCAGTGATCACACCGATCCAAGCGCTTGTCGTGCGCTTAGGGGATGGCAGTATTTTGATGGTCGGCATCAAAATGGATGAACGGATCCGGCAAGTGAACCGGATTACGCGCGCCGTGGCGACCGCAGCGCCTGTCGGATTTTTATTGGCGTTGCTCGGCGGTTTTTTCAGCGCCCGATATGCCGCGCATCGCGCGGAGACCCTCACCAAGACCGCGCAAGGTGTCATGTCAGGCGATCTATCCCTACGTGCGCCTATTGGCGGCTCGGGCGACGAATTTGATCGCTTAGCTGAACAGCTCAACGCGATGCTGGCCCGACTTGAGACCCTGATGGCGGCGACGCGCCATGCCGGCGATTCGATTGCCCATGATTTGCGTTCGCCCTTATCGCGTCTACGCAATCAACTCGAAGCGCGATTGCGTGGACCGATCGATGAAGTGAGCGCTCGTGAAACCTTGGCGGAAACAGTCGAGGAAGTTGACCGCGTCCTCGCCACGTTTAATGCGATTTTGCGCCTGTCACGGGTCAATGCGGGGGCCGAGGGGACGCTGCTTCCGCTCGATCTGACCGAACTTTGTGAAGAGCTCGCGGAACTGTTCGAACCGGCTTGCGAAGACGCGGGCATCGCCTTTTCTGCTGATATTGGAAAGAACTTGGACTTTTCTGGCGACCGAACGCTGCTCGCGCAAGCGATTTCCAATTTGCTCGACAATGCCGTGAAATACACGCCCTCTGGACAATCAATTACATTCCTAGCTGGTCGCAAAGATGGCCGCATCGAGATCTCGGTCCAAGATACGGGACCCGGCATTCCAGCCGCTGATTTGGAACGCGTCAAAGAGCGGTTCGTGCGTTTGGATGAAGCGCGGACACATTCTGGGTCGGGACTTGGTTTAGCCTTGGTGGACGCCGTGGCGGAGCTTCACTCTGGTGAATTCACCCTGACTCGCGGAGAGCAGGATATTGGCCTAAAAGCGACTCTGTCATTGTCTGCCAAAGGATAGAAAGTCAGCTTGTTCCGCTTGCGCGCCCTTTCCGAACGCCCGGATGACGCCATCCGTTTGGCGGCTGAACATGCGCCTTATCTGGCGCGATTGTCTTCATTAGAATTGGATTTGACAGATCCTGCCGCGGTTCTCGCGGAAGCCCATGCCTTATGTGCGATGCCGGGTGATACCGGCGCGGAGGTCAATGCGTCTTTGCGTCGGGCCAAAGCGATGGCGCATCTGGCGATTGCTGCGGACGATCTAAGCGGTCGCGCTGATCTCGCGACGACCACGCGTGCGATTACCACATTTGCTGATGCTGCGTTGCAATCGGCCTTGGATGCGGCCCTGCGTGACCGCGGTTTGAAAAGCGACGGCTTATTCGTCATGGCGCTTGGTAAAATGGGGGCGTTCGAACTGAACTATTCCAGCGATATTGATGTCGCTGCATTTTTTGATCCTGATCAATTCAGTGGCGGTGATCGCGATCCGACAGACGCGGCGACCCGGATTGTCCAGCAAGCCAGCCGCACGCTTTCAGATCGAACGTCGGAGGGGTACGTGTTCCGCACCGATTTGCGATTGCGTCCGGACCCCAGCTCCACGCCCGTTGCAGTGTCCACACGACGGGCTGAACTCTATTATGAAAGTGTCGGCCAAAACTGGGAACGTATGGTTTGGATCAAGGGACGTCCCGCAGCCGGTGATGTCTCGACGGCCAATCAGTTCCTAAAGGCGATGCAGCCGTTCGTATGGCGTCGGCATCTCGATTATTGGGCGATCGCAGATGTGCATTCGATCAAAGATATGATCAATGTCAAAGCAGGCGATAAGACTTTGCATGACGTCGCTGCCGACTTGAAACTCGGACCTGGCGGCATTCGGGAAATTGAATTTTTCGTCCAGACTCAACAGATCATACTGGGTGGGCGTCACCCGCAATTACGCGTTCGAGGCACGATTGAAGGCTTGCATCAACTGGTCGCTCTAGGTGTGGTGTCAGAACAAGCGGCTTCAGAACTCGCCGAGGCTTATAATGTCCTGCGCATGGTGGAGCATCGGGTGCAAATGCTTGATGACGAACAGACACACACTTTGCCAGCGTTTGAAAACAAGCGCGCCGCCGTGGCCGCTTTGTGCGGGTATTCTGAGCTCGGTCAGTTCGATGCCGAGTTGGTTGCTGTCCGCAAAAGTGTTCATGAGCATTATCGCGCGCTCTTCGCCGATGAATTGCGTAAGCGGGAACGCGCGGTTGATGGCAATTTGGTTTTTACCGGTGTCGATGATGATCCAGCGACCATCTCGACGCTGGCCGGCATGGGATTTCGCAATCCGTCTGAAGTGATTGATCGTGTGCGCAACTGGCATCGCGGACGAACCCCGGCGACCCGCACCTTGCGGGGGCGAGAATTACTGACGGCGATCTTGCCTGACCTGTTATCGGCTATGGGCGAGACCGGAGAAGCTGACGAAGCCTTCAAGCGGTTTAGTCGCTTCTTTGAAGGGCTTCGCTCTGGGGTTCAGGTCCTTGCCATGCTGGTGGCTGAACCGATCTTGATGAAAGACCTTGTCACCACGCTGGCGATTGCCCCGCGCATTGCGGATATCTTGGCTCGCCGTCCTGGATTGTTGGAAGCTCTAATTTCTGTCTCTGATCGCAAGCCCGCACCGGACCTCGACGATGATATGGATTTTGAGGCCAAGATGAATGCGGTTCGGCATTGGCAGGGTGAGCAGGCCTTTCTCATTGGCCATCAATTGCTGCATGGTCAGACGCGCGCACGTGATGCCGCGATGGAGTGGAGCCAATTGGCCGACACTTGCATCACACTTATGGCACAAGCAGCTGAGCAGGAAACGACCCGCCGCTTTGGACCAGCGCCTGGCGTGTGGTCGATTGTTGGACTTGGCAAGCTCGGTGGACGTGAAATGACGGCGGGGTCGGATCTCGACTTGCTGGTCATCTATGATGCGCAAGGCGCGGAAGATGCGCAGACCTGGTTCACAAAGTTTACACAGCGCTTGATCACCGCCTTATCGGCAGAGACGGCGGAGGGACGCCTATATGAAACCGATATGCGTCTGCGCCCCTCTGGACGTTCTGGACCTGTGGCGACGTCGCTGACTGCCTTCGAAAGCTATCATTCCAGCAATGCCTGGACCTGGGA
>JABSQA010000033.1:15733-21042 GCA_013213825.1 Henriciella sp.
GGCCCTGACCCGGCTCCGACCGGTGGTTGGCGATCCTAAGCTTGGGACGCAGATTCAAGCGATTGCCGAACGCATGATCAATAGTGGCGATGCGGAGAAACGGACGGCGGATATTCTCGATATGCGCCATCGCTTGCTGCGAGAAAAACCGTCGCAAGGCCCATGGGATTTGAAAATGCGAATAGGGGGGCTGCTCGACTTGGAATTCATTACCCAACACGCGATCCTAACCGCGAACACCCACCAAGCCCTACGTCCAGAGCTGATACGGGCTCAATCGCAACTTCAAAACACAGGACTCTGGGCCGCGGATTTACATACTGAGATGGCCGAGATTTTCGAGCTTTTACAGGCTCTACAGCAAGTTCAACGCATGGCGAATGAAACCGTGACCGGGGCGGCTGATCTGTCGATCGCCTTAAAAGATAGGCTCTGCCGTGCTGCAAATTGCGATTCATTTGACGAGTTAACCCAAGCCCTCGAAACCGCCTGCCAAACTATTGCAGAAACGTTCTGCAAAAATATTGGAGTAATCGCGACGGAAACCTAAGGCCTATTCGTTCTATTCGTGAGTTGAAAAGAAAGGTCATAAAAATGAAAAAACTCACGATTGCGGCGTTAATTACCCTTGGTGTAGGCAGTATGGCTTATGTTGCCATGGCTGATGATCATGGTGGACGCCACGCGCCCGCGCTTGAAAAGCTGGATCTCAACCAGGACGGCAACATTTCTAAAGATGAACTCTCGGCGCACCGCGCGGATCGCTTCGCATCTTCTGATACGAATGGCGATGGTGTTGTCACCAAAGATGAGTTCGCCGCCTTTGCCGAAGCCCAACGCGCAGAGCGTATGGAAAAGCGGCAAGAGCGCCGGTTTGCGCGACTCGACACCAATTCTGACGGTGTGATTTCTGCTGAAGAGCATGATGCCACGGCTGCAAAGCGCATGGACCGTATGTTCGAGCGGGTCGATACCGATGGCGATGGTGTCATCAGCGAAGCCGAACGTGAAGCGGCGAAAGAAAAGATGAGAGAACGGCGTGGCAAACGCGGTATGGGTCGCCGGGGATAGATTGGAACGGCGGTCTCAACTCCACCGCCGTCGGATGATTGAGCCAACGCGAGAATTCCTCCCACTCGCGTTGGTCTCAGAATCCATTAGACTAGTTGCGTGTCCGGTATCAGTGAACTCGACCAAATCACCCGCGCAGCGAGCGGGGACAGGGCAGCGCAAGCTGCACTGGTCAATCGGAATATGCCGATTGTTTTTCGGGTCGCCTACCGGATGCTGCAAGACCGTGCGGAAGCAGAGGATGTCACGCAAGAGACATTCCTTCGGGCGTGGAAAGCCCTTCCGGATTGGCAGCCCAAAGCCAAATTCTCAACTTGGGCCTGTACAGTGGCGCTCAATCTCTGCCGAGATCGGCTGCGAAAGAAGAAGCCTGTACTGATGGATGAATTGCCTGAACGCGTGGATCCTGAGCTTCGACCAGACGAATCCTTGGAGTCGCAGCAAGCGTTGCAGCGCATAGATGAGAAGATTGCAGCCTTGCCAGAGCGCCAGCGAGAGGCGTTGACCCTTTGCGCTTTGGAGGGAATGACCAATATAGAGGCAGCGGCCACTATGGATGTAAGTGTCCGCGCCCTAGAAAGCTTGTTGGCTCGCGCCCGCCGCTCGCTCAGAGCGGGCTTAGGGGCCGACATGGCCGGAGAGAGATGATGACTGATGTGACGATCACAACCGAGCGTATTCTCGAGCTGATTGCGGCCTATGGCGCAGAGCCTGGCGCGTGGCCTGAAGACGAGCGTGCGGCCGCAACAATGCGGATCGCTGAAGCACCCAACCTATTCGCCACAGCTCTGGAAGAGGCGCGCGCGCTCGATGCGATGTTGCAGATGGAAAGTCCGCTTGAGCCGAGTAGCGGTTTAAGTGACGCTATTCTAAGCGCCGCACCGGCCCCGCGACCGACGTCTAATTCTTTGTTAGGGGGACTCACCTCATTGATTTTCCCGCAAGGTGTACGCTGGCCCGCAGGTGCCGCTTTAGCCAGCCTGTTGATGGGATTGGTTGGCGGCTATGCTTACGCATCGACAGGCGTAGGCTATGATCAAGCGGATGCAGCCTATTTCGCCGCATTTGGGATTGATGCTGAAGAAGACTGGGTGGTGATGGAGTAGCGCATGAGCGAAGCCACAAAAACTCGATTGCCGATCTGGCTCATCGTTTCGCTAATGGCGAATGCGCTCTTGGTCGGGCTGCTGATCGGCGGTGGGCTTGGCAAAAAACGAGCGGGACCTTCTAATATCGGGCCAGGAGCTGAACGGGCGCTCGTCCAAAGCTTGGATCAAGCCATCCCGGATGATCAACGCCGAGAAGTGCGCCAGGCCTTTCGACGCGCATTTGCCAACAGTCGACAAGAACGCATTCGTCTACGCGATGCCCGTCGGCAGCTCGGAAGATTACTCGCCGCCGATCCATATGATTCAGATGCTGTCGCCGAGGCGTTTGAGGATATGCGCGAAGCTGACGATGCGATGAAAGCCAGCATGCATGAGGCCTTAGCAGAACACTTTGGTGCGCTGAGTGTTGAGCAGCGTCGCGCGATCATTCGCGATTTCAATGATCGCTCTAACCGAAATCGCAATGACAGAGGGCCGCGTGGGGATCGGCAGCCGCCACCGCGCCAATAGGTCCTAATCTGTCGGCTCAGTCTTTAGACTTGTGCGCGAGGGCGCCCGCGTTTTGCTCCCAATTCTGCCCATCAAATTTGTTGATGGTCACATCGAGATCCATCCAATTGTCGATACAGCGCCATGTCACCGCAAACCCGTCTTGGTTGGAGCGCGGAATATAGAAACTTTTCACACCACACTTGCTGCAAAACAAATGCTTGGCGCCGCCCGTATTGAAGCGGTATTCTGACAATTGATCCTCACCTTTGAGCAGGCGAAAGCGTGAGGCCGGGACAATCACGTGAATATTGCCGCTCATCGCACAGATGGAGCAATTGCAATCCTCAACTTCAAACGCATCGGGCAAGTCAACTTCGAAGCGGACGGCTCGGCAGTGGCAGCCTCCCGTATGCTTTTTGAGGTCGGCCATGATCGATCTAACCTTTCTTGCTGTCGCAAAATCTTCCTTTTCCGATGGTTCCTGCGGAGGCAGGAACCCATGGACCAAAACAAACCGCTTGTCGATGAGGTGGCATTCGTCCCTGGATACCTGCCTGCGCAGGTATCGCCGGGTAATTGATTGTGTTTGAGGGGCGGAGCTTATCCGACCCAGACCGGTGGGCGTTTATGAGCCCATGGTGCCGCGCGTTCTAATTGTCCAGCCAATTGATAGAGTTCCCACTCATTCCCGCAGCGGGCGCCAAACATCATGCCAATCGGCAAATTTTCTGCCGTCCAATGCAGCGGTACTGACATGGCGGGTGATCCAGCTTGGTTGGAAATCGCGCACCACGGGGCGAATGTCGTCACCGCCTGTGTATAAGCATCCATGTCGTCTGGATTGAGCGACAAAACGCCGATCTTGTCAGGGACCCGCGACATGGTCGGCGATAGGACCATGTCATAGCCGCCGTCCACTAAGAAGTGCTCATATTGCAAACCCGCCGTGATCGAAGCTTGGGTGGCTTTCATAAGCTCTTTCATCGGGATCGAGTTGCCGAGTTCGACAAAGCGCGCCGTCACCGGCTCCATATCGTCTGGGCCAAGTTGGCGCCCAAGCGCTTCGCCGCGGGCTTCCATGACCATAGCGATCGCGGCGGAGACGGTGACCATAAGACTCTTACCGAGCACGTCTCCATCCAAGTCTGGGCCGGCTTCCTCAACCACGTGCCCTAAGTCTTCGAGGAGTTTGCGCGTTGCATCTAAACCGGCTTGTGCATCAGGATCTGGCCTCGTGCCGTTTGGCGCATTGGTCCAGAGCGCGATTTTCAATGGCTTCGGATCACGTTCGAGGGCGCTGAGAAAAGTGCTGTCCGGCTCCGGCGCGACATAGCGTGAGCCGACCTCGCGCCCGTGCGTGGCGTCAAGTAAAGCCGCGCTGTCGCGAACGCTGCGAGAGACAGCGTGCACCGTGGATTGGCCATTCCAACCTTCCGTCGTTGCCGGCCCCATCGGCGTGCGTCCACGCGAGGGCTTCATTCCAAACAGTCCGGTGCATCCAGCCGGAATGCGGATGGAACCGCCACCATCGCTCGCATGGGCAAGCGGAATGACACCCGCAGCGACACAGGCACTGGCCCCGCCAGACGAGCCGCCAGAGGTGCGGGTCGTGTCCCAAGGATTGCGCGTTGCACCGTACAGCAAGCTTTCCGTTGTCGTGGTCAGGCCGAATTCAGGGCTGGTGGTCTGGCCAAACAAGGTGAAGCCAGCGGCTTTATAGCGTTCGCACATGACGCTGTCATAGTCCGCGACATTGTCTTTAAAGGCGAGTGATCCATTGGTGATGGGTTGGCCGTCAATCTCAAAGCCTAGGTCTTTCACGGCCATCGGGACGCCGGTGAATGGGCCATTTGGAAGTGATTGGGAAATTTGAGTTTCGGCGACCTCAGGGAACATCGCCGAAAAACAGTTCAGGTCGCTTTGAACGGCTTTGGCGCGGGTCACGGCTTCGTTGAGCAACTCGCGGGCGCTGACCTCTTTCTTACGGATCAGTTCGGCCAATCCCATGGCGTCATAATTGGCATAGTCTTCCATCATTCCCTCCGTCACTTTTCTTAGGAGGATGGACTGGAAGCGCGTGCTTGAAAAGCCTGACCTCGGATCAAGGCTTTTCGAAGATCAGTTTGGTCCACCATATGCCTTTGGCGCGGTTTTCAGCCTGGATCGACTCGGCGCGTTCGTGAAACAGATTGACCAGACCATGCTGAGCCGCCAGCGCGATGGTTTCGTCGCCAGAAATCTCGAACATGCGTCGACCTTTCGGAACCTCGCCATGGCGTTGGCTCATCGCGATCCGGCCGCCTGGCTTCAACAAGCCAGCAACATTGGCCATGCCGTCAATACGTTCTGCCTCGGTCAAATGCATCCACACGGCATGCATCAGAATGAGGTCGAAGGTTTCATTACGGGCACGGGTCTGCGTGAGATCTGGCAAAATATCATCGCGCCACGTGATATTGGGTTCGGGATGTAAAATCGCGGCGCGGGTGCGCAAGGCGTCGGTGGGCTCAACCGCAAGGACGGAATGTCCAAGCGACGCCAACCAGGCTGCGTCTCGTCCGGTCCCGGCCCCGATATCGAGAATACGCGCGGGCGCTTCCGGAAAGAAGTGGACCCAAGGCGCATGAATGCCCGCCG
>JABSQA010000033.1:21052-28797 GCA_013213825.1 Henriciella sp.
CGAAGAGGGAGTCGACATTATCGGAATAACCGGCATTTGAGGCTGATTGGGTCATAGCTCAATGTTCGTAATAATTCCGGCTAATTTCGGCCTGCCATTTTGAGAAGACGGCACGAACGCGTGGATCGCTACGTGAAAAATCAGGCTCGAATGCATGCACGAAATTGCCGGTCACGCCGTTATCGAACACACCGCCCGTAATCGATGGCTCGCGCCAGATCAGCATCGGGATATGGCTCGCGAAGAGGATACCCGCTTCGAGATGGTTCCAGGGCGTCGGATACGTTTTGCTTGGTACATCGCCGCGATTATAACGCTCAACATTGGCGGCTTTTTCTTGGGCAAAGCCAATCACGAGTCCACCCGAACAATGGCGAATGATGGCGCGCGCTTCTTTCAATGGAAAGTCGGTCGGATAATCCGACTGGCCGAGTGTTCGTGGTTCCAACGCCAATTCGTCCAGGATTGCGAAAATCTCATCCATGACTTTTTCTTGGTCTGGCGTCAGCAGATTGGGACGCGAGACAAAGACCGGAATTTTCATGTCACTTACTCCGCCGCTTGAATGTCCCCTTCGCCATTCAAAATCTCTAACATCGCCACAGCGCTGTCGGCAATGACAGAGCCTGGTGGGAAGATGGCCGCCGCGCCGGCCGTGCGCAGCGCGTCGAAGTCTTGGGGTGGAATGACGCCGCCGACAATGATTTGCGTGGCCGCTGCACCTTCATTGCCGAGGGCGCGTCTGAGTTCGGGGACAAGCGTCAAATGACCGGCTGCAAGTGACGAGGCTGCGACGATATCGACGCCAGCCGCACGCGCGTCCTTGGCGGCTTCTTCCGGAGTCTGGAAGAGGGGGCCGATCTCAACTTCCCAGCCAAGATCCATGAGCGCCGAGGCGACAACTTTCTGGCCGCGATCATGTCCGTCTTGGCCCATTTTCGCGATATAGATTTTTGGACGGCGACCGTGTTTGGCTTCGAAGGCTTCTGCCATGCCAATGGCTTCCTTGGCGCGTTCCGTCATTTTCACGCCCGCACCATAGACGCCTTTGATGGAGCGGATCACCGCTTTGTGGCGGCCTTGGCTGCGCTCGACCGCTTCAGAGATTTCTCCCACTGTGGCCTTGGCGCGTGCGGCATCGACGGCCAAGGCGAGCAAGTTGCCTTCAGTGCCCGCGGCTGCTGTCGCGATGGCATCGAGCTTGGCATCGACCTCGGCTTGGCTGCGGTCAGATTTGAGGCGGGCCAATTTGTCGAGCTGCATCCGACGCACGGTCGCATTGTCGACTTTCAGGACGGGTACATCTTCTTCTTCGTCGAGCAGGAATTTATTGACGCCCACCACAGTCTGCTCGCCACTATCTATCCGAGCCTGCGTGTTAGCGGCCGCTTCTTCGATGCGCAGCTTCGGTATGCCTTCCTCGATCGCTTTGCGCATGCCGCCGAGTTTTTCGACCTCGGCAATATGTTCCAAAGCTTTGGCGGCGAGGTCATGTGTCAGCCGCTCGACATAGTAAGAGCCGCCCCAAGGATCGATGGTCTGCGCCGCGCCTGCTTCTTGTTGCAAGAAGAGTTGAGTGTTGCGGGCGATCCGGGCTGAAAAATCAGTGGGCAGCGCCAAGGCTTCATCGAACGCATTGGTGTGCAGGCTTTGGGCCTGTCCGCCTGCAGCGGCAATGGCTTCGAGACAGGTCCGCACGACATTATTGTAGACGTCTTGCGCCGTCAGCGACCAGCCAGAGGTTTGACTATGCGTGCGCAGGGACGTGGATTTGGGATTCTTTGGCGAGAATTCTTCGCTGACCAGTTTGGCCCAAATCAAGCGTGCCGCGCGCATCTTCGCGACTTCCATGAACGTATTCATGCCAATCGCCCAGAAGAAGCTCAGCCGCGGGGCGAAGGCATCGACATCCAGTCCGGCGGCAACGCCTGCGCGGATATATTCGATGCCGTCGGCAATCGTATAGGCGAGCTCGAGGTCCGCTGTCGCACCGGCTTCTTGCATATGATAGCCGGAAATCGAAATGGAGTTGAATTTCGGCATGTTTTGCGACGTATACGCAAAAATGTCTGAGATGATCCGCATGCTCGGCTTTGGCGGATAGATATAGGTGTTGCGGACCATAAACTCTTTCAGAATGTCATTCTGAATGGTGCCCGCGAGCTTATCCGGCCCGACGCCTTGTTCCTCCGCCGCGACGATGTAAAGCGCCATGATCGGTAGGACGGCGCCATTCATCGTCATCGAGACGGACATCTGATCCAGCGGGATGCCAGAGAATAAGGTCCGCATGTCATAGATGCTATCAATCGCCACACCGGCCATGCCAACATCGCCACTGACGCGGACATGATCACTGTCATAGCCGCGATGAGTCGCGAGATCGAAGGCGACGGATAAGCCTTTCTGTCCTGCCGCGAGATTACGGCGATAGAATGCATTAGAGTCTTCAGCGGTGGAGAAGCCGGCATATTGCCTGACGGTCCAAGGCCGTTGCGTATACATAGTCGGGTAGGGGCCACGGCCAAATGGGGCGAGGCCGGGATAGTCGTCTAAGAAATCGAGACCTTTCGTGTCCGCAGCGCTGTACGCGGTAGCGAGGTCGATCCCTTCGGGGGTTGAGAGCGTCCGCGGGCGAGACGCTGCCGATTGTCCCTCAAGAATGCCGAGATCGAGTGTGGTGAAATCCGGGAACTTGGTCAAAACAGGTCTTATCCTTTCCGCACACAGACATTGAACGCGCCGTCATCCTGTCGGAGTGTGACAAAGCGATCATTGTTCAATTCTACAATGTCGAAAACGCTTTGAGAGTCGCGATCGATATTCGCCGCGACGCTATTTTCAAACTGGGTGATCGCGGATGAGTTGTTTGAGGGATGGCCAAGATAGCTTGGGTCTCCGACACTTGAAGACACGATGTCCACGACCAGCGTGTCGTCTTCAAGCCGCACTTCATTCATAAATTCGAACGTCGCTCTTACCCGGCTTCCATTAACAAACCACATCACGGTCCCGGTCACAGATTGCATTCCTGACGCCGTGAATTCGGTTTCATGGACCAGTCTTGTGACGGATGCCTCATCTTCAAAGCTCGTCGAACAGTTCCAGACTCCGATCAGCTTTGACAATGGAGCACTCGTTGATTGGGCACTCGCGTTTGTGAGTCCGAACACGGCGAGACCTAAGAACGGGAGGAGTCGTTTCACTATGCCACTCCCAATTCGGCCAGAGCGACGGTCAGTTCGTGTGCGATGTCAGCGCCCATGAATAGGTGTCGGTCAACGCCTTGTGTTTCGTGTTTGCCTGCCAACCAAATCGCGACTGCACCGGAATCTTTGAGCGCTTTCGCAGCCGCTTCAGCTTCTTCGGCATAACGTTTATCGGTGCCGCATAGAATTGCGATCTTACAACCGCTTGCGGCAAAGGCCGCACTCGATTCGGAGATGCTTTCCGGCGGGACGGGCGCAGCTTTCGCTTCAATGCCGCCTGCCGCGAATGCATTACGGGCAAAATCCGCGCGTGCGGTGTGTTCAGCCAACGAACCGAGTGTCGCCAAGAAAATGGCGGGGCGTGCGCCCGTGGCTTCAAGATGCGCTTCCGCGCGATCCCGCAGGCTTTCAAAAATTGCCGCGATGCTGATCCAGGTCAGTGGTTCCGCAGTCGTGTCATTACAAGCTTGGCTTTCAAATGATGGAAGAAGCGTCGACAAACCAATCGGGTCTACGCCATTGCCCGCTGGTGGACTGACCACATCCGCGACGGGTGCTGCGATTTCTTCTAGAAGCGGAAACTCGCTGACGCCGGTAATCGGCACTTTGCGGTGGGCAATATCTTTCTCGAGCGCGGCGCGCTTTTCAGCGATGCGGGCTTGGACATGTCCATCGACCAGGCTTTGCACCAGACCGCCTTCTGCCTCGATGTTCTGGAATTCGGTCCATGCGGCTTGGGCCAACTCTTCAGCGAGCGTCTCTGAGAACCAAGCGCCACCGCTTGGATCCGCGACTCGGCCGAGACCGCTTTCTTCCATGGCCATGATTTGGGTGTTGCGAGCGACCCGGCGGCCGAGTTCTTCTGGGACGCTGAAACGCTCATTAAAGGCGCGGACGGTGATAATATCGGCGCCGCCTGTCGCGCCTGCGAAACAGGCTGCGGTGCCGCGGAGGATATTCACCCAGGCATCATATTTGGTCAGCATCCGAGCGCTGCTTGTGGCGTGTAGCAACATGGGTTGAGGGGTTAGCCCCATCGCCTCTTGGACACGGGCCCAGAGACGCCGGGCGGCGCGGAGCTTGGCGATTCCAATCCCGTAATTTGCGTCAACAGAAAGGCGGAAGAGGAGTTGCTGTGCTGTGGTCTCTGGGGCCAAGCCAGCTGCGTCTAGACGGCGCATTAAGTCCACCGCATTGGCGATCAAAACGGCGAGTTCTTGGGCCTCGCTGGCGCCCGATTCATGAGCAGAGACCGCTTCGACTTCCAAACTGGTCGCCGCGGGAAATTTGTCCGCCAAAACGCCGACCAAGGCAGCGGTTTTCGCCATCGCGGCATCCACGCCACCTGCGACTTTGCCAGTTCGGAGTAATTGCCCAATGGGCGAGATATTGAATGCAAGCTTTTGGGCCTTTGGATCGTCCTGTTGGTCTGCCCAAAGCGCCAATAGGGCGGCACCGCTGGCCCCAGAGCCTGCGCCGCGATGGCCGAGACTGACCGTCGCAATATCGGCGCGGACACCGTTCAGGGCGGTCGATAATTGGTCGAGATTGGTAATGATACAGCCGCGCTGGCCGGAACATTCGAGCGCCAAGTGAATCGAGGTCACGCCGCGTTCTAGGTCGCGCATGCTCTGTGCATTCGTCTCAGCTGGATCGGGATGTGAGAAGCTCTGGCGAATATCCCATGGGAGATAGGCGTCCGGCTGGGCCGAGGCGCCTCGCAAATAGGGCGCCTGACCGGGGGCACCGCGAGGATCTGTGGCGGCGGCGGAATCTGGTTCGCGGTAGAGCGGATGGATTTTTATGCCGTCGCGGGTCTGGCGGGTAATGCGCTCAATGCCTCCGCCTTTCAGAGCTTTCTCAACGGCGGCGAGCCAATCGGCTTCGGTGGCCTCGTCAAAGCGGTCTGATAGAGAAAGCATGCCATCTGCCATATGGTGAGACCTCATTGTGACTCCGTCTCGCGGATTTGGACCAGCTTGCCTGGACTGACAAGCTTTACGTAACGAGAAATTACCCCCGCCATGCCCTGAAGGAAGCCCTTGCTTAATATGTTTGCCCATCTAACTTAGCGCTAACGTAAACGGCAACCAGTAAGAGGCCTTCACATGGCGTTACCTCCAATTCTGCAAAACCTCCGTATTCCGGTCATTGGCAGTCCACTTTTTATTATTTCCAATCCCGACCGGGTTATTGCGCAGTGTAAAGCGGGTGTGATCGGCTCCTTCCCAGCCCTAAATGCGCGCCCGGAAGCACAATTGGATGAGTGGTTGGATCGGATTACGACGGAACTTGCCGAGCATAACGCCAAGAACCCGGACCGTCCGGCCGCGCCCTTCGCGGTCAATCAAATCGTGCACAAGACCAATAATCGGCTCGAGCATGATGTTGAGATGTGCGTGAAGTATAAAGTGCCCGTGGTGATCACCTCGCTCGGCGCGCGGGAAGAGGTCAATCAGGCCATCCACTCTTATGGCGGCATTGTCTTGCACGACATTATCAACACGATTTTCGCCCGCAAAGCGCTGGAGAAAGGCGCGGATGGTTTGATCGCTGTGGCGGCGGGAGCTGGCGGGCATGCAGGCACGATTTCGCCGCTGGCATTGATCCAAGATATTCGCGAATTCTTCGATGGTCCGCTGGCTCTATCCGGCGCGATGGCCAATGGCGGCGCGGTCGCTGCAGC
The DNA here is from genome assembly GCA_013213825.1 of Henriciella sp. Lineage (GTDB taxonomy): Bacteria > Pseudomonadota > Alphaproteobacteria > Caulobacterales > Hyphomonadaceae > Henriciella. Next base: position 26,948 of record JABSQA010000033.1, read on the forward strand.
GCAGGCTATGGGCGCGGATCTTGGCTATATCGGTTCGGCTTTCATCTCTTGCGACGAAGCCAATGCGGTGGAAGGCTATAAGGATATGATTGTCGAGAGTGATGCCAAAGACATCATCTACTCAAATTTGTTCACTGGCGTGCATGGCAATTATCTCGCCCCATCGATTGCTCAAGCGGGCCTCGACCCGAACAATCTTCCGGAAAGCGATCCAAGCGCGATGAATTTCGGCTCTGGCGGCAATCAGAAGTCCAAAGCCTGGCGTGACATTTGGGGCTGTGGGCAGGGGATTGGCGCGGTCAAATTCCGCATGAGCACAGCCGAATTTGTCGATAAGCTGGAAGCCGAATATATCGGCGCCATCGAGGCTTTGCAGCAACGCCGCGCATTCAGCATGGCAACGGCTTAAGCCGCAAATCCAGATTTAATCCGACGCAATTTGACGCGATGTAAGCTTTCTCACTCGAGACGATCGAGGGCGGGAGAACGCTTATATGAGCGATGTTATCGGGATTGCGGCGAGCGCCGCAGGGGGTGGGCTGTTTGGGTTGATCGGCACCACGCTTGGCCGACTGGCGGGTTTCTTCGAGAAACGACAATCCATCGCGCATGAAGAGCGTCGCTGGCTGCACGAGATAAAATTGGCCGAGACCCAGGCCAGAGCTTCGGCCCAACAGGCTGAGGCAGCCTTGCGTGAGACGGAAACGGCAGGCCGCTGGGCCGGCTTGCAAGCGAGTCTCGCGGCGGATGCAAAGATTTCTGAGAGTTACCGATGGGTCGATGCGGTGCGTGCTTTGACGCGACCATTCTTGACCGTGCTCTTATGGGGCATTGCAACTCTGATTTGGTTTTCAGCGACCCCGCTCGACCGTGTCGTGATTACTGAAACCGCGACCTTTGCGGCGACGGCTGCTACACTCTGGTGGTTTGGCGATCGCGCCAATATTGCGACGTCCCGGTGATGAAAAAGGCGGCTCCGAGGAGCCGCCTTTGAGTATTCTAGAACCCGCATTTCGTATCAAAGAACTCAAACAGAGCCGGGTACCATTGCATATTCTGATGAAGTTCGAAGGGGCTGTGTCCCATGTCTTCGATTTCGATATACTGGAAATCGGCGTTCATGGCTTCGAGCCGGTCAACAAAGCGACGGCTTTGATCAACCGGGACGATCGCGTCATAATCGCCATGCACGATTAGCATTGGTTTGGTGACATTTTCCATATGATTGATTGCTGATTTTCCCGAAATTGTTGGCTTCTGGAATTCGCGCAAGAAGCGGTTTCCGGCAAAGCCGCCGCCGCGCAAGCGGCTAATGTCTGATACGCCTGCGCCAGCGACCATGCAGTTGAACATCGGGTTTTCGCGTGTCGACGCTGCCATGGCGCTGTAACCGCCATAGCTCCACCCGAAGATCGCGAGTTTGTCAGGGTCAGCAATGCCTTGATCGACGAGAGCCTGCATGCCGTCTTCGACGTCATCCTGCATCTCATAGCCCCACTTATTGTCGCCTGCCATCCAATAGTCTTTGCCGAGGCCCAAGGAGCCCCGATAGTTTGGTCGGAACACGACATAACCCTGATTGGCCAACATTTGGTCCCATCTGGCGGGATCAACCAGAGTGTCTCTGACCCAAGGGCCACCATGCGGCATGGCAATCGCAGGAAGGGGCCCTTCAGCATCGCGCGGGATCGAGACATAGCCGACAAGGTCCATACCGTCGCGGGCTTTGTATTCCAGTACCTTGGCTGGTGATAGGGCTTCTTTCGGGATTTCCGAATTGGCCGTAATAACCGGTGCAACTTTGCCATCCTTGACCAGATACCAGGTGCCGAGATCTTGCGGGCCAGACG
>JABSQA010000034.1 GCA_013213825.1 Henriciella sp.
GGTTTTAAACTCAGGACGATGGTCGACTTTCACGCCGGACTGACCCAGAAAATAGAAGGCCGCGACCTTCTTCTCATCCTCCGTCAGGCCGCGCATCGCGGTATTGAAAATGCATTTGCAATATTTTTCGCGGGTATATTCGCCGGTCAGTGTAAAGCCTGGTGGTGCACTCTGGCTTTGGCTTTCACATGCGGCTTGGAACTCCGCTTGAAATGGCTGTTCTGCGGACGCCACGCCGCAAGCTGCGAGGCCAATCATGCTTAGCGAAAGGCATAAATGTTTCATATCTCCCCCCGGTGCTGTTGGCTCACAGGGTCGCTAAAAACTCCTAGGAAAGTGATAAAAGCGATGATCGGATTTTCGCGTGTCATGCTGGACCGGTCGAAAAGGTTGAACTAGGCTCCCAAATCTGGGGATGCAGGGAGATATCAGGATGAAATTGCAACTTATCGCCGCTGCGGCATTGGCCGTGTCCGGCGCCGCCGCCGCTCAAGACAAGCAGAAACTTCAATTGCCCGCGCAAGAGCTGCAATTGCCGGATCAAGTTCGGATCCCGCCGGGAAAACAGCCGCAACTGGAAGCCGTTCTGGACACCAGCACGACGGAACGTGCGGCCGGCTGTATCAAACACCAGGTTTACAATGTGCAAGGTATCAATCGCGTGTCGACCATGTTCGTATTGGCGACATCGTCTGGCGATATGACGTTTAATTTTGAAGGCACAGCCATCCGCTACATTCCCGATGGAGACCCGATTCCGCTGGCCAGCTCATTGGAAACCAAAAGATGGGATCGTATCCTGACCACGCTGGAACGGGCGGCGGCGGCAGATAAGCCTCTGCTGATCGATTATAATATGCCCAGCCGCGAAGTGTTCGGCATGTTTGTCCAATGGTCAGGGAATTGCGCGCCTTAAGGATCTAGGCTGGCGAGATAGTCGGCTTTAAACGTGTCGCAGCTGCCTTCAGGGGCATTGGTGTCCATGCCAAACACCACGCGCCACTCGCCACTGATCTTTGCCATGCTGAGTTGGTTGATTCCGCAGCCGACCATCTCGCTTTGATAGACAATGGTGAACGGTGCCCAGACCATGGCGAGATGCCCATACGTTTCAGAGGTGACGCCAAAAAGCTCTTCATGCGCGTCGCCGACGGTCAAAGTGTCGACCCAGTCGCGCCAGCGTTGTAGGCCGTCGGGTCTCAGCTCGCCCATATTTGTGACCCGGCGCAGCTGCGCCTCGGGGGCGAACACTTGGTCGACCATTTCGGCTTCGCCTTGGTACATCGCGCGCATCATTGAGTAAGCTGTCGCTTGTGGCGTTGATAGGTCGAGCGGCGCCATCATGCTTGGATCCGGCTCATCGCCAAAGCTCGGCAGAGCGAGGGCTGAAACCACGAGTGCGGCCATGGCGGTAACTATCAGTTTCATCAATCCGTCTCCCATTTTGCAAAAGCATTGCATTGAATTCATACGATTAGTCTTTGCCAAAACCATCATCTCGGTCAATTAAGGAATGATGTTTGTCGCGGTTTCCCCTGTATGTCCGACCACAGATCTATCACGTACGATGGCATTCTGGGAGCGGCTCGGTTTTGAGCGGGACTTTGCAGACCATCCCGATTTGCGCCAAGCCACTTATGCGGGCGTTCGGCGTGAGACCCTAGAACTGCACCTGCAAACCTTCACCTTAGACCAGATCCAGACGACGCAAACCATGGCGATGCGTATCCGGCTCGAAAGTCGCATAGCGCTGGAAGCCTAGTATGCAGAGTGGCAGCCGCACGATTTTATCTCGACACCGTTAGATGAAAAACCCTGGGGCAATTATGAGTTCGGGTTTTATGACCCTGATCGCACGCCCTTCTTTTTCTACGTCGATAGCTGAGGATTGATCACCATGCCGCCTTTCCACCTCGCATTTCCGGTTCATGATCTTGCCGCCGCCCGCGCTTTCTATGGCGAGCTCTTAGGGTGTCCGGAAGGTCGCAGCAGTGAGGATTGGGTCGATTTCGATTTTCATGGCCACCAAATCGTTGCCCATCTCGCGCCTGACGAGTGTCGGATCACACAAACATCTGGCGTCGACGGCAAGAATGTACCGGTTCGTCATTTTGGACTCGTCCTGGACATGGCCACCTGGACCGCATTGTCAGAGCGGCTGACCGGCAAAGTTGACTTCATTATCGAGCCTTATGTCCGATTTGCAGGTGAATCCGGAGAACAGGCGACAATGTTTTTGTCCGACCCATCTGGTAATGCGATAGAGTTAAAAGCCTTCGCAAACCTCGATCAATTGTTTGAAAAATAGTAACCTGGATGCGCTCTATACACCCAACTTTTTTCATGTTCGCGCGGTTAAGGCCCGCCGAAATTGCCTTGAACTGGCCGACTAGGGGATAAGCATGGAGATCTTTAGTCAATTCTATACGGAGATGACCACGAACAGCCCGACATGGGTGTTGGTTTGGGTGAATGCCATAGCCGCCGTCTTGACCCTGTCGATCGCGTTCAGCTTTAGCTATCGCGAGGCGCGATGGATCCTGCTGGGTGTGACGCTTGGCATGCTCGGTACAGTCGGCGCTTATGCTCTGTTCGGCTTCACGCGCTTATTGGGCCTCGGACATATTCTGTTTTGGACCCCGACCTTGATCTACATTGTCACAGTTCGAGGCTGGAAAACCTACCATAAGACCTTGTTTTCACGCTGGTTGATCCTGGCGGCCATCATTATTGGCATTTCTTTAGCGTTCGACGTGGTCGATTTGCTGCGTTGGATCTTGGGCGAGCGGGCGCCGATCCGGATCTAATTAATCGCCTTCACCAGGGTTCGGGCTGAAAAACTCGGCCAGCTTATTGGTCTTCTGAGCAAATTCTTCGCGGTCTGCCGGCGGTTCTTTCATCCGCGTGATGTTCGGCCAGACCTTGGAATATTCAGTGTTCAGTTTGAGCCACTTGGCATCGGGCTCGTCATCCGTGTCAGGCATAATCGCTTCGACAGGGCATTCAGGCTCGCAAACACCGCAATCAATGCATTCATCTGGATGAATGACGAGCATATTCTCACCCTCATAGAAGCAATCCACTGGACAGACTTCGACACAATCCATGTATTTGCAGCGGATGCAGGCATCCTTGACGATATAAGTCATTCGCGCGCTCAGTAAGTAATAATGCAGCGCAGCACATGGCTTCGCTATACCGACAAGTCAATGCACTTCACTGTCACGGTGCGTTTAGTTCTGCTCTTTTCCGCGCATGGGCGCGGGTCACGTCATCAATGTGCAGCAGGCTGGCCACGTGCCGGATGAACGATTCTTCGTACTTGCAGGCCTCACCATCGGCCAAGGAGACGCGATAGAGGCCCTCAATCACACTTGATCGTTCACTCTGTGGCAAGGTTTTTACGTGCCGAGTTAGGGCATGCGTATCGGTTGCGTCTTCCGCAATCTGTTCGCCATTGAGCAGCACTTCGTCAGCGCGGGTCGCATCCATATTGAAGCTGGTGACCAGTATTTCCGCGATCATATCGCTTTCAAGATTGGCGTAGACGCCATCCACCAGCGCAGCTTCAACCAGCAATGCGGCGGCGGCTTCGTAAGGATCTAGATCCCGAACCGGTGGTTGACGATCATCGTCGCCAAACAAATTCTTCAAAAACCCTAGCATTCGAGCTTTATGCGCTGGGGAGGATGCGTCTGTAAAGCCCTGCTGCCTCAGCGGCTGGGCCTCGACGCACGCCAATTTGCAACACTTCCACAGTTTCAATCACCTTCGCCTTGTAGAAGGTTAGAATATCGCCCGCACATATGCGTTGACCCGCTTTATCGGTTTTGCGGGTCTGGCCGTGTCGCGTGATACGTATCCCTTTGCGGCTTACATAATCCGTCGCCAGAGCCCGAGTCTTAAAAAACCGGGCACGCCAAAGCCAAATATCGACCCGAACCTCAGTCTCGGTTTCAGTCATTCGTTTGAGTGGTGTCTGAGGATGGAGCGGTGGTACTCGCCTCAGACCCAGGCGTTTCGGTGGCCTCGGCCGTAGCCGGTGCCGATTCTGGCTTTGGCGGCTTCGGCTTGCGCTTTTTAGGCTTGGGCTTGGGTTTTGGCTTATCCGGCAATAACGCGCCGAGAACCGCAAATGGGCTATCCGGATCCGGTTCGCGCCGGGCAGGACGACGCTGACCCCCACTGTGATGTGGACGCTTGCCGTGTTGGCGCTCTTGTTTTTTGCGCGGACCTTTTTTGCCTTGATTGGGCCGTGCCTGTTTGCGCGCGGCTCGACGCTGTTCCTGAGCGTCCAAATGCGCTTTTGATTGGAAGCGCCACAGCTTTACCGCACCCGTTTCGGGATCTTTCTCGGCCGGAGCAATCCTGAAGCCCTTGAGGACATTATGGAAGTCTTCCAGCGGGCAAGACACCATCGATGCGAGCTCTGGTGGAATTTCAAACTTGGCCTGATCGGCGTCTTTGCGTCGCTTAGACAATTCCCAACCCAAACGCTCCGCCAGATCTGCGCGTACGGCACGTTTTCCAAAGCGCAAATAGCCTTGCGCTGCGAGATCTTCGTCGGGCCAAGAGCCGTCCAATTCAAAGCTGCCAGCGCCTTCGGGGGCCGTCTTGCGTGCCCGGCCATCGGCGAGAGTCTGTAACAGTGAGATCAGGGCTTGGGCCGCTGGTTTCTGCGCGTCAGGCACATGCGCTGCGATACGCCCTGAACGGATGCCCGCTTCTTTCAGCTTGGTCCGATCCTCAGGCCCTGGCAGAAGATTGCGATCTTCGCCTCTCAGATCGCATGCGGCACCTGCTTCGAGCAAACGAAACGCCAATCCGCGCGCCAGGCCATCGAGCTGGGTTTCGTCTGGCGCGAACTTCAATTTGAAATGTGTCGGCAAGCGTTTCTGGATTTCTGCGCCCAGCCACTCATTCAAACGAGTCTGTGCCGCGTCTTGCTGGTGCGCCTCAGCATCTTGACCACCAATCAATTTAGCTGACGGCGCCAACCAATGAGGACCAGCCACCAGCTGAGCCACAGGCGCATCGTTCCAGACAATTTGTGCCTCCGGATTGATTTTGAGCGCATTTTCCGGTGCCCCGGAAATGGCTTTCAATCGTTCTGCAATGACCGGCTCAAGCGCCTGCATCGCAGCACTGCGCAGCGTTTTGCCTTCTAGATCAGAAGCGTTGGAATCTGGTTCAAAGGTCAACCCGACAAGCTTGCCGACGACATGACCTTCAATTGTGACTTCCCCTGTCTCAGAAACGTCTGTGCTCAAGAGATCTTCCCTTTTTAGCCCTGCGATCAGGGCGGTTGTGCGGCGATCGACAAAGCGCTGAGTGAGGGCCTCATGTAGCGCATCTGACAATCGATCTTCAATATCCCGGGTTCTTTCGCGCCAATAAGCAGGATTTTCAAGCCAGTCAGGGCGGAAACTTGCGTAAGTCCATGTTCGGATCATTGCTAAGCGCTGTTGCAGAAGGCCAATGTCACCGACCGTTTGGTCGAGCGCGCTTAGCCTTTCATTCAAGGCCGTATCGCCGAGACGCGCATCCGGATCTGCCAGCGTCTCCGCCAAACCAAGCACCAATCGACCATGCCCTTCATGCCCAGCTTTGCGGAAGTCCGGCAGGCGCGCGAGATCCCATAGGCGACGAACATTTCGCACACCTCGGATTTCAGGCCCAATCGCGCTGTCTTCCGCCATTCGACGCAGCACCCATTCATCCAATCCATGTGGATTTTGACGGAGGCTTGGGTGCGGACTTGGCCGCGCGAGACTGGCGATCAGAGTTTTAATTGAGCGATAGTCGAGATCGCTATTGCGCCAATTCAAGTCGACCGCCGGCTCATAGCGGTGATCTTCGACGGCCCGGATCAGCTCGTCTTCAAACTCAGGACAATCATTGGTTTCTCCAAACTCCCCATTGTCCCGGAATCGTCCTGCGCGCCCAGCAATTTGACCGATCTCAGCAGAACTGAGCCACCGGTGCCGACGGCCGTCAAACTTCGAGCGCCCGGAAAAGGCGACGCGATCCACATCGAGATTGAGCCCCATGCCGATGGCGTCTGTCGCCACTAGGTAATCCACTTCGCCGGATTGATAGAGCTCGACTTGCGCATTTCGGGTCCGCGGACTGAGACCGCCCATGACCACAGCGCAGCCGCCTTTTTGGCGGCGTAGAACTTCGGCGATGGCATAGACCTTGTCGGCACTGAACCCGACAATCGCGGTGCGTTTGGGCAGTTTGGTGATCTTCTTTTGCCCAGCATAAGATAGGGTCGAAAAGCGCTCGCGAACATCTGTGGATATATCGAAATCGAGATCGCGAAGCACATCGCGCATGGTTTCGGCACCCAGCAGTAAAGTCTCTTGGGTCCCGCGCGCGTTCAAGATGCGGTCGGTAAAGACATGACCACGATCGTCATCTTCAGCCAATTGAATTTCGTCTATCGCCAGACATTCGACGGTAATGTCGGTGGGCATGGATTCGACGGTACAGACCCAATACCGCGCTTTGTCCGGGACAATCCGCTCTTCCCCTGTGACCAAAGCGACCGCGCGCTCGCCTTTCGCCTCGACCACGCGGTCATAGACTTCTCGAGCGAGCAAGCGCAGGGGCAGTCCAATCATACCGGTCGTATGGCCCATCATGCGATCGAGCGCGTAATGGGTCTTGCCCGTATTGGTCGGGCCGAGAACGGCTTTGAGAATGGCCATGAGAAAGGACTATCTGGGAGAAGATTCGATCAGAATCTAGGGTTTTGGGCAAGGCTCGACTTGATCTATGTGTGTATCGATCAGGTTTCCATCGGCATCTTCAGTTTTAAACTGTCTGAGCCAATCACTGTTTCGGGTGAGCGGTGCGTACTCACTGGTCAAATAGAGGCGTAACTCGCGGCGGAGCGGACAGCCATTTGAACGATGGCCGAGATCCACGCCAACAAAGCCCTCGGGTTGCCATGTCGCGAAATCCGCTTGAATGCGCGGGCGTAGATGCGAGCGGTAGCTGGCAACCAGAACGCGGCTGCTATCCAAGTCGAGCAGGTCGACGCTTTCTGAAAAGCTCTTCGGCCCAGGATTGTAGCGCCACATGATCAGAGGAATGTCCAATTCATCGCGCAGATAATAGTCGATGCCGTGCCAGATTTCGCGCTCATCGACGAGAATTGCTGTTGGCTGCAAACGCTCAACTTCGCGCGCCAATTGCTGGGATAGGTCGTCCCAACCGCGAACACGCTTGAGGTCATTGTCCCGGCCCAGTGCTGCGCTCCAGCTGGGCGGACCCAAGGCGAGAGTGATGGCGAGCGTGCCAACAATGACCTGCAAACCAATGCCCGCCCAAAAAGCGGGGCGCCAGCCGCGGGCGCGGATCAAGAAGCCACCGATAAAGACACTGGCAGCGGGATAGGCCGTCGCCGCCCAATTTGCATGTGCGCGCGACAAGACCGCTTGGACAGCTATGATCAGGATGACTGGAAGGATAAAGCATCCCAGCCAGCGTTCTTTGGCGCTCTGGGCATGTGGGGCATCGCCCAGATCTGCGAGTTCGGCTTTTGGGCGGAGAAACAGCAATCCAGTAATCAATGCAACGAAAGCGACAGGGCCAAACACGCCCATCTGATCGCCTATGAATTCGGGAAAATGGTCCCAATTGAACAGTTCGCCACCGAGATTAGCATTATCGACGGTGTGGCTGACTGTTTTGAAATCATTGGCGGCGTTCCAGATCATATGCGGTGCGAAAACCAAAGCGGCGATGCCAATAAAGCCTGCGCCTTTTGGACTGAGCACGGCTTTGCGAGTCGGTCCGTCGATCAAGCTTGTGAGCGCGATGCCAATGGCGAAGTAAAGCATCGCATATTTCGACAGGAAGCCCACGCCGATAGCGAGCCCGAGCAATGCGACGCCGGGCCATCCTAAGTCTTGCTCGCGCAGTCGCCAGAATAGATACAAAGCCAATGCCCAAAACGGAAACAGCACGCCATCTGTCGAGATGACGCCTGATGACAAGGTAATGCCGGGCATCAGCAAATAGGTGATGACGGTGAACAGGCCGGCTAAGCAGCCAAACATCCGACGGCACAATAAGAACAGAAAGACTGACGCAATCGCGTGGAAAATCGGGGCAAAGAATCGAATCGCCCACTCCGAATCGCCGAACAGGCTGGTCGATACGTGGATCATCCAAGCAATCATTGGGGGTTTTGAGTAATACCCCCACTCAATCGACTGCCCCCATCGCCAATACTGAGCTTCGTCTGCATAGAGTTCCAGCGGTGAGATGATGACCAGCAGGCATCGAATCGCCAAAACCCCCACAATCATTGCGAATGCGAGACGATTTGGGTCATATATCGTGGTGCGATTTGACGTCATACCTCCCATTACGCGGCTTAGTCAGTGACATAAACCCTTCGTCGCATGTGTGGCTTATTTGCAATGCCAACCATCAGATTCAGCTGCGTCACAGATGTCTAACAAGTCTGTCACAAAACTGTTATCCCCCGCTTCTAATGGCTCGCGCTGTAGGTGTCCGGGTGACTCAGGGCTCGGCCTACTCTTGTGGCAATTCGAGGGGAAACTCATGTCCAACTGGAAACTCCTATCCGGTGTGGCCGCAGCCTCCATCATGACCGCAGCGATTGTCGCTCCGGCTGAGGCTCAGGTCACGTCTTCTAGCATCAACGGTCAAGTTGTTGATGCGTCTGGCGCGCCCGTTTCTGGCGCATCCGTTACGGTCATCAACACACGGACGGGCGCTACTAAGCAAGCAACCACGTCCGCAAACGGTGTGTTCTTTGCATCTGGCTTGCAAGTCGGCGGACCTTACACAATTTCGGCCAACACTTCTGGCCAAATGGGCGAGCTGGAAGGTGTCTTTCTGCAACCTTCGTCTAACAGCCTAGTCATCGCAGTCGCTGACGAATCTCGTCAGCTCGACACAGTGGTTGTTGTTGGTAGTGCTGGAACGGGCCTCGAAATCGGAACGGGCGTTGGTAGCGCGTTCTCTTCCGAGGACATTTTGAACCAACCGTCGCCAAACCGCGATCTGATTGCGACACTCGTGCGCGACCCATTGGCTTTCTCAAGCGGTGAAGGTGAGCTTTCCGTGGCAGGCGCAAACCCGCGCTTCAATGCGCTGGCGATCGACGGGTCACTTCAACAAGACGATTTTGGTCTTTCTGAGTCGACTTACGCAACTGCACGCGCGCCGATTTCGCTCGACGTTATCGAAAGCGCTTCTGTTCTCGCATCTGACTATTCAGTCACGTCTTCGGGCTTTACCGGTGGACTCGTCAACGTTGTTACCAAATCAGGAACGAACGAGTTCGACGGGGCGATTTATTATTATCGTCAAGATGAAGACTATCTCGGCAACGTGACAGAGGGTCAATTGGTCGAGCAGGCGCCATTCAAAGAAGAAGAGTATGGCTTCGTTGTCAGTGGCCCAGTCATCAAAGACAAGTTGTTCTTCTTGCTGTCATATGATGAATTCGAATCTGGATCTTCCAGCAACTTTACGCAGGCTGATATCGACGATGATATCAACCCATTGATCTATGACGAGATCAATCAAATCGTTCTCGATACTTACGGGTTCGATCTGGGCGGTCGTCCTACCACGGTTTCAAACCCGGTTACGTCTGAGCGTTACTTGGCGAAAATCGATTGGAACATCAATGACGATCACCGCGCCTCGTTCACTTATCAGAGCACTGAGGAATCTGGTGTTTCTGGTGTTGGTCAAACCACCTTCCAGTCGGCGTACTATGCCACACCTACTGAGTTGGAAGCGTACACCGCTCAGCTTTTCTCTGACTGGAGTCCACGCCTTTCAACCGAGCTGCGTGTCAACTTTAAAGACTACTCCCGTGGTCAGTTCTGTTTTGCGGGTGATACGATCGGGTTTTGGGACATCGATATCGATGGGGATGACCTGATTGGAACGCCGCAAGAGGGCTTTATCCCAGCGGGAGAAACGGAATCATTCTCAGGGGGTTGTGACCGCTTCCGCCAGGGTAATACTTTCGAGGATGAGCGCCTTCAGTTGTTCGGTGCTGCGAACTATGTTCTCGGCGATCACTACATCACCGTTGGTGGTGAATGGCAGGACTACGAGCTCGACAACCTGTTTGCTCAGCGCTCGGTTGGCCTGTTCAACTATGATGGGTTGGACAATCTCCGCGCAGGCCTAGCTGATCGTGTTCAGGTGCAGTTGCCTGATACCGGTAATCGCGAAGATATCCGCGCTGTTTGGGGGTACAACACCCTGGCTTTGTTCGCACAAGATAGCTGGCAAATCACTCCGGACTTCCGTCTCGATTACGGTCTCCGGTATGAAACAATCATCCAAGATGATGAGCCGCAAGCGCGTACTTTCTTCCAAGACGCATACGGTTTCTCGAATACACAAAACCTAGATGGCAATGACTTGATCATGCCACGGGTTAGCTTCGAGTATACGCCATTTGATCGCACCCGCGTTACCGGTGGTGTTGGTCTGTATGGTGGCGGCGATCCTAAAGTTTGGACGTCCAACGCATTCACCCCGCCTGTTTTCTTTGCTCAGGCATTTGATGTGGCGAACACCAACCCGTTGAATGGTACTCCAGCGGATCTTTTGGCGGTGATCACAGCGAACGACGCCAACGACCCGGGTCCAATCGACGTGATCAGTCCTGACTTTGACACGCCATCTGATTGGAAAGCTAGCTTGCGTCTGGACCAAGAGTTCGACCTGGTCTTCGACCAGTGGGGCATCGACTTGGGCGAAGATTATCAGGCCAGCTTCCAAATTCTTCATACGGAAGTGAACAAAGGCTTCCGCTGGGAGAATCTGGCGCAGACTCAACTCGCTTCTACGCTTCCTCCTGGTGTCGCACCAGACGGACGTCCAATTTACGCAAACCTTGATGATCTTGGCATCAGCAATGCAATTGCGCTGACGAATTTTGACGACGGATCTTCGACAACATTGTCTGCGTCTTTGGCGAAAGACTATGACAATGGCTTGGGCTTCTTCGTGTCGTATGCGTACCAAGATGTTGATGAAGTCACACCAGGTACATCATCTCGCGGTGTTTCGAACTTCCGCGCGATCCGTGACTTCGATCGCAACAATCCGTCTGCGGGCACGTCGCAGTTCCAGATCGAGCATGCTTTCAAAGTTAATCTGACTTATGAGAAAGAGATCTTTGGCGACTTGGAAAGCCGGTTTAATCTGTTTGGACAAATCACCTCTGGATCTCCGTTCTCTTACGCGTTCGAGACATTCCGCAACGCGGACAATGCGCTGTTCGGTACATCTGGCGACGGCGAAGACCCAAGCGGTACCGACTTGCTGTACGTTCCAGCGATCAGCGGTGGTGTTATCAATGACCCACGCGTCGTTGTTTCGAGTGCATTTGCAAATGATGGCTTCGATGGCGAAGCGGCGTTTGTAGAATTCGTCAACGCACGTGGTCTGAGCCAAGGCATTCAGTCTCGTAACAATGACGAAGGCCCTTGGAACCAGCGTTGGGACTTCCAGTACCAGCAGGAACTGCCATTCTTCAACGATTTCGCAGCGAAGTATGTTGGCGAGAACAAGCTGAAATTTGTTTTCGACATCCAGAACGTTGCAAACCTGTTGAACGACGAGTGGGGCACCCGCGTTAACGGGCCAAGCTTCCCACAAGGCACATTGAACGCCGATATCGTTTCAGCTGCTGATGTTGCGGCCAACGGTGTCGATGCTGCGATTGCACTGGAAGGCGATGCGCCACGTACAACCTGCTTGGCTGCTACTGACTGCCTCTATCGGATTACCGATTTCGACGACGATCCGTCTGGCTTCCGTAGCCTAACAAACTCTGTTTACGAAATCCGCGTTGGACTTCGTTTCGAGTTCTAAGCTGGATTTCCAACTTAACCGAAAGGGCGGTGCAGAATGCACCGCCCTTTTTCTTTGAGCTTTTGCAACTTGTGTGGCAAAGGCGCCGCAATGTCGAAGCATGACCTCTACGTCCCACCAGAATGGGCGATCCAGTCCGCAGTCTGGGTCGGCTGGCCGCATCTACGCGGCGAATGGGGCCATGCCTTTGACGGCGCGAGGGCTGAGATCGCTGGTTTCATTCAGGCGCTTTGCCCAATCACGCCAGTGCGGGTCGCATGCGGCGCTCGCGAAGCCTATGGCAGTGCATGGATGGCGCTGGAGCCGGAAATCAGTGCGGGTCGTATTACCCTCCATACGCTACCTGCAGGCGATATCTGGTTGCGCGATACAGGTCCGATCTTGGCCCAACAGAACGGACATGCCACCGCGCTCGCCTTCGCGTTTAATGGCTGGGGCGGGAAATATGTCATGCCCGGCGACACCATGACCGCGGGCGGCATTGCGAGTGTAGAGCGGGTCGACACCAAGCAGCATGAATTCATCTTTGAGGGCGGTGCTATCGATCTTGATGGGCAGGGGCGATTGCTCACGACCCGGCAATGCCTGCTCAACCCAAACCGCAATCCAGGCTGGACGCAAACCGATGCAGTAGCGGCCCTGAAAGACGCGTTCGGGGTCGAGCAGATCATTTGGCTCGATGATGGACTATTGAACGACCATACGGACGGTCATGTCGACAATATCGCGCGCTTCATCGGTCCGGGACGCGTCGCCTGTCAGATTGCGTCAGGCGATGATGACCCGAATGCTGAAACATATCAGTCAGTACGCGCAGCCTTGGCTGCTGCGCAGCTCGATATTGTCGATATTCCCTCGCCGGGCCAGATCGCTGATGGCGATGGCAATGTCGCGCCGGCGAGTCATATGAATTTTTTGATCAGCAACCGGCATGTGTTCGTGCCAATCTATGAAGATGCGTTTGCCGCGCGAGCCTTAGCCGCGCTTGAGCAAGCGCTCCCCGGATACAAAATTATTGGCCTGCCTGCGAACAATATCCTATCTGGAGGCGGCGCATTCCATTGCATGACACAACAGGTGCCGGATTTTAGCGAGGACACACCATGAGCCGACTCATCCACGTCGCGGCCTTGCAACTGGCATTTGCAAAAGGCGATGTAGCCGCGAATATCGCAAAAGTTGCCGACCATATTCGTTCGGCCGCGGGTCGCGGCGCGGAGATCATCCTGCCGTCTGAACTGTTCTGTGATCACTATTTTTGCAAGACTCAAGACGAGGTGCATTTTGCCAATGCGTTCGACTGGCGGGAGCATCCTGCGGTGAAAGCGATGCAATCCTTGGCCGCGGAACTTGGCGTGGTGATCCCGGTTTCTATCTTCGAGAAAGATGGCCCGCATTATTTCAATTCTGTGGTCATGATTGATGCGGATGGCGCGCTCCTGGGCGTCTATCGCAAGAGCCATATTCCGGACGGGCCGGGGTATCAGGAGAAATTTTACTTCCGCCCAGGCGATACGGGCTTTCGCGTTTGGGAGACCCAAAAAGGCCGGGTCGGGGTCGGTATTTGTTGGGATCAATGGTTCCCCGAGGCTGCGCGAGCCATGGCATTAATGGGCGCAGACATTCTGCTTTATCCGACCGCAATCGGCGCCGAGCCACAAGACCCGAGTCTCGATACGGCCGCCCGTTGGCGCCGCGCGATGCAAGGTCATGCTGTCAGCAATGTCATCCCGGTTGTCGCGGCCAATCGGGTCGGGAGTGAAGATGGGCAAGTCTTCTACGGCACCAGCTTTATTACCGACGAGACGGGCGCCATCATCACAGATATGGATCGCGTCGAAGAAGGTGTGATCACAGCTAGCATTGATCTGGAACACGTTGATCGCGAACGCGCTGCTTGGGGCTTTTTTCGCGACCGTCGTCCCGACTTGTATGAGAGCTTGCTCTAATACGTTTCGCTATAGTTCCGGCAGCCCGGCGAAGTCTTTGGCATTGCGCCAAAAAAACCAGTTCAGGACAGAAAACGGGATGCAGACAATTCCGCAATAGGGTAGGCCGGGAATATGGACATCGTACAGCTCATTCCGGTCACCTCTCTTTTGATCGCAGCGAATGTGATTGCCAGCCTATATGCGCTGTCTAATGCCGAGTTCATGGAAAAGAACCTATTCCATGTCGGACCCATTCTCGATCGTGGGGAATGGCACCGCATGGTGACCAGCGGTTTCTTACATGGCGGCTTCTTGCACCTATTTGTGAACATGTATGTGTTGTTTATGTTTGGTGGATTCGTTGAGCGAAGCCTAGGCACGGTCGCTTATTTGATCGTCTATTTCGCGGCGCTGCTCGGCGGCAATGCGTGGTCTCTTTTGGAGAATAGGCGAAAACCCAGCTATCGGGCGCTTGGGGCGTCCGGCGCAACGTCTGGCATTGTCATGAGCTTCATACTGTTCCGGCCATTCGAACAACTTATGATATTCCCCATTCCGTTTTTCATGCCAGCGGTAGTGATTGGTCTTCTCTTCGTCGTTGGCTCCGCCATTCTGGCCCAGCGCGAAAATAAGACGATTGGTCATGAAGCGCATCTTGGCGGTGCGTTGTCGGGCATTCTGGTGACGATATTGGTTGCGCCGAGCGCGTTCACGAATTTCGCCAATGAAGTTGCGCGCGCGCTTGGGGGAAGCTGAGTTTGGACACGATTTCAGCGATCCTACAGGCCCGCATCGATGCGGGCACGCTGAGCCGAGATCCTGCGCAAGTGGACGCGGCGAAGAAGCTTGATGAGGTCTTGATACGCCTAAAGTCTGGCAGCAAAGGCGGTTGGTTTTCCAAACCGAAACCTACACGGGGCCTGTATTTGTGGGGCGGGGTCGGGCGCGGTAAGTCCATGCTGATGGATCTATTCTACGCCCAATCACCTGTTCAAGCGATGCGGGTGCACTTTCATGAATTTATGGGCCGCGTGCAGGATCGTCTAAACGTGGCCCGCCAGCGCCGCGATGTCTCAAACCCGATTTTCCCAGTCGCCAAACAGTTTGCCTCGGAAGCTAAACTGATTTGTTTCGATGAGTTTCAGGTTACGCAGATCGCTGATGCCATGATCTTAGCCGGTCTATTTGAGGACTTATTCAAGCGCGGGGTGACGGTCGTCGCCACATCGAACCGGCATCCAGATGACCTTTATAAGGATGGATTGAACCGGCATCTCTTCCTGCCCTTTATCGCCTTGCTCAAAGCACAGACGGACGTGTTCGAACTTGCCTCCGAACGCGATTACCGTTTGGAACGCCTCACAGAGGCGCCCGTCTGGTATTCAATTGAAGAGGGTCAAACTGCGTTGGACAGGGCCTTCGAACGCCTAACGCTTGGGGCGGAACCGCAAAGCTGCATGTTAACAGTGAAGGGGCGCAAAGTCCCAGTGTCGCGCGAGGCCGCGGGTGTGGCCAGGTTCACGTTTGACGAATTATGCGCACAACCTCTCTGGGCCGAGGACTATAGGGCCATAGCTGCGATGTTTCACACCGTTTTGTTAGAAGACATTCCGGTTCTAGAGCCCAGTAAGCGGAATGAAGCGGCACGGTTCGTCACCCTTATCGACACACTATATGAGACCAAGGTCAAACTCATCGCAAGCGCGGCGGCGGCCCCAGAGCAGCTTTATCCGAAAGGCGATGGAAGCTTTGAGTTCCAGCGTACGGCGAGTCGACTGCATGAAATGCGGTCCATCGAATATATGGCCGAAGCGCATATTGTTCCGATGGACCATAAGTGACTCGTTTCGTTGGTCGATACTGGGAGGGAGGAAACGTGTCGCACCAACAAAACGATAAGAGCGTGTACTCTCATCTTCACTTACGTAGGCGTTTCCGAACTGGATCAAAAAAATGCAGAAACTGAGCTTAGATTTCGCTGAAGTGCGCTAGAGCAGAGTTATGACACGTAAATCTTTGAACATTCGAAACGCTTTAAGCGGACTTTTCTGCCTCGGATTGGCAAGCTGCGGCAACCCGCCTGCCTACCAAACGGATATGTTTGATGCCGCTCAGGCGATCCATACTTTGGAAGCGCTCAGCGCGGATGAGATGCAAGGCCGCAAGGTCGGTACAGAGGCCAATGCAAAAGCCTGCGCGATGATTATCGAACGATTTGAGGAGATCGGCCTGCAACCCGTTGCCGGCCAGTTCGAACATCCATTCACCTATGGAACATTTTCTGAGCCCGCAACCGGCGCAGATGCGGCCCCAGCCAAAACCGGTGTCAATCTTCTCGGCCGAATCGAAGGCACTTCGGAGCGCGAGATTAGCATGATCATCACCGCGCATTATGACCATGTCGGTATCATAGATGGCGAGATCTATAATGGTGCCGATGATAATGCATCTGGTGTGGTCGGACTGCTCGCCGCGGCAGAGTATTTCGCCAAAACGCCGCCCAAACATGACATCATATTTCTGGCCTTCGATGCCGAGGAGGATCGCCTAGGAGGCTCAATTGCCTTCGTCGCGGATCCGGTCGAACCTCTCGATACTGTCGCTTTGAATATCAATTTCGATATGTTGTCGCGCGGTGACAATGGGACTTTGTGGGCGTCTGGCACATATCATTGGCCGGAACTGAAGCCCGTCATGTCGGACCTGGCGACGCGCGCGCCGGTGACGATTAAAATGGGGTTTGATGAAGGCGATGGCCGCGAGGATTGGACTTTGCTGTCGGATCATGCCGCTTTCTTCCGCGCCGGTATTCCGCACGTGTATTTCGGGGTTGAAGACCATCCTGACTATCACAAGCCAACAGATGATTTTGCCCGTGTCGATCAGAATTGGTTTCTCAGATCGATCGAAACCGTCATCATGGCAGCAGCGGAAATGGATGCGCGTCTGGACGAGATTTATGCCATGCGCCAGGCGGCCACCGAAACATAAACACCGCTACTATCAAGGGGCTGCCGCACTTTGCCTGTGGCGGAAGGCTTGCGACTGATTTTCAGTCGCCTTGCAAATGCTTCGCACTATCATAATCAATTGTTTTTATTGTATTTTTTCTTGATTTCTGGCGACTCTCTTCTATTTTGGGGGACATAGGTAGTTTTACGGAGTAGCCAATATGAAGGGCGACGCAAAAGTCATTGAGTTTCTCAACCAGGCGCTGAAGAACGAGCTAACCGCAATCAACCAATATTTCTTGCATTCACGGATGTTGAAAGATTGGGGCGTGAGCAAACTCGGCGACTATGAATATAAAGAATCAATCGAGGAAATGAATCATGCCGACTGGCTGATTGAACGCATCCTTTTCCTCGGCGGGCTGCCAAACCTGCAAGATCTCGGCAAGCTTCGCATTGGTGAAAGCGTCAAAGAGATCCTAGAATGCGATCTCGCGCTTGAAGAGGACGCGATCCCACTATTGCGTGATGCGATGGAGCATTGTGAGAAAGTTCGCGATTATGTCAGCCGTGACCTGTTCGGGAAAATCCTCCACAATGAGGAAGAACATGTCGACTATATCGAAACGCAATTCGAATTGATCGAACGGATTGGCATAGAAAGCTATACCCATCTGCAATCGGAGGCGAACGCCCACTAATCCGCTCAACCTGCCACCTAGGAGTAGACTATGTCGAAGACCACGATTTTTGAGTATAAAGGCGACACTCAAACGGTAACGTGGGATCGGCGATTATGTATCCATGTGGGCGAGTGCGGCCGGGCGAAGGGCGAGCTTTTCGTCACCGGCCGCGACCCTTGGTGCGATCCGAACGTGGCAGACCGAGCTGATGTTGAGGACGTCGTTGCCCGCTGTCCAACAGGTGCCTTGGCGGTGCAAGATGGAAGCGGTGACTATCTGATCGAAGCCGCGCCAAGCGAGAACGAAGTGCACGTCGCCAATGACGGCCCGCTTTATGTTTCAGGCGATCTGACAATTGATGGCGCTGAAGACGATATGCACAGCGTATCCCGTCGCGCGGCCTTGTGCCGTTGTGGGGCCTCAAAGAATAAGCCGTTCTGCGACAACTCGCATCGCGAAATCGAATTCGCGGATGCAGGCGCAGTCGGTGAGGCGGGCTTGGACAGAATCGAAGCAGGGGGTCCGCTTGAGATTAAGCGCATCCCTGATGGTCCCATCGAAGTATCCGGGAATTTTACGATCCGCGCAGGTTCTGGCCGAAAAGCCTGGTCGGGCCGAAAAGCCTATCTTTGTCGTTGCGGGAAGTCTGCCAATAAGCCCTTCTGCGATGGCGCCCAAAAGGAAGCGGGGTTCAAAGCCGACTAGGCTTAGATCGCAGCGCGTTCGAGCATACGATCAAAACCATCCCAGAAAATGGCGCGCTTGTCGGCCTTTTCCATCAAGATTTCATGCATCGCGTTTTCAACTGTGATGTGCTCACATTTCGGCAAATGACCGGCAACATGCGAATGGGCGCGATTGTCGACCAGTTTCTCATCTGCGGCGCTGGCCACAAAGATCGGAATATCGATGGCGCGCAAAATTTCCGGCTTCGAAATGCGTTCCAAAATATCAAGCGATGCGCCGAGCCAGCCCCATGTCACAGGACCTAGAGAGAGTTCCGGCGCGGCATCGGTCAAATCGCGATTAAGCTGCCAATGGGCCTCATCATAGGTGACGACATTCTCTTCGAATTTTTCTGGAGGGCCAGGTTTCTGCGCAAAATCATCTGACCTGCCCATGACCCGCATCGCCCAGATGAAATAGCGCTGGACACGACCAAGCGGCAGGCCCCACATTGGCGCGCAGAACGCGGCCGCTTCGACGCGCACCAGGCCTTGGCCAATCGCCGCAAGCGCAATGGCCCCGCCCATGGAGTGGGCCAGGGAGACGTAAGGACGCGGCAATTCTTCCATGGCATCAAGTCCGTTGCGGAGCGCGCCCATGAATGTTTCGAACCGGTCAATATGACCTTTCTGAGGGTCTTCCAGAAGCCGCTGCGAAAGGCCCTGACCAGGCCAATCAATAATCACCACAGCGAATCCACGGTCCTGCAATTCGCGCGCGACTTCGAAATATTTTTCGATGAACTCCGTACGTCCCGGACATACGATACACGTCCCTCGCGCGGTCTCAGCGGTCGCTGGCGCCAAACATGCGCGCAATCGGCGCCCGCCAACGCCCTCAAACCAAATGATGCGTGCCCCGTCCGGGCGCGGATTACCGGGTACGTCGACAATGCGATCCGGAATTTTATCGGTCATAACGAAGTCCAAATGTGAAAAGCCTCATCCCGCGTCTACGCCGGATGAGGCCTTCTATCAAATCAGCATGTGTTCAAGCTTAAGAGAGCTTGCTCATAATGCTTTGCAGCTGCATGGCGACAGACATGTCACCGAGGACTTTCAGTTTGCCCTGCATAAAGGCCATCGTTGGGTCCATTTGGCCAGCGGCCAGCTTTGCGAAATCGTCCCAGTCAACTTTTACTGTCGCATCGGCTTCCGCATCATCATTGTTTGCAACGCCTGCAGCGCCGTCAATGAAGAGTTTACCAACGTCACCAAAGTCGAACTTAACTTTCTTCGCGAAACCGCTATCGCCGCCAGCGACGGCTGACGCAGCTTTCGTTGTCAATTCTGCGAGATCCATGTGGAAGCCTCCCTGTCTATTGCTTCTGGCGTCGATAAAGCAGTCCTGACAGGGCGATGCAAGGGTGCCGCTTACGTAAACTGCTGCTTCTAGAAAAACTGTTCCAAAACAAGGGCTGCTTTTGCGGCTCTGTTGAGAATGGGGGGTGGCTGAATTGGGGCGAGGCTCGGACGTCCAGGTGGGGCTGCTTTCGGCGTCAAAGCGGACATTACTGTTATCGCCCAACAGAGTCCTGGGCGAATGATTACGCATCGAGCGTACGTCTTGCCGTAGCCCCTCTCCCGGATGCGGGAGAGGGGTTGGGGTGAGGGCGCCGGTCTTTGCGTTGAAGCAAGTGCATTGCCTGTAGACCCCATCTTGCCCTCATCCCCGGCCCTTCTCGGGGCCATCATATATGATGGCTTATCCCTCGAAGCCCGCGATCGGGAGAAGGGGGCGCATGAGGCGAGATACATTAGAGCGGCAAACGTATGACCGACGTCCGCCCACTGACCCAAAGCGGACGTTGCGAGTATACGCTCGCTCCTATGCCGGAGATGCCCGCGCAGGCGGGTATCCATGGACCTTAATCTCCTGCGGACCAGAGGCGCGTTCCGTCCTTGGGTCCCTGCCTGCGCAGGGATCGGCGGAGGTGAGGACGGGGATAAACGCCCTTCTATCCCCACCCCGTCAAACCACCCCTATACTCCTCCCCATCTCTCCTCATGATAGGGCGTGTCCGGAACGGCTAGGCAGGAGGGGAGAGCGATGGTCGCGTGGCTGAGGCAAGGGAGCTGTACCCTCTTTTCGGTAGCGCGTCGGGGGCGCTAGTTGCCTCACTCCCAATGGAGACAGGTTGGCCCCAAAAGGGCTGTAAAGTTCGACCCCCCAGGAGTCATCCCAGACCCGATCTGGGGGACTAACGGTGAAAACATGCCATCGCAGGCGCGCTTTGATCAAGCGCTATACCGACCGTCTCGAAAGAGCGGTCATACGTTCGCGTTTGTTCAAAGCGCGCCTCGCTCTGATAGACCCTCAAGGCGCAAGCTTGTGAGGCGATTTGGCGTGCTTGCTTCTGAGGAATACGCACAACCGTTTTTGCCCTTGACCGGTCGCTACGGAAGGTTTCGAAACAGAGCCATGTCTTGGGAAAAGTCGATAGAAGAATTGCGCCGCCGCGAACGTCTGGCTGAGCGTATGGGGGGTGACGAGCCGGTCTCGCGCCAAAAAGGACGTGGCAAACTCACCGTCCGCGAACGTGTGGCCTTTTTGGCCGATCCGGGAAGTTTCCATGAGATCGGCAAAATTGCGGGTCGAGCCAATTATGATACCGACGAAGAGCTGCAGGATTTCATGGCTTCCAATTCCGTCATTGGACGGGCGCGGCTGAATGATCGTCCAGTCTTCATCCTCGGCGATGACTTTACCGTCCGGGGCGGCGCGGCGGATGCCTCGATCCGTGGCAAACTTTTCTTGGCGCTTAAGCAAAGTCAGGAATATCGCATGCCGCTGGTGCAGTTGATTGATGGCACAGGCGGCGGCGGGTCGATCAAAATGTTCGAGCAAGACCCTCGAACTTATATTCCCGAAACGCCGGGCTGGGAGTTTGTGGTCAGTGGCATGGCGGAAGTGCCTTATGTCTCACTCGGCCTCGGGCCATGCGCAGGCATGGGCGCAGGGCGATTGGCGGCGAGCCATTTCTCTGTGTTGGTCAAAGAGCTGAGCCAAGTCTTTGTCGCCGGGCCGCCGGTGACCCGCGCCCTCGGCGAAGATGTCACCAAGGAAGAACTCGGCGGCTGGCAAATCCAAGCGCGCAATGGCACGGTCGATGCTGTGGTCGAGAGCGAGGCCGAGGCGTTTGAAGCAGCCCGCCAATTCTTATCTTATTTGCCGTCTTCCGTGCATGACTTGCCGCCTGTTTTACCGCCCAATGATGATCCGAAGCGGAAAGAGGAAGAACTGATCTCCATCGTCCCGACCGATGGTAAAACCCCGTATAAGCCGCGCAAGATTATCGCCGCGACGGTGGACAAAGGCAGCTTTTTCGAAATTGGCGAACAATGGGGCCGCGGCATCGTCACTGGGTTAGCCCGTATTGACGGCCACCCCGTGGGCATTTTGGCGGGTGATCCTTTCTTCCTCGATGGTGCTTGGACCGCAGATGTCTGTGACAAAGTCACAAGGCATATGGATCTCTGCTCCACCTTCCACCTGCCAGTCATCCATTTCGTTGATTGCCCAGGCTTTGCCTGCGGCGTGCGACACGAGACCGAAGGCGTGACCCGCAAAGGTGTGCGGGCGATGGCAGCAGTCTATCAAGCCACGGTGCCGATCTGCGCGGTCGTCATCCGCAAAGCCTATGGCTTGGCCGGCAGCGCGATGTTCAACCCGTCCAAAGCCAAATGGCGCTATTGCTGGCCAAGCGGCGATTGGGGTTCACTGCCCATGGCGGGCGGTATTGAAGCCGCTTATCGAAAGGAGATTCTCGAAGCCGAGGACAAAGAAGCCTATCTCACGAGCCTGTATAAGCGCTTCGACGCGATCGCGTCGCCTTTTCGAACCGCGGAAGCCTTCTTTGCGGAAGAGATTATCGACCCGCGCGACACGCGGCCTTTATTGGTGGACTTTGTCCATCATGCTTGGCGGACGCTCGAGACGGGGCGTACCCAGTTCGGGCCGCGACCTTAAAAGCTATTCGGATGGTCGCGCGTCCGCTCTGCGCCGTCTCATCCACACGACCAAAGCAAAAATCGCGATCACCATGGCCGCCAGAAAAAGCACCAGTTTGATCGGCGTTACGATCGCTTTCAGGGCGAGCCAATCATAAGCTCCATTCAAAGCCATCACCTGGGTCACGCCTTCGATCAGGTCGACCGGAATGGAGGCCAGGGCAGGCACGGCATAAAGAGGGGAGAGCGCCCGCAATGCCAAGCCAGCAAAGAGCGGCCCGTAGGTCAGCGGATAGGCGACATCCAGCGTCGCGGTCATCCAGGCATGCACCTGTCGCTGCCCGGCGCTCATTTCTTCAATATGCGCCCGCACCTTCTCTGGATCACTCATCTCGTCAATGATGCCAAAATCCCAGACCCACATAATGATCGCAAACCCAATCGACTGAGCGACAAAGAGGAGAAACAGAACCCAGAGCGTGGTCGAATGTGTGATGAGCTTTATCATTTGATCGTGTGTGGCATGCTTAGGGGTGAAGATAAATGGCGGATCCGAGCATTGTGAGACATCACGATTTCGTGTCATCGCACGCCCGAAACTGGTGGCGTTTGAAAGACTTGCTTATGACGGCGAGCGATGCGCTGCGAAAGAGATAAAGCGCTCAGAGCTTTGCGCCATTGCTGTGAAGCCAATAACAGGAGGAGGAGAAAAACATGGACCTATCACAAAAAAGCACCGTCAATGGTGTTGCAATCTTGCTGCTTTTGGCGGCCATTTCACAACCCATTTACACGGCCCTTTATCTCGGGGCACCGGAGGTGGATCGAAAATTCTTATGGGGCTTAGAAGGTCTGCTCTTCGTCCTTACAGCGGCGTTTGCGGGCTCCGCTTTGGTTATGGCGAAACGGTATTCGCTTGGCTTTTCCGCAATCGCGTTTGCTGCGGTTCTCAACGTCGTCCAAGTCGGCGTGGGTCTGACTCAGTTTGGTCCGTTCCGTGAAGCTGCGGAAGCGAATGAAGCGCTGGGGGGGGTCGCCTTCTCTGTCGTGGCCTTTTCCTTCTTTGGCTACAATGCTGCGAAAATCCTGCTTGGATTGGCGGCGATTGTCTTTGGCATGGCTAAGATGAAGGCCGGGGGCAAAGCGCTTGGCGGCTTAACCGTACTGGTCGGCGCCATTGCCTTTCTCGCCAACACGTTGGTCATGATGTTCGGCCTGAACGGCTTTTTACCATCGCCCATCGCTGGAGGCTCAGGCGTTTTAGCAACATTGCTTCTGGCGATTTGCTTATTCAGTTTGCCGGAAGAGGCCTAAGAATCAGAGGGCATGGGCACCCTTGATCTATATGGTTGAGGGTGCCCTCCTTTTATGCAGGCAGGGATCCAGGAACGGAATACGCGTCTGGTCTGCAAAGGGTTTGGATGGACGGATACCTGCCCCCCGATCAGGTCCGGGGCAGAGTTGCGCGGGCATTTTTGGGACATCAAAAATGAAGATTACAATCTGTCCCCTTGTATCGAATTCCCGGAAGCATAGGTCTAGTTGGGATAGGCAAGTTTACTTTAAACAAAGCCGTACGAGCAATGAGGAGTTCGATCCGTGTCTTCCGCAACAGCAGACGTCAATTACACTTTTACGGCCGCGCAAATCGCGACGCTGAAAAGCTATGGTGACGTCCGCGCGCATGCTGAAGGCGAAATCCTGACGGAGGAAGGGCAGACCCATCAAGATTTCCTGGTCACATTGTCCGGAGAAACGCATATTTTCGTCGAAACGCCGGACGGGCCTAAACGGGTCGGATGGATGGAACCCGGACAATTCACCGGCGATATTTCGGTGATCACGGGCGCCGCTTCTTTGGTGAATGTCACCATGGGCAAAGCTGGCGACTTACTGCATATCGCACATGATCGGCTGCAAGACTTGCTCGTCGCCAATTCCGAACTCTCGGACATTATCGTGCAGACGCTTACCGCGCGCCGGGCGTTTGCGCACAATGCTGACCATGGCTCTGTCATCGTTATCGGGGCGCCGCAGGATCGGTTGGTCTTCACCTCCCGAGACTTGCTCTCCAAATTTGGTATTCCACATCGCTGGCTTTCGCCCGAGACGGATCCGCTTGCTGAGCGGATGCTGACGGCCAAAGGTATCGACCCTGCTGACTTACCGGTCGTGTTTCGCGGTGGTTCGCAAGTTTTGGTGCGTCCGACTGCAAGCGAAATTTCGCACGCATTTGGATTTGATTTGCTCAAAGACGGCGCAACGGCCGACGTCATCGTCGTCGGTGCGGGGCCAGCGGGGCTCGCTGCCAGCGTCTATGCTGCCTCTGAAGGGCTCAGTGTGATCACCATCGATTCCGGCAATCCAGGGGGGCAGGCCGGCACCTCGTCCAAGATTGAAAATTATCTAGGATTTCCGACCGGAGTCTCGGGTCAGGAGTTGACGGATCGGGCCGTCATACAAGCTTTGAAATTCGGTGTAAGCCTTACGGCGCCCGTCAAAGCCGCCTCTTTGGAGCAACAAGGAAAGGGTTTCTCGGTCTCCCTGACAGATGGTCGAACGATTGGGTCTAAAGCCGTTGTTATCGCGACAGGCGCTCAGTATCAGCGTCTACCCCTAGAGCATATTGAGCGCTTTGAAGGACGTGGCATCTACTACGGTGCCACACCTATGGAAGCTCAATTGTGCCAGGGTTCAGAAGTTGTATTGGTTGGTGCGGGTAATTCCGCCGGCCAAGGTGCGGTTTTTTTGAGCACCTCCGCGGCCAAGGTCCATGTCATGTATCGCCGCGCCGATATTCGTGAAACCATGTCGGAATATTTGGTCAAACGCCTCGAGGAGACGCCAAACATCATCCTTCACCCAGAGACCGAAATCTCGGCCTTGCATGGCGTTGAGGGTGCTGATGAGTTTGACGACCGGCTGGTCTCGATTAGCCACACGCATCGCGGCTCGGGAGAGACTGGCACGTGTGAGGCACCTTTTGTGTTTCTCTTTGTGGGAGCCAAACCGTTCACCCGATGGCTCTCGAAAAACATGACATGCGACCGCACGGGGTTCGTGCAGACCGGCGCCGATTTGGAGAATCTCGATCTGGTCAAGGCCGGTTGGGCGATTGACCGGATGCCGTCGGAATACGAGACCAGCTGGCCTCGCGTCTATGCCGTTGGTGATGTTCGCGCTGGATCGGTGAAACGCGTGGCCTCAGCGGTGGGGCAGGGATCGGTGGTGGTTAGTCATATACACCGCGCGATCGCAGAGCTGGATGAAGAATAGAGACGAGTTCTGTATTGGGGCGAGGTCAATCCGCCAGACCCAATTCCATCAAAACCAGATCTGTGTCCTGACCGGGCAATGGGGCGGGGCGGATGTCTGACTCAGCCACGCCGTGGAAGCGTACGGGCGGTTGCGTTTCCCAATAGGCGCCTTCGCTGGGGTGTTGGCGGCGTTTGAAAAACCCGGTTGCGCTTAAGTGTGGGTCATTCTGCAAGTCTGGAAAATCGTTTACGGGCGCAGCTGGAATGTCTGCCTCTGCGCAAGCGGCAAGCCATTCGGCATTGGTTTTTTGCAGCAAATAATGCTGCACGCGTTCCAACATATAGGCCATGTTGAAATAGCGCCCGCGATAATCATTGATCCGCTCGTCTTCGAGTTCTTGCGGCGCTTTCAGCACCTGATGGAACAGCGTCACCCAACGTTTATCGACATATGGCGCAAGCACGATATAGCCGTCGCGCGTTTGCAAGGGTTGGCGGGCGGGATCGACTTGTCGTTGATAGCAGAAGGGCCCGATCGGCGGCTCAAAGACGGCTTCATAAAAATGCTCTTCCAGCAAGAAGTGCGTGATGCACTCAAACATGGGCACTTCGACATGCACTGCTTCGCCGGTTTGATCGCGATGATGGATGGCCGCCAAGGTGGCATAGGCGGCGTGCAGGCCTGACACTTTGTCGGCAAATGCGGTCGGGATGAAGCGCGGCTTGGGATTGCCATCCACTTTCGGCAATAAGCTGGCTGCGCCGGATAGGCCCTGGATTAAGTCGTCATAGGCGGGGCGCCCGGCATAAGGCCCGTCCGAGCCAAAGCCGACGCAATGCACATAGACAATGTCCGGTTTGATCGCTTTGACATCTTCAAAAGAAAGGCCCAACCGCGCGATGGCGGGCGCGCGAACATTATGGATGAAGACATCGCTTTCTTGGATCAGTTTGCGAATGGCAGCGGCGCCTTCTTCTGATTTTAAGTCCCAGATGACCGATCGCTTGCCGCGATTCATCGTCATATGGCAGGGGCCCATATGGCGGGTCTTGGCGGACTTGCCGACATTGCGGAAATCATCGCCTTTTTCAGGCTCAATCTTGATCACGTCGGCGCCCATATCGGCCAGCGTCTGTGTGCAATACGGTCCGAAAATGACCGTGCTCATATCGGCGATTTTGATATCGCTCAGCAAATTGGTAGCGGGCAAAGCGGACCTCCTATCTGGAGGTTGCTTCGCTTGCCAAACAGGTCACGTCAATGTTGACGCAGAGGAGGCTATCCCTCGGATTTGCGGGCTTTGAAGGCGGCCATTTGCTCTGGCGTGGCTTCGCCTTGGAATTTCTCTTTCCATTCGGAATAAGGCATGCCGTAAACCCGTTTACGGGCTTCGTCTTTAGTCATTTCGACTCCCGCGGCTTCAGCGGCTTCACGATACCAGTCGCCGAGACAGTTGCGGCAAAAATCGGCCAGGATCATTAGCTCGATATTTTGCACATCCTTGCGATTGTCGAGATGGGACAGCAAACGCCGAAAGGCTGCAGCGTCGAGGCGATCTTGTTGCTCTTGGCTGAGGTCGGCCATGTCTATTCTCCCACGACGCGGACATCCGCTTCGACCACGAGGGTCATCGGCGCGCCATTGGAGTCAAAATTGAGCGTGATGTCGACGGTTTCACCACCGACTACGTCTTCGCCGACGTCAAACATCATCAAGTGATTGCCGCCGCGCTTGAGTTCCAAACTGTCACCGTCGGCGATATCGAAGCCTTCTACCTGACGCATCTGCATCTTGCCCTCGACCATTGCCATCGTGTGCAATTCAATGGTGCCGACACTGGTGGAGCTGGCACTGGTCAATGTGACGTCGCCGCCCTCGACGCTCAGCGTCACGCCGCCCATGGTCATGTCTCGTGCGCCGATGGGCTCCATAATGAAGGCATCCGTGTAAGACAGGACAGGGCCTGTTTCAGACGCGCTTGGGGTTGGCGCATCGGCTGGCGAGCAAGCGGCTGCAAAAGCCAAGACTGCGGCGCCTAGAATAAGACGAGACATGGCAAAATCCTTTTCAATCACTCGACCCATATAGGGTGGACTCAGACTTGCCAGAAGCCCACAACCCGTCGCACCTCTTCAATGATCGGGGCGGCCACAGCATTGGCGTTGTCAGCGCCTTTGGTCAGAGCCGCATCAATCGCCGCAGGTTCGTTCAGCAAGCGCCGCATCTCGTCCGTGATCGGCGAGAGATGTTCCACGGCCAGGTCTGCCAGGGCTGGCTTAAACGTGCCAAAGCCTTTGCCGCCATATTCGGCCAAGACGGCCTCGTCGCTGGTGCCAGACATGGCCGCATAGATGCCGACCAAATTGGCCACTTCGGGGCGTCCTTCAAGGCCTTCAACGGTCTCTGGCATGTCACCTAATGTGTCGGTCTTGGACTTCTTGATCTTGCGCGCGATTGTATCGGCATCATCGATCAGGTTGATCCGCGAATTCTCCGCTGGGTCCGACTTGGACATTTTCTTGGTGCCGTCTTTGAGGCTCATAATCCGTGCGCCTGGACCTTCGATCAGCCCTTCGGGCAGCGGGAAAAAGCCTGGCGCATTGAACTGCTGATTGAAGCGCGAGGCGATGTTTCGGCTCAGCTCCAAATGCTGTTTCTGATCCTCGCCGACAGGCACATGTGTCGCCTTATAGGCTAAGATATCCGCAGCTTGCAGCACGGGATAGTCGAACAGGCCAACACTGGCGCGCTCTGAATCTTTGCCGGATTTGTCCTTGAACTGGGTCATTTTTTCGAGCCAGCCCATGCGGGCGACGCAGTTGAAAATCCAAGTCAGCTCCGTGTGCGCGCGCACCGAGGATTGAACGAAAATGGTCGACGTATCTGGATCCAGCCCCGCCGCCATCATCGCTGCCGCGATTTGGCGGGTTTGATCCTGCAGCGCACTTGGCTCCACCGGCATGGTGATGGCGTGCAAGTCGACAACGCAATAAATGCCTTCCCAACCGTCATTCTGAAGGTCCGTAAACTTCTTCAG
>JABSQA010000035.1:0-10946 GCA_013213825.1 Henriciella sp.
CGAACCGTCCCAAGCGTTCTGGTCATGGTTCTCAGTGTACAACATGCGATAAGCATCGAGGGGCCAGGTCGTAATCTGGTCGCCTAAAAAGCCGCGCAAGTCGCCAGCATCGGATTGACCTTTGGCGATGCGTTGAGCGGCTTCTTTCCAAGCCCAGCCATAGGTCGCGTCGAATGCCTGGCGATGGAGATCGCGCTGCTGCCATTCCGCCAGCATGAAGACGGGTTTGATCTCATCGAGTTCAGCGCGCACGGTTTCCCAGAAATCGAGCGGCACATAACCGGCGACATCGGCGCGATAACCGTCAATATCAAACGCGTCGACCCAATAGCGCAACGCCTTTGTCTTATAAGCGCGCAGTTCAGGGTTGGAATAATCAAGGTCGATAATATCCGCCCAGTCGGTCCACGGCGTCGGGTGGAAGTCGCCTTTCCAATCCGTCTCGTACCAGTCCGGATGCTCTGTGACCATGGGATTGTCCCAGGCCGTATGATTGGCAACCCAGTCGAGAATGACTTTAAAACCCATCGCGTGCGCGGCATCGATGAAAGCGCGTAAATCCTCTTCAGTGCCGAATTCTGCATTCACGCCGAAATAGTCTTTGACCGCATAGGGGCTGCCGAGGCTGCCCTTGCGATTCTGCTCAC
This sequence comes from Henriciella sp., assembly GCA_013213825.1. Taxonomy (GTDB): domain Bacteria; phylum Pseudomonadota; class Alphaproteobacteria; order Caulobacterales; family Hyphomonadaceae; genus Henriciella. The sequence continues at coordinate 648 of JABSQA010000035.1, forward strand.
CAATGGGGTGAATGGGCATCAGCCATAGAATGTCGACGCCAAGCTCTTTCAATCGCGGCAATTGCTCTTGCGCGGCCGCAAACGTGCCTTCTGGGGTAAATTGGCGCGTATTGATTTGATAGATAACGGCATCGTCCGCCCAATCGGGATGGTCGATTTGGACATAGGGCGCAGGCGTATAATCCGTGCTCGGCGTTTCGATATTTGCATTAATTTGCGAAATCGGCATGGGCGTCGCGCAGGCGGATAGGGTAAGGCTAGCAAGGGCGATAAGTGCGCGCATGATCAAATTCTCTCTCCTCCCGCATGCGCTTTATATTTTGCGCTATGCATATGGTGCCTCTTAAACCCTAAATCGGCGGCTTTGGCAAACCTGTCTCGTTAAAAAATCCAGTTGACCTGATCGGATGGCTCGGAGAGTATGTGATAAAAGTTGCAAAAATTTGCGGGAGCGAGATATGAACCGGACTGGACCAATGATCAGCGCTTTACTGGCTTTGGGAATGGTGGCCTGTTCGGCGCCGACCGAGCCGTCTCAGACTGTTGAGCAAGTCGCGCCCGGTGCGCCCGGGGTTATGCCAACTTGGTCGAATGCGGAAAAAGTCGCCATCGGTACATCCTATGAAGCGTATGATGCGGACGGACAGTTTTCCGACGCCAGTCCGACGGCTCCGATTTCGAAGGTTTGGTTCTCTTTGACAAAGGATCGGATCACGGAAGTGATGTGGGGGCTCATCCATGAGGCACAGATTCGAGAGATAGAAATCGTTCTGGTCGGGCCAAACGGAATCGTCGAACCGATTGAAACGAGTCTGACTTTGGACGGCATGCCTCGGCCCCTCTCGCCGGCGCCTGGGATTGGCTTATTCTATCCGTCGATCGATCAAAGTGTGCAATTCTCAACCTTCACCGATCCCGACCGCGACAGCTTAATTGTGAAGGTGGACTTATTAGAGCCTCTGCCCGAGGGGTATCAGTTATTCGCTTATATTGATCCGGCTCTCGCCAATACCGGCAGTGCAGATCAGGCGAAGATAACCGCAAACGGTATTCACGCCTTCGAAGGCGATGCACATCTTTTCGCACGGCTAGCGGGCGAGGCTGAGGCTACTATGTCGATTGGATATGTGGGCGAGTCAGATGGTCTCGCCGATTTAGCGGATGGCGCTTTGGATCAGCGCCATCAATTGGCGGAAGAGCCTGTAAACGTGGCATGTCTCATCTATTTGTGCTTTGGCGAGCAAAGCTTATTGCCGGGTGAGCCAGCGGTCACCACCATGCTCGGATATGAATCCACACTGGTTATCGGATTTGGCAACACATATGACCAGGCAAAGCAGAATGCGGACGCATCAGCCTCTAAAAATGCACTGAACATCTATAGCAAATATGCGGATCAATGGCGGACATATTTAGACAGTTTGACCGAATTAGCTCGGCTGTCTGAAGTGTCGGGTGATGGGGGGCGTCTGGCCTATATGTCAGCGATCAATCTCAAGATCATGGAAGATAAAACGCACGCGGGCGCCTTAATCGCGTCGCTGTCAAATCCGTGGGGGGAGACGGCGCCTGCCGAGACCCCTCAGACCGGATATAAGGCGGTCTGGCCGCGTGACTTTTTCCAAGTTGCCTCGGCTTTTGTCGCGATGGGGGATGAAGATACGGCCCGCGCCGCGTATCGCTATCTGCCAACCGTGCAGGTCACCGAAGATACGCCAGGCAATGCCGGCGTGACCGGTTGGTTCCTTCAGAAAACCCATGTTGATGGTGAGATTGAATGGGTGGCGATCCAGCAAGATCAAACAGCCATGCCCATCATGCTGGGTTGGAAGCTTTGGCAAGATGGCGTGATTTCGGATGATGAAATCGCTGAGAGCTATCGCACCATGCTGAAGCCAGCTGCGGACTTTTTGGTTGAGGGCGGACGTCCAAACATTCTCTGGAATACCGAATTCGAGGCGTCGCTTGGTTATACCCAGCAGGAGCGTTGGGAAGAGCAGGAGGGCTATTCGCCATCGACCGTCGCGGCGGTCATCTCTGGTCTCGTCACCGCCGCTGATTTGGCAACGCGGTTCGGCGATCTGTCAGATGCGGAAACCTATCTTGCAGCGGCGGATCAGCTTGAGGCCAATCTCGAGAATTGGATGTTTACGACGTCCGGCGATCTTGGCGATGGCGCATATTTCATTCGCATCACCCGCAATCAGGACCCCAATGACAAAGCCATGCTGGGCGACAATAATGGGCGACCGGGCTTGCCGGAGGATCATATCGTCGATGGCGGGTTCTTGGAGCTCGTTCGCTATGGCGTGCGGTCGCCTGTTGCGCCGAGTATTCAGGGTTCGCTTGAGGAGCTGGACGGTGCGCATGAGGACAATCTGAGAGTGCGCTATGAATTTGGCGAAACATCCGAGGGCTGGAATTTCATAGGCTGGCGCCGGAACGGGAATGCTGGGTCCGGCGAAGACGGCGAACGCGGGACCAATTATCATGAGATTGACGGGGGCAACACGCCGGGGCAGCGGGGCCGTGTTTGGCCATTCTTCTCAGGCGAGCGCGCGCATTATGAGATGGCAAATTTGGAGCACTTGCTCACCCGCCACTCGGATAATTATCCAGAGGTGGTGGCGCCGCGTGCGCGCATTGGCGATCTGGTCGCGAGTATGGAAGTCTTCGCCAATGATGGCTTGAGTTTGCCAGAGCAAGTTTGGGACAATGTCGGCCCCAACCCATTCGGTTACGCGTTTGGCGAAGGCTCCAATTCCGCGACGCCTTTGGCTTGGACGCATGCTGAATACATCAAGCTCTTGCGTTCGGTCTCTGATCAGAGCGTCTGGGATCATTACTCGATTGTCGCCAACCGCTATGCAGACAGTCCGCGCAATCTGCCGGCGGATTAATCCGTCAGCAGGAAAGTGAGGATTTGGTCGGCCCGTGCCGCCCAAGCGCTTTCGCTATGATCAGTACCTGGATATGATTTGAAGATGGCTTGCTCTTCATCCCAGCCTTGGGCACGAAACCAGGTCTCCATAGCCTCCGCATGAGGCGGGTAGGCGGCGTCCAAAGTTTCGGTGCCGTGGTCAAACCAAATCGTGTGCTTGCCGGCGTCAATGCCGCTTGTAGCGAGATAGGCTTGCATGGCCGCATCCGCTTGCTGCGCCATCGCCCCTTCCGGTTCTGTCAGTGGCCAATGTATCGAGACAGAGGCGGCCCGCCGAAATGTATCTGGATATTCCGCCATCGCGTACAATGAAATCAGACCGCCCATGCTCGACCCCATAATGTAAGTGTGATCTTGGTCGGGAAGCGATAGATAGGTGTCATCGATAAAGGGTTTCAGTTCCTCGACGATGAAGCGCAAATAGGCGTCACCTTTCAGGTCTGGCAATTCTGGGCCGAGCCATTCCGAGCTTGTATCGCCGGTCAGGTTTTCGATCACTTTTTGCGGGGCATATTCCTGCCATCGGGCGTCCGTGTTCCAGATGCCGACGATAATCGCTTGCGGAACTTTGCCATCAGCCATCAGGGCCTCGGCCGTCTCATCTAATCTCCATTCGACCCCGCCATAGGAATATCCGGGCTCAAATAGATTTTGGCCATCATGCGCATAAATGACTTTGTATCGCGCGTCGGGATCCGTACCATAGCCTTCGGGAAGCCAGATCGAGAGATTGCGCGGCTGAACGAAAGCTGAGTTAAACATTTCATACTCAACGATTCGGGCCGGCGCGCTCGTCTCTGATTTTGAAACGTCTTCGAGACTAGTTTCGGACGTTTGTCCGATTTCCGTGTCAGGCGAAACTTGGGGCGCACACGCCCCGATAAGGATCGCCATGGCGAGGGTCAGTTTAGAGGTCTTCATTTCGGCTTCGATCCTTTATCTGACGGGTATCAGGGCGATGGCGGCACCGCCCCCCGCGGCGAGTGTCAGCGAAAGCGTTTCTCCGCGTTGAACGGTTTTCTCGACTCGCTCAAATGCATACGGATTCTCAAGCCAACTCGCATCCTGGCCGTCTTGATAGGTTATGGTTTCGTACATTTGTCCGTCTAAAAAGGCGAGTGAAATGTCGAGATTTCGCGTATTCTCGTCCGAAACGGCGCCGATATACCACGCGTCTGAGTTGCGGTCTTTTCGGGCCATGACGGCAAACTCGCCCGGATATCCATCAAGCATGATCGACTCGCTCCAATCGACGGGAACGGCCTTGATGAACTCAAATGCGTCCGGATTGGCTTCATAGTTGCGCGGCAGATCCGCGGCCATTTGAATCGGGCTGTGCAACAGAACGTATAAAGCGAGTTGTTTCGCGAGGGTTGTTTGGACCCGCGGATTCTCTTCGACAGGTTTGCCAAAATTCAAATCAAAGATGCCCGGCGTGAAATCCATTGGCCCTGACAGCATGCGCGTGAACGGCAAAATGGTTGTATGCGCAGGATCATTCGGGGGCTGACCCCAGGCATTATATTCTTGCCCGCGCGCGCCCTCGCGTGAGAATGCGTTGGGATAGGTGCGGCGCAGCCCAGTGTCTTTGACCGGCTCATGCGCATTGATCGTGATCTTGTGCTGAGCCGCGATCTGCAGCGCGCGTAAATGGTGATTCACCGCGAACTGGCCATCGTGCCATTCATGATAAACTTTGCCGTCAGCATCGCGGCGCGTGAGTTCGCCGCCATCTGCGACATAGCCGGTTTTGATCGCCGGAATGCCGAGCCGCTCATATAAAGCGTATGCGTCCGCGATTTGCTCTTCATAATTGGTGATGGCGCCAGAGGTTTCGTGATGGCCGATCAGGTAAACGCCGCGCTCGGCGCCATAGGCGGCTAAGCCTTCGAGGTCGAAATCGGCATAGGGTTCGGTAAAGCTAAAAATCTCACCATTGGAAAACCAGTCACCGTCCCAGCCAAAATTCCAGCCTTCAACCAAGACGCCGTCAAATCCATGCGCGGCGGCGAAGTCGATATGGGCCTGTGTCCGCTCCGTCGTGGCGCCATGTATTTCACCTGATCCCCACGTGCATTCATTGATGTGCATGCACCACCATATCCCGATATATTTGCTCGGTTTGGCCCAGGAGACGTCGCCCAGCACATTCGGTTCGTTGAGATTCAGAATGAGGTCAGAATTGGCGCGCCCGGCGGCGGAGTCAGAGACTTGCACCGTGCGCCAGGCTGTTTAGAACGCGCCCTCCGTTTTGACTTTTGTGCCGTCCGACCAGGGTGCGAGTTGTGCCTCTAACGTGCCTGGGCGTCTTTGGTTGAGCCACATGCCCGCATAGTCGACCAAAGCGGCTTCATGGATGGAGACGAATGGCCCTTGATCGGGCAGCTCAAAGGTCATCGGCGTGTGCGCGCGGAGCACGGCGCGAAGGTCTGTTTCGTGATAGAGCTCTTCATACCGGTTCCATCCCGCAGCAGGAATCCACCAAGTCTTGGCGTCAGGGTCTGTGCGGAATTCGGTCAGCTCATCTGTGATCGCGCGGGGGCCGGTGGCTGGTACCTCATAGCGGAAGCCAATTCCGTCATCGAACACGCGGGCCCGAAGATCAAAGGCGGGCGTGCCATCTGAGAAGGTAATCTCGGCCAGCATCTCATTGTGATGATCACGTACAAACTGGCGCTCGCCCCAAGGTTGCTCCCAGGTCTCATCCTTGGAGGCAAAAGACACGGAATGGATGACCAAATCGGAATTGAGGTCGCGTCCGGTTGCGAAAGCGAGTCCTAATGCAGAGGGCTGAATGACGCGCTCGCCACGCCAGTCCGCTTGCCAGTTCAGTTTTCCCTCATCCGTCGTGAGGCTGAAGCTAAGATGTCCGGATGGCGATTTAATCGTCGCGGGCGCGGTCTCTGGTTCCGAGGCGTCTGCGATGGGAAAGGTTGGGGTGTTGGCGCAGCTTGCGGCGATCAAAGTCATCAAAGCAGCGGCGGCAATATATACGCTTTTCATAAGATCCTCCCAGGGATTGACCGGAAGTATGAAGACTTTGCAAATCATTGCAATCGAAAAAGCGGAACCAGTCCAAATATGCGCCTATAGTTGCGAATATGGTTCATAAACCGCCTTGTCAGATTTGCAAAATAATGAAAAGAAATGAGTTGAACAAGATAAATTTCGCCATGGGAGGGCGCTATGGTCGCGCGAAAAATCAGTCTCGGAGCCAGTCTTCTCACCCTCGGTGCTTTGGCGGCCGTTTCAGCGTGTACGGCGGCATTGGAGGAGGAGTCCGGCATTCAGGTTTTGCCCGCAGCAGAGGCGCAAGCCAAGCCAAAAGAGGACCGACGCATCGAGGATGAAATCATCTATTTCGTCTTACCGGACCGATTTGAAAACGGCGATACGAGCAATGACCGTGGCGGCATAGACGGGGGGCGTCTCAAAGACGGTTTCGACCCCACAGATTTCGGGTTTTACCATGGCGGTGACTTAAAAGGCCTCACCCAACGGTTGGATTATATTCAGGGCCTCGGCATGACTGCAATCTGGTTGACGCCGATATTTGAGAACAATCCCGTGCAGGGTCCAGAAGGCCTCGAGTCGTCCGGGTATCATGGCTACTGGATCACTGACTTCACCAATGTCGATCCGCATATCGGGACGCGGGAAGATTTTAAGACCTTCGTGGATGCCGCGCACGCGCGTGGGATGAAAGTCTATATGGACATCATCACCAATCACACCGCGGACATTATCGGCTATCGCGAGTGTCACGATCCAGAAGTCACGGGCGGGCCAACCTTCCGCTGTGACTATCGCTATATTGGCGACTATCCTTGGACCCGCCGTGCCAGCGATGGCGCCGAGATCAATGCCGGCTTTTTGGGCGATGATGCGGTTCACCAAACGCAAGAGAATTTTGCCAAGCTTGAAGAAGCGACCTGGGCCTATACGCCGTTCGTGCCGGAGCAGTTTGAAGGCGTGAAAGTACCTGAATGGTTGAATGATCCAATCTATTACCACAATCGTGGAGATACGGATTTCATCGATGAGGATTCGCTCTATGGCGACTTCGCGGGTCTCGATGATTTGAATACCGCGCATCCGCGCGTGGTGGAGGGCATGATCGATATCTATAAGGATTGGATCACGACTTATAATGTTGATGGCTTCCGTATCGATACGGCCAAACATGTTCGGGACGAATTTTGGCAAGCCTTTGCCCCGGCGATTTTAGAGCATGCTGATGGTCTCGGCATCGATCACTTCCACATGTTCGGAGAGGTCTATGTGGACGGTCAGAAGCCGCAACACTTGGCGCGCTTCACTACCGCGGCAGGGCTCCCCACCGTGCTTGATTTTGCCTTCCAATCCAGCGCGCGCGCCCTCATCGTTGATGGGAAGCCAGGTCTACACATGGACGAACTTTATCGTGCGGATGTGATTTATAAAAATGGCGCCGAGACCGCGCGCCAATTGCCGACCTTTCTTGGCAATCACGATATGGGGCGGTTCGCGGGCTTCCTGCGTGAGACTCATCCTGAAATGAGTGATGACGAGCTCTTGGCGCGCGTGCGCCTAGCCAATGCCTTGATGTTTTTTGGGCGCGGCGTGCCGACCGTCTATTATGGTGATGAGCAGGGCTTTGTCTCTGATGGTGGGGATCGTTTGGCGCGCGAGAATATGTTCCCGAGTCAAACCGACCTCTATAATGACAATGATCTCATCGCCACCGACGCGACCACAGCGGAGAGTAATTTCGACACCAGCCACCCGCTTTACCTGGCGATTAAGTCTTTTGCGGACATTCGAACCCATGAGACTGCCTTACGTCGAGGCGAGCAGATCACGCGGTTCGCGCATCGTGAAAACAGTGTTTTTGCCTTTTCGCGCATTGATTATGAGGCGGGCACAGAAGTCGTCGTGGCGATCAATGCGGAAACGAGCGAGCAGAAAATCAACATAGCGGTTGATGGTCGTTCGGAAGTATTCTCAGTTTTGCTGGGGGCATGCGCGGTCAATGCCACCGCGCCCGGCAGCTACGCATTAAGGGTGCCGGCATTGGATGTCGTGGTTTGCAAATCTGAGTTCGGGGTCGAGTAATGGTTGGAGTGACGGACGCAGCGAGTTCGGTAATGCAAAAAGAACTCAGCCAATTGCCTTGGTGGAAAGGGGCGGTGATTTATCAAATCTATCCGCGCAGTTTTCGCGACACGAGCGGCAATGGTGTTGGCGATCTTAAAGGGATTTTGCGGGGGTTGGATCACATTGCGGGCTTAGGCGTCGACGGCATTTGGATCTCTCCATTTTTCACCTCACCCATGGCTGACTATGGCTATGATGTCGCAGATTTTTGCGGAGTCGATCCTATCTTCGGGACGATTGAGGACTTTGATGCCATCGTTGAGCGCGCCCACGCGCTTGGGCTGAAAGTGATTATCGACCAAGTCTATTCGCACACTTCAGATCATCATGACTGGTTTATTGAGAGCCGCTCCAGTCGCGATAATCCGCGCGCCGATTGGTATGTCTGGGCCGACGCCAAATCGGATGGCTCTCCGCCAAACAATTGGCAGTCCGTTTTTGGTGGATCAAGCTGGGAATGGGATGCGCGCCGCGGGCAATATTATTTCCATAATTTTCTGAAGGAGCAGCCAGACCTCAATTTGTACAATGAAGAAGTGCAAGAGGCGCTGATTGCGGCCGGGCGGTTTTGGTTGGATCGCGGCGTGGACGGGTTCCGGCTCGATGCGCTGAACTTCTCTATGCATGATCGCAATTTACGCGACAATCCACCTTCGGGGGTCTCAGCGCATGAAGCGACGCGACCGTTCGATATGCAGCTGCATACTTACAATATGTCTCAGCCGGAAATTGTTGGGTTTATCGAGAAATTCAGCGCCATGCTGGATGATTATCCGGGGTCGTTTACGGTAGCTGAAGTAGGGGGTCCCAATCCAATTGAGGAAATGAAAGCCTTCACGGAAGGCGGCAAGAGACTGGATTCGGCGTACAATTTCGATTTTCTGTATGCACCAGCTTTGACCGCTCGGACCGTAATTGAGTCAGCCAATCAATGGGATCAGTCTGATGATGAGGGCTGGCCGAGCTGGGCATTCTCGAACCATGATGCACCCAGGGCGATCACGCGCTGGGCATCGGATGAGCATCGCGATGAAATGGCGAGGCTTTACATGATGCTATTGCTCTCATTGCGGGGCAATCCCATCATTTATCAAGGCGAGGAATTGGGCTTGCCACAAGCCAATGTGCCATTCTCGAACCTGAAAGACCCAGAAGCCATCGCCAATTGGCCCAAGACGCTTGGGCGCGATGGTGCGCGCACACCAATGCCTTGGGTTCAAGCGGCGCCGAATGCAGGTTTCTCTAGCGCTGATCCCTGGTTGCCGGTTGATCCCGCGCATTCACAGCTCGCGGTGGATCAACAGCAGGGCAATGACAGCATGTTGCGATTTACGGCAGAGGCTTTGTCTGTGCGCAAACGCGTCGAAGCTTTGGTGCAAGGGCGCATGCGGTTCTCTGAAGGGGGAGATAACTCGGTCCTCATTATCGAGCGCCGGATGGGGGCTGAGCTGGTTTTGGCCCTGTTCAACTTCGGAGATGGTGAGTTCAATTTCCCTGAAGGTCTTGTTTCTGCGGGAGATTTGCTGCTCTCTTCAAGGCCTCTTAAGGAAGATCCGGTAAAGGTATCCTCCATTCCCGCGCGCACGGGGGTTTGGATCCGGGCCGTCTGAGTAGAGGAGCGATGAGTATGGAAACGAAGCCGACCACACGTTTGGAAGATCTAGCCAAACGGGCAGGTGTGTCGATTTCGACAGCCTCACGCGCCCTGAATGATAGCCCCGCGGTCAATGTCAGGACCAAGCAGAAGATCTGGAAACTGGCGCGCGAGCTGGATTATCCATTTCGCGCCTATATGCCAGCCGGGCCAATCGGCGCGAACGCGACGATCTCGATCGTGGTGCCGCGGCCGCAAAGCCGTGAAGGGCGGATGGCAGACCCGTTCTTCTTCGAGCTGTTAGCGGGCATCGGCGATGCGGCGCGCGAACGAGGCTGTGATATCTTGCTGAGTTATATCGCGCCGTCTTCTTATGATGAGCTGGCGACGGCGATGTCGACGAGTCGTTCAGATGGCGTGATTTTCCTCGGCCAATCGACCTTGCATGAGGCCTTTAATCGCCTTGCCGAAGTTGAGGACCGGTTCGTTGTATGGGGCGCAGCTCTGCCCGAGCAGGCCTATTGTTCGGTCGGCAGTGACAATATTGCCGGTGGGCGTCGGGCGACATCGCATTTGGCGCGGCTGGGACGGAAAAGGATCATTTTTCTTGGTGATTCAGATGCACCCG
>JABSQA010000035.1:10984-28514 GCA_013213825.1 Henriciella sp.
CAGCGCATGCGGGGGTATCGCGAGGGGTTGGAGTTATCGGGCCTGCCTTATGAGGATCGTTTGATCGTGCCATCACACTTCCAAGTGGCATCTGCGCGGGCGGTGGTGGAAACCTTGATCGCCGAAAAAGCCGATTTCGATGCGATCTTCGCAGCCAGTGATCTGATCGCACTCGGTGCTATCCAAGCTATTCGCCGCGCTGGGCTGTCCGTGCCGGACGATATCGCTGTTGTCGGGTATGATAATGTACCGTTTGGCGTATATGCCGAGGTGCCGCTGAGTACGATTGATCAGGATACCAGCAAGGCTGGGCGCGTTCTGGTATCGAAACTGCTCGATTCCTCAGGTCAGCGTGGCCCTGATGATGACCGCATACCCGCAGAACTGATCATACGGGCCTCCTGCGGCGCGCCTTAGCACTCTTTATACGAGTATTATTTCATAAATTTGCATTGTTTTGCAAAAATTTGCGAAAACAATTGTGTGTGAAACGCGTAAGTTTTCGAACCAATTGCCTATTTGCTCATATAATATGGGCTTTGGGGTGGCTATGATTGCATAAAAATGATGCAAAATGGTCACAATGGAGGGGGTAAAAGTCATGACAGATATGCGAAAGGGGTTGGCGTTTTCATAAATTTGCAATAAGTGTAGCGAGTCACTTGGAGGTGGAGTACCTCCATATGAATGCGTTTCAGGGAGGAAAATTTGAAAACGAGCTTTACGAATAAGAGAAGTTGGTTGCTGGGAACAGCCGCGCTTGCGCTCGTCGCCAGCGTACCCGTTCACGCGCAAGATGCGCCGGATGAGGAAGAAGACGAACAGGCGACCCTCGATGTGGTCACCGTCACCGGTATCCGCGGATCGATCCAAAATTCATTGAACGCGAAAAAGAACGCGACATCGATTGTCGAAGCGATTTCAGCTGAGGACATTGGTAAGCTTCCAGACCTGTCTATCGCGGACTCCCTGGCGCGTTTGCCGGGCGTAACCGCTCAGCGTGTGCGCGGTCGTTCGCAGCAGATTTCGATCCGTGGTCTTGGCCCAGATTTCTCTCTGGCGCTTTGGAATGGCCGTGAAGTCGTTTCCGCGGGTAACAATCGCGGCGTTGAGTTTGACCAATTCCCATCTGAACTGGTCGCTCAAGGTGTGGTTTACAAAACCCCAGATGCGACTCTGGCTGCCACGGGTATCGCAGGCGCCATCGATTTGCGGACGGTTCGCCCGCTTGATTATACCGAGCGCAAGCTGAACTTCTCAGGCAAGTATGTCTTTAATGACAATGATCAGCCGAACCCAGATTTTGATGAAGATGGTTATCGACTGTTCGGGTCGTTGATTGACCAGAACGCGGACGGCACCATTGGTTGGTCGCTGGCGGCGACCATCCAGTCAAACCCAACGCAGTTCACATCACGCGAACTGAAAACGAACAGCGGACAGACTTCGATCGACCCGCTGACAGGTCTGGTTTATCCAAGCGATAACCCGCGGACCGGTGTTGTCTCTCGCGAGTTTGAACGGACTTCCGTTGCGGGTGCGCTACAATTCGAGCCAAATGATCGCTGGCAAACCACGATTGACGCGTTCTACACAGACACTGAAGACGCTGGTATTTTCCGCGGTGTGGAAACGCCAATCGCGTCTTGGTCTTCAGCGCAATTCCAAGGCACAACTGGCACGAGCGGTTTCGCAGATGCGGCAACCTATAACAATGTCACGACCTTCTTGCGGACGGACACTGAGGGCAATACCGCAGAGATCTTTGCGATCGGTTTGAATACGTCCTATGCGGTCAATGACCGTTTGACCCTTACCGGTGACTATGCGCGTTCGACCTTGGACCGTAATGACATCGACTATGAGTCTTATGCAGGTACGGGCTTCGCCGGTTCAGGCCCAACCGATACGCTCGGATTTGGCTTTGACCCAGACGGTGAGTATGCCATTGCTGCGGGCCTAGATTATACCGATCCTAGCGTCGTGGTTCTGACCGATCCAGGCGGATGGGGCCAAGTTGGCTTCATCAAAGAGCCTAAGATCGAGGACGAGTTGAATCAGCTTCGTTTGGAAGCAGAATATGATGTTGGTCACAATGTCATTAGCGGTGTCAAAGCTGGTGTGCTCTTCACCGATCGTGAAAAGACCTTCGACTCTAACGAGAACTTTATCCGTGCGGGTGCAAATTTCGTGAACGGCGAATTCGCCATCCCGACAAACCGGATTTTGGGTCGCACCAATTCTGGCAATATCGGTCTCGACATCATTGCATATGATCCATCTAGCTTCCTCACGGACGGAACCTATACGCTGGAGAAGGCGACATTTGATACGGAATGGGTTGTCGAAGAAGAGATCACCACCTTCTACGCCATGGCCGAAATCGACAGCACCTTTAACGGTGTGCCAGTCTTCGGTAATTTCGGTTTCCAGTATCAAGACGTCGATCAGTCTTCGACCGCGAAACTGCAAGGCAATGGTGACCGTCAGCAAACGCTTGGCGCGTCTGAGAATTACTTCTTGCCGAGTGCAAACTTGTCATTCGAAGTGTCTCCAGACACATTCCTGCGCTTCGCTGCGGCTCAGACCGTTACCCGCCCGCGTTTGGACGCGTTGGCAGCAAACCAAACTGTATCGATCAATAATCAGGTCTGTGCAGATACGGATGGTGACTTCGTGCCGGACTCTTTGGTCGGCTTCACTCTGCCAACCAATGCGTGTTTCAACATTGGCGGTGGTAACCCGCAATTGGAGCCCTATCAGTCGACCTCTCTCGACGTCTCCTATGAGAAGTATTTCGGACCCACGACGGCTTTGTCTGTCGCCGTCTTCCACAAGGAGCTGTCTGATTGGGTTGAGAATGCCACGCGGACTGAGGACATCTCGGCACAGCTTGCCTCTGTTGGGATCCCAGCGCTCGACGCGTTCGTCGCGGCGAACCCAGAAGTGGCGACTGCCGTATCGAACTTCCCAGAGAATATCTCGGACGGATCGATCACGGGTATCGAAGCGACGCTGCGCATGAGCTTGGACGACTTCCTGCCAGAGCAGTTTGAAGGCTTTGGTTTCAATGCCAGCTATACGTATGCCGATAGCAGTCTGTCAGGTGCAATTTCGGGTGCAGACATCCGTATCCCGGGCTATTCGGACAATGTCTGGTCTGGTGACATCTACTATGAAAACCATGGTTGGCGGTCGCGGATCAGTGCGCGTCATCGCTCTGGCTTCCTCTCAGAGGTGCCACAGTTTGACGGTTCACTGACTGGAGCAGAAGCCCAGGACGAGACCATTGTCGATCTACAGCTTGGCTATGAATGGGACGATGGCCCACTCGCCGGACTCGGCGTCAACTTTGAGGTCTTCAACCTGACCAATGAGCCATTCGTGACTGAGGCCCAAACGGTAGATCCATCCGTGGTTTTCCCAAGCCGTCACGAAGAATATGGCACCACGTATAACATCACGGTGTCGAAAAAATTCTAACTTTGAGTGAGAGTTAGAATTTCCTCCTGGGAGAGGCCTGCTTTCGAGCAGGCCTTTCTTATTTTAGGTTGTGTCCACTGGGCGAAGGCGGCGGAGCGGGGTAAGGCGATAAGATGCAAAGCCAGCACATTGAAAACATTGTCATCGTCGGCGGCGGCACAGCAGGGTGGATCGCTGCAGCGGCGATGTCTCGCCTGCTTGGTGCGGCCGTAAAAATCACACTCATCGAGTCCGAAGCGATTGGAACCGTTGGTGTGGGTGAAGCGACCATTCCGCAAATTCGACGCCTAAACGGTGTGCTGGGTTTGGACGAGAATGAGTTTGTTCGCGAAACGCGCGGGACGTTCAAGCTTGGCATTGAGTTCAACAATTGGGGCCATATTGGCGAGTCTTACTTGCACACATTTGGCGATGCTGGGATCAATCTCGCCAGTCTGCATTTCCATCATTACTGGCTGCGCAGTCAGGCGGAGGGCAACACGGCAGGGCTGTGGGATTATTCGCTGCACCACAAAGCCGCTTATTCGCACAAGTTCGGCCGCCTCGACCGGGTCGGCAATACGTCGATGACGGGCTTGGCTTATGCCTTCCATTTCGATGCCGGTCTATATGCGCGCTATCTACGCAAACATGCCGAAGCTGCGGGTGTTCAGCGGGTGGAAGGCAAAGTGGTCGATGTTCAGCTGCAGCCGGACACAGGCTTTATCCAATCAGTTACGCTGGAGCGAGGCGAGCAAATCTCTGGTGATCTATTCATTGATTGCTCCGGCTTCCGCGGCTTGTTGATCGGTCAGGCTCTGGGCGTTGACTATCAAGACTGGTCGCAATGGTTGCCCTGCAATGGAGCCGTCGCGGTTGGCTGTGAAAGTACTGAGCCGTTGCTCCCCTATACGAAAGCGACCGCGCATGATGCAGGCTGGCAGTGGCGCATTCCATTGCAGCATCGAACGGGTAACGGTCATGTCTTCTGTGACGGCTTTACCGACAAGGATAAAGCCACTGAAACATTACTGGCTAACCTTGATGGCGCGCCCATGGGCGATCCCAAACAGCTCCGATTCACCACCGGACGGCGTGATAAGTTTTGGCACAAGAATTGTGTTTCACTTGGTCTCGCGAGCGGCTTTTTGGAGCCTTTGGAATCAACCTCCATTCACCTCATTCAATCTAACGTATCGAAACTGATTGAACTCTTCCCGGACCGCAATTTCGATCCCGCGAACGAGGCTGAATATAATCGCCAAGTCAGTCACGAATATGAGCTTATCCGCGACTTTCTCATCCTGCACTATCACCGTACTGATCGCGAAGATTCCGAGTTCTGGCGCTATTGCAAGCACATGTCAGTCCCAGACAATCTGCGAGAGAAGATGACGCTCTTTGCCGGCAATGGATTGCTCTACAAGGACGCAGAAGATCTGTTCCGAGAGTCGAGCTGGGTCCAAGTCATGGTCGGGCAGGGGCTGATGCCAAAAAGTTTCCATGCCATGGCCAATCGGATTTCCTCCGATCAAATCACGCGGTTCTTGTCAGACGTTCAAACGCTGATTGAGCGCGCCACGAATGATCTACCGCAGCATCAAGATTTCATTGCGGCTCATTGCAAAGCGGATTTGCAATAGCGGTCGATAAAGGTCTCATGCATCGGCATGGCGTCAACGGCTTGTTTCATCGCGTCACGGATGGCCTTCATGCGATCTTGAACGGGCACGCCTTCGCGGTGCTGCGTCATAGCGGGGGCGCGCGACGGCACGATGTCCTGTCCAAGATAGACGGCAATCCAACTCGGATTGTGAAACAATTCTCGCTCATCAGAAATGACCATGCCATGGGTGCGGAAATGCTCCATCTTATAGGAGAGCCGATCCGGAATCGGCATGTTGGCGCAATAGCGCCAGAACTCTGAATCGTCACGCTGTGTTGCGGTGTAATGTAAGATGAGAAAATCGCGAATACGCTCATACTCGGCGATTGTGAGGGCGTTGTATTCTTCTGCCAGAAGCGGCGACATGGCTTTGCTCGGGAAGAGCGCCAGCAAACGCATAATGCCATATTGGATCAGATGCAGGCTGGTCGATTCAAGCGGTTCCATGAAGCCGGCAGAGAGGCCGATCGCAACACAATTCTTGTTCCAGAACCTGTTGCGCCGCCCCGTCGTGAAGCGCAGATGTTTTGGGTCTGCCATGGGGGCGCCATCGAGGTAGGATAGAAGCGTCGCCTCGGCGGCGTCGGCGTCTAAATATTCGCTGCAATAAACATAGCCATTGCCGGTGCGGTGCTGGAGCGGAATGCGCCATTGCCAGCCAGCGCCCTTCGCCGTGGATTTTGTATAGGGCAGGATCGCAGACGTCTTCTCACAGGGCGCCGCCACAGCCCGATTGCAAGGCAACCAATGCGACCAATCCTGATACCCCGTTTTGAGGGTTTGCTCGATCAGCAAACCAAAGAAGCCAGAACAATCGACGAAAAGATCTGCAGTGAAGTTTTGTCCATCTTCCAGTGTGACCGATTTGATGAAACCGCTCTCAGGATTTTGCTCTGCACTGACAACGCGGCCTTCAATCCGGGTCACACCGCGGGCTTCGGCATATTTTCGCAAATAGGCAGCATAAAGCGTGGCGTCGAAATGATAGGCGTAATCAAATCGCGATTGGATATTGCGATGATCATTCAGCGGATGCGAGAACTTGCCCGCTTTTGAGGCCGCCCAGGCCATTGAGTATTCATCTATCGGTGTGGTGTCGCCATCTAAATGTTCCCGCATCCAATGCTGATAGAACGGGACATGATCGAACTCCGCGCCATAATGTCCAAAGGGGTGGAAGTAAGCATGCCCTTTGCGCGACCAATCAATGAATTCGATCCCAAGCTTGAAAGAGCCATGGGTTTCGCGGACGAAAGTGGCTTCGTCGATGCCGAGGCGCTGATTGAAATAACGGATGGGCGGGATCGTCGCTTCGCCAACGCCGACGGTGCCGATGGCTTCAGATTCGATTAGTGTGATCTGACACGTTCCAGCCAAATCATTGGCCAGCGCCGCCGCGGTCATCCAGCCTGCAGATCCACCGCCAATGATGACAATATTTTCAATGGGATCATTCGGATTCGTCATGTCGTTTGACCCGTTTTCCTGTCATTCTTCGCAGAAGCGCTCTATCGTTTTATGTAGCAGTTTTTTAGGGTCAGGTAAGCAGAGAAAACTCAGTCTCAGACTTTGATTTTGTTAGGAATTCATGGTGGATCAGGTTGCATTAGACCTCTCAAACACAATCGTCGAAACGGTCGGCCATGAAGCCACGAAAATTATCCGCGTGGCCAATATCTTTGGTGCGCCCGACGAGATTGTCGAGACCGCCGCAAAACACCCTTATGCGCATATCAACCCACATTATCCGGGCATCCGGGCCGCGGTCGATCCAAGCTTGTTGAACACTTTGTGCGAGGTTGTGTCCAATCTTGTGGCTGATCAATTGGGACAACCAAAACGCACCTGGCAAGGCCAAGCTTGGTACTCGATTGTGACGCATGATCCGGCGCAGCTCACACCGATCCAGCGCCTGCCGCATTTTGATGGGTTTGACGAAAATCAACTCGCCATCATGATCTATCTTAACCGCACGGGGCATGGGGGTACGGCGTTTTATCGTCAGATCTCGACGGGCTACGAACGTATCTCAGAACAGCGCTTTCCCACGTTTCGCAGCGCGCTCGAACAAGGCGTGCGCGACCAAGGCCTACCGCCTGCGCGCTATATCACGGATGGCGCCCCGCATTATGAAAAGATCGCTGACTTTGGCGCGGCGTATAATAGTCTCATCCTGTATCCAGGCACGCTGTTGCATAGCGGCGTAATCGACAATGATCTGCCATTGCCGAGCGATCCGAAGACCGGCCGGCTCACATTGAACGGGTTCTTTCGGCCCGGATAGGGAGCGGATACTGGCTGGTGCGAGTCAAGCTAGCAAATTACAAGTGGATACAGCGCGCCAGCTCCGTTAGAACGGACGGCGATGAAGTTTCGAGACGCAAATATCGATGACCTTCCAACGATCGTAGCATTGTTGGCGGATGATCCTTTAGGGGCGACGAGAGAAGAGTTCTCTATACCGCTTCCAGAAGCATATATAACGGCGTTTAGTGAGCTGATAGCGCAAGATGGCAACAGGCTGATTGTCGGGGTCGACGACCATGAATGTGTACGTGCTTGTCTGCAGCTAACGCTAATTCCTGGAATAGCCAGACGCGGAATGAAACGCGCATTGATTGAAGGCGTTCGTGTTCATAGCGATGTGCGCGGCACGAGCATCGGCACCGAGATTTTTCAGTACGCTATTCAGGAAGCCCGCAAAGCCGGCTGCGGACTCATCCAGCTCACGACCGATAAAACGCGGCCCGACGCACATCGATTTTATGAAAAGCTAGGTTTTGAAGACAGCCACATTGGAATGAAGCTCATCCTCTAGCATTTTCATGTTAAGCCTTCGCGCTGTCTCGCGCCATACAGCGATCATACCATGCCGAAACCGTTTCTAGCTCTCGATTTAGCGGCTGACCGACCTGTTCGCCAAAGCCAAGAAACGTGGACAGCAGAATGTCGGCGAGTGAAAAGTCTGAGCCGGCGAGGAATGGACGATCGCCAAGTTGGCCGTCGAGCCAGGTGAGTTTGTCTTGGACGCAGGCTTTTAATCCGTCAGAGGCTTCTGGAATGCAACGCATACGGTTTTCAAACAGCGGAAGCCCCTCGGCAAAGCGAAAGCCATTGGCCAGCGGCTCGCAGATATTGAGGTCTGCCCAACGCGTCCAACTGCGGATCTGCGCGCGAGCTTCTGGCGTATCGCCCATCAGTGAGGCACCAGGTTGCGTTTCATCTAAATACTCACAGATGACCGTGATCTCTGTCAGGATCGAGCCATCATCGAGCAACAGCGCAGGCAATTGTCCGGCTGGGTTGATGGCCAAATAATCAGGCTTGCGATTATCGCCGGCCATGATGTCAATCTCTTCCATCTCGAGTTGGATGTTGCGTTCGGCCATAAAAGTTCTGACTACTTGTGGGTTTGGGCCAACGGAATTGTAGAGTTTCATTTTATCCTCCCTATGGGGTGCGGGTTATGCTTCTATCCCCAATTCTGCGTAAGCGAATGCGCGAATGCTCTTATAGTCTGCCTTGCCATTTGGTGCGCGTTTTAGGTCGGGTGAGAAGAGAATACGCTTTGGCGCTTTATAGGCCGCGAGTTGCGTGCGTACGAAGGCGCGCAACGTGTCTTCATCAGTTTCCGAATGGTCTGCGAGCTCGACCACGCCGGTGACCGCTTGTCCCCATTTGTCGTCTGGGACACCGACCACGAGCGCGTCTCGTACCGCCTCATGCGCTTTCAAAGCTTCTTCGACTTCTTCTGGATAAATCTTTTCGCCCGCTGAATTGATACAATTCGATCCGCGACCCAGGAGCGTCAACGTCCCATCTGCTGCGACTTTGCACCAATCCCCCGGAATGGCGTAGCGAACACCATTTATGGTTCGGAAAGTTTCGGCGGTTTTCTTTTCGTCTTTGTAATAGCCAAGTGGGACTGAGCCACCGCGTGCAATCAGCCCGGTTTCATCGGATCCAGGCTCGATCTCTCGACCGTCCTCAGAGAACACTTTGCAATGCTCGCCAATCTCAAACTTAGCTGTCTCTGAGACGCCTTCCGCGGTGGTCACTGACATGCCAAACCCAACGGCCTCGGACGCCCCGAAACTGTCCATGAGGGCGACTTGTGGGATATGCTTGATCAAGCCTTGCTTGACTTCCATGCTCCACATCACGCCGGACGAGGTGATGCTCGCAACCGATGAGAGATCATAGATTCCAGGATTGGCATCGAGCACTTTCAGCATCGGTTTTGCAAACGCATCACCGACGATCGCCATCGCCGTCACACCATTGCGGGCCACCGTTTCCCAGAGTTGTTCAGGGTCAAACTTGGTTTTGTTCTCCAGCGTGACAATCGCGCCGCCATTGAGAAAAGCGCCAAGCGCGGTGAACAAGCCCGTGCCATGCATCAACGGACATGCGGGCAATTGCCGGCCATGCTGACCGACTTCATTGACGAAAGCTCTGTGATCTTCCCAATTCTCAGGCGCGGCGCCATAGATGCGGCGCATGCCATCCAAATTGGCGTCGCGCCAGATTTGATGCGACCACATTACTCCTTTCGGCATGCCAGTGGTTCCACCAGTGTATAGGAACATCAAATCATCTGGCGACCGCTCAATCTCCAGCGGGGCGCCATTGCCAGTGCTGGCAATGTCTTCATAGGCGACGGCATAGTCCGGTGCATCGCCAGAGCCGCCGACTTCGACCCATATTTTGACATGGGGCAAGCGATCTCTGACCCGCGCGACATTCTCGCGGAACTCGACATCAAACAAAACGACAGTGCTATCGGAATTGTCGATGATGTAAGCAAGCTCATCATCCAAATAGCGGTAATTGACATTCACATGCGTTAGCCGCGCCTTGAAGCTCGCCGCCAGGCCTTCTGTGTATTCCGGCTGGTTGCGCATGTAGAAGCCGATCTTGTCGCCAAATTGTGCGCCATTTGCGAGCAGCCAGCGTGCGACATTGTTCGAACGCTCGGTCATTTCCGGCCACGAGACGACACGATCACCATGGATCAGCGCGGGATTATTATCTCCCAAGTGCGCGCCATTATCGTCCAGCAGATCGCCAAAGTTCCAGATCGTTTTGACCATGATGGCTCATCCTCCCGATTTATTTTTCAGGAGCATAGCGAGAATGGGGCGCGTGAGTAGAGCCTCCGCCGCGGAAGTCCTATTCTAAAATAAGCTTCCTTGGTCGGAACCGCCCGAAGGTTTGGATGGTGGTTTGGGTTTCGGCGTCACAGGCGCTTTGGCCGCGCCCGTGGGAGTTAGCGACACCTCGCCATCCGCAACGGTCACCTCAACTTGGGGCTTGCTCGCGATATCCGCCGCGTGTCGCAAGACTTTGCCGGACGGATCTTTGACGATGGCATAACCGCGCTTGAGCGTGGCCTGGTATGACAAAGTTTCCAGCAACTTGCCTTGGGAGTCGAATAGCCTGCGCTTTGTTTGAAAAATCCGGTCGAGCGCGGGACGAGCGCGGCGGGCGGTGTCGACCAGAGCCGTGCGGGCCCGCCGTGCATCCGCGATCAATGGCTCGGGGCGCAGACGTGAGGCTGTGCGCGTAAACTCAACCCGCTTCTTAGACGCCGCTTTGGAAAGCCCCGCGCAGAGTCTTGCGGATAAGGTTTGCAGGTTTGCCTGCTTTTCCAGAACGATTTGTTTTGGGCTTACAAGCCCTGCGCTCAAGGCATCTAGTTTCGCACGTTGACGCTCAACCAGGGTTTTTGTCGCGCGTGGCAAGCGTTCGGATACGGCGTCGAAGCGTTGTCGTTTGCTCTCCAGCAGTCGGCCTGCGGGTGGCAAACGCGTGGCTTCCAAACGTTCATTGCCGCGGCGAATGTAGCGCACCAAAGCCCGTTTAAGACGCTGTTCAAGATCATCAATTTGGAGCTTGAGTTCAGACCGGACCGGGACGGCGATCTCGGCGGCGCCGGTCGGCGTCGGCGCGCGTGCGTCAGAGACATAGTCGATCAGAGTTGTATCGGTTTCATGGCCAACCGCTGAGATAAGCGGAATTTGGCTTTCAAAGGCGGCACGTACGACCTCTTCCTCATTGAAAGGCCAGAGCTCCTCGATCGCCCCGCCGCCAAGCCCGACAATGAGGACGTCAGGACGTTGGCCTTCCGGCATGGCGTTAAAACCACGAATACCCGCAACGATTTGTGGGGCCGCCGTATCGCCTTGGACCAGAGCGGGCCAAAGGATGACGCGCACGGGAAAGCGGTCGCGGATGCGATGTAGAATATCGCGAATGACAGCGCCCGTCGGTGAGGTGACGACGCCAACGGTTCGCGGCAAGAAAGGCAGCGGCTTTTTGTGCCGGTCATCAAACAGACCTTCCGCCGCCAGCTTCTTCTTGCGCTCTTCCAGCAGCGCCATGAGCGCGCCCACGCCGGCTGGGCGTAGGCTGTCAGCGATCAGCTGATAATTCGAACGGCCAGGATAAGTCGACATCCGACCGGTGGCGATGACTTCTAAGCCTTCTTCAGGACGAAAGGGCAGGCGCGAAACTTGGCCTTTCCACATGATCGTATTGAGGACAGCTTTATCGTCCTTGAGGTCGGCATACATATGTCCAGACCGGGCAATCGTCACACGGCCCAATTCCCCGCGGACACGGACATGGTCATATGCCGTCTCAATCGTCCGCTTCAGCGCATTTGACAGCTCGGAAACGGTCAGTTCAGGGGAATTCGAGGTGGGTGAATCAGCCATGACTCAACTTTAGACGCCGGGCAGGGCGACGTCACCTAGGAAATCCTGCGAGGCTTCATAGATCCGGATGTTGCAAGGTCAGGCGCTGATTAGCGGCGACATTGGTCATTTCCGTTATGGCGCCGTCAGGCCATGCGACGCGCAGGGAGTCGATTTCTGTTGCGTCACCCAATCCGAAATACTGGTGTGTAGAATTGTGCGAAATGAAGTTCGAGTTCACACCGACCAGGCGTGTCTGCGTGTCGCCAGAGATTGTGATTGAGACCAGGGCGCCCACACCGAACGTGTTCGGAGCTTTGCCTTCAAGCACTACGGAAAGCGTGTTGGCCCCGGACAGTTGATTGGTCCATAACATTGCGGCTTGTTGATCATCGAGGGTCAGGAGTAACACGTCCACATCACCATCGGCATCGAAGTCATCGCAAATCACGCCGCGACCTTGCTCCGTGTCGAGCATATTTGAGCCATTCGCCATATCTTCGAATGAGCCATCTGGATTGGACATCCATAAGCGCGACGTATCATCCACATAAGGTGAGTTTTGCGGGTCCATACCGACATCCCAGCCATTGGTTTGATAAATGTCCAATCGTCCATCGGCATTGAAATCAGCAAAACAGGACCCCCAGCCCCAACCGCCAGGGTCAACGTCAGCCGCTTCGCTCGGATATATAAAATCGCCGCCCGTATTCTGATACAGGCGATTGCCATCAATCGATGAGACGAACCAATCCATGTCGCCATCACCATCATAGTCCCCGATCGCGGCCCCCATGCCGTTTGTATCCGTAATTCGTGTGGGGTCGGTGATGTTTGTGAATGTGCCGTCGCCATTATTAAGGAATACGCGGGACGAGCCAAAATCTGCGACGCTCAATAAGTCTTGATCGCCATCGCCATCAATGTCGGCAAAGCCGGGCGCAAATGTATAATCATGATCTTCTCCGAGGACACCGCCTGTTCGGTCTAATCCGAGCTCTGAAGATATCCCGGCAGCTTGGCTGACCGGCGTGAAGCTGATCGTTCCAACTGAACTTTCATTGCGCCATAGGGTTTCAGTCTCTCCCGGATTGTTTTGGTCGCGCGGCGTGCCCCAATGCGCCATGGCGAGATCGAGATCGCCATCATTGTCATAGTCGCCGAGTGCCGCCGAAATGGTGTAGGGCGAGGACATAAAATCCACGCCGGAGCCCGCCGTCACATTGGTGAATTGGCCGCTGCCATTGTTCTGAAAGATCTGTGACGGGTCACCCTCTAGACCACCGATAAATAGATCGAGATCGCCATCGCCGTCCAAGTCGCCAAAGACGGGGCCGCTTTGCCGGAATGTCTCTGTCGCGGACTTTGTAAAGGCTAATCCCGCGCCCGCAGCATCCTCGCTAAACCCTGCGCCACCTTGATTCAAATAGAGCAAATTTGGCCCGGTATTTCCGGGCGTAACAAAGATGTCGAGATCACCATCGCCATCCACATCGCCGACTGCACCGCCCCCTGCGAACATGCGAACCATCGGGTTCATGTCATTGCTGTATCCGGAGCTAAACGTGAGGCCGCGTAAGATGGCTTGGTCTTCAAATTGGGTTGGATCTGCAGACTGGGCCACGGGTGGGGGCGGAGGGGGGGGCGGGGGTGGAGATGCCGTCGGTGTTGGCGCCGGCGCGGATCCGCCACCACCGCCGCCACATGCCGTAATGAAAAGCAGTGCAAAAATTGAAGCTGTATTCTTCGCAAAATGCATCTGATGTCAGTCCCCATATTTATGTAATTGTAGAAATAATAAGCAGAATTGAGACGAATGCCAACACTTGCTGAAGCGGCGCACGTTGTCCAAAAACTTGCAAAAAGACTGAGAGGGCTTGATCCGAAGCACGCGAAGGTGCATGGCCTGGCGCCATGAAAATACTCGTTGTGGGTTCGGGCGGCCGCGAACACGCCCTGGCATGGAAAATCTCGCAATCCGAGATTGTCGATGAAGTCTTCTGCGTCCCTGGAAATCCAGGCATGGACGAGATTGGGCCATGCTTCGATGTCGACCCGACAGATTTGCACAAGATGCAAGAATTGGTCTTACAAGTCTCACCAGATTTGATCGTTATTGGCCCAGAAGCGCCATTAGCGGTCGGCCTGTCTGACGCGTTGCGCGCTCGTGGGTTTGACGTGTTTGGCCCCAGTGAAAAAGCTGCGCAACTTGAAAGCTCTAAAGGCTTCTCGAAAGACATGATGCGCAAGCTCGACATCCCGACGGCCGCCTATGGCCGGTTCACCGATCTCACAGAAGCGCTCGATTTCCTCGAGACCATGGACGCGCCATATGTAATCAAAGCGGATGGCTTGGCCGCCGGCAAAGGCGTGGTGATTTGCGACACGTTGGAAGAGGCCGAGAACGAAGTCGAAGCGATGATGACCGGTAAGTTCGGCGATGCCTCGACCGAATTGGTGATCGAAGAATTTATGGACGGCGAAGAAGCCTCCATCTTTGTGATGACGGATGGCGATGGCGCGATCTACCTGCCGCCTGCGCAAGATCACAAACGGGTTGGGGATGGCGATACAGGATTGAACACAGGCGGTATGGGCTCATATGCGCCGGCGCCCGTAGTCACGCCGCGGATTATGGAATTGGTGCAGACCCTGATTGTCGAGCCCTTGCTGTCTGGGATGGCGGATGAGGATATGCCGTATCAAGGCGTGCTCTATGTCGGCATTATGGTGACGCCATCGGGCCCGAAAGTGGTGGAATTCAATGCCCGCTTCGGCGACCCAGAGTGTCAGGTGCTCATGGCAGGCTTGCCCGGTGATATTGTCCCAGCGCTTCTCACCTGCGCCACGGGCGGGCTCGTTCACAGCCATCGCGAGATTGCTCAGATGATGGGCGTGAATGACTTCCAGCCGAGTGCGTGTGTGGTGATGGCGACGGAAGGCTATCCAGAATCCTATCCAAAGGGCTCGATCATTAAAGGTGTCGCTGAGGCCAATGCGGTCGAAAATGTCACCGTCTTTCAAGCAGGGACTGACGTAGATAGTGATAAAAGCCTGATCGCGGTCGGTGGGCGCGTGCTCGGTGTGACGGCCACAGGCGCGGATCTGCGCGGAGCCGTGGATGCAGCTTATGCGGGCGTCGACAAGATTGATTGGCCGCAAGGGTTTTGCCGCAAAGACATTGGCTGGCGGGCCCTGAAGTAGTGGCCGAAAAAGACCTTTCGACGCTGCTCTCAACGCTAGATGTCAAACAAAAGGATGGCATTTGGCGGTTTGAAACGATTGCCGCGGAAGAAGCGTCTTGGGTAGAGCTGGTCAATCTGCGCGACACGCGAAAGATCGCCATGCTGTTCCAGGAAAGTGAAGGCCTCACGGTAGTCACGACCGCGAGCGAGACCACACCATCCGAAAACCGATGGGCTTGGTTGGAACTTTCGGTCTATTCCGATTTGCAGGCGGTTGGCTTTTTGGCGGCCGTCGCCGAGGCGCTCGCCGCTGCCGACATCCCGTGTAACGCCATCGCCGCCTACCATCATGATCACATCTTTGTTCCGAGCAGCCGAGCAGCGGATGCGATTGCAACGATTTTGACCCTTCGAGATAAAGCCTAACCCTGCGTACGACTTGTCGGCGTCACTGGTGCGGTTAAACAGACTAAAAGCAGAATTCACGCTGAGGAGGTGTGCCATGGTCCATGGTGGAAGCGCGCAAGAATTGTTCACTGGCACGAAGGATGTCGCGGACACGCATAAATTCAATGAGGCCAACCTTGAAGCCTGGATGGCCGAGAATGTTGAAGGCTTTGAAGGACCGCTCACCGTCAAGCAATTCAAAGGCGGTCAATCGAACCCGACCTATAAGCTGTTTGCCGGTGGCAAAACTTATGTGATGCGCCGCAAGCCGCCAGGCAAACTCTTGCCATCGGCGCATGCCGTTGATCGAGAGTTTCGTGTCATCGACGCGCTCTATCCGCTCGGTTTCCCGGTCGCTCGGCCATATGGCTTGTGCATGGATGAGAGCGTCGTCGGCACGATTTTCTACATCATGGACTGCGTTGAGGGCCGGATTTTGTGGGATGGCACATTGCCCGACCTCGAGCCCGCTGAACGTCGGGCGATTTATGAGGCCAAGGTCAAAACCTTTGCCGACCTCCATAATGTCGATTGGCGGGCCGCAGGTTTAGAAGGGTTTGGCAAAGAGTCCGATTATATCGCGCGCCAAACGCACCGCTGGACCAAGCAATATGTCGCTTCAGAGACCAAGAAAATTCCAGATATGGATGCCTTGATTGAGTGGCTGCCGAACAATATTCCGCCCGGAGATACGACGACGATTGTTCACGGCGATTATCGCCTCGACAATATGATCTTGCATCCGACCGAGCCAAAAGTCATCGCCGTGCTCGATTGGGAGCTTTGCACGCTCGGTGATCCGCTCGCAGACTTTACCTATCACCTGATGAATTGGGTGATGCCGAGCTCCGATCCGGCGCGCGGTGCGCTCGTCGATATTGAAGACCTGAAAGCCTATGGCATCCCCACAATGGAAGAGTATACGGCGCTTTATTGTCAGCATACAGGACGGGACGGCCTGCCCGAAGTTGACTTCTATTTTGCTTACAACGCTTTCCGCTTGGCCGCGATTTGCCAGGGTATTGTTGGCCGTGTGCGCGATGGCACCGCTTCGAACGCCGCGGCAGCAACCATGGAAGAGCGCGTCGCGCCCTTAGCGCAGTTTGCGGCCGATTGCGCGCGCAAAGCGGGCATGGAAGGATGAGTTTTAACACGCCGATTGTCGAGCAAGATGGCGTCTTAAGCGGTCCATTACGGGCGCCAGCAAATATGCTCATCGAGCAGGAATATGGTGGGCACAAATCCATCCATGATGATGCCGAAGCTGAACGATTGGGCTTCAAAGCTGGGCCGATTGAAGGGCCAACGCATTTCAGCCAGTTCGATCCTTTGCTCGTGCAGCTTTGGGGGCAGGACTGGTTCGAGCGTGGCTGTATTTCCTGCCATTACAAAAACATGGTCGTGGAAGGGGAAGAGGTCCGAGTATTTGTGAAACCTGTGGCGCCAAACCGCGCGGATTGTTGGGCAGAGAAAGCTGATGGAACGCCGGTCTTAGAGGCCTCCGCAACTCTTGGCCCAGATCATGGTGAAACTCTGCTCGAAGCCCGCATGGCGCGTCTGCGACCGGCAGGCGAATTGGTGATTCTCGCAGATCTCCATGTCGGTATGGTCGGCAAAGAGGATGAACCTGTCAGCATGGCGGCGGATCAAAATATGGGGGCGCTCTATCCGTTTTCGCTGAATGAGAAGCTGAACAAAATCACTGAAAGAACACCCTGGTATGATGACGCTTCAGCCTCACCATGGGGGCGGGCAATTGTTCCGACTGAAATGATCAGTGTCCTGGCCGAATATTCAAATCGTAAAGCTGGATTCCCGACCAAAGGGCCAGCCATTGGTTTGTTCGCAGATTTGGAGATCCGTTACATAAACGGGCCGATTTTCGTTGGCGAGTCTTACCTTATTCGCCGCGAAATCGTGGCTTTGTCACAGGGGCGCCGGACCGAGAATTATTGGACGCGAACGCGCATTTTTGATGCGTCTGGTGGAACGCAAAAGGCTGAGACCCGACTCAATCACGGCGTGCTAAAGCACTCCTATGCGGACTATCCAAAAGAGCTACTGGCTTAGCA